>NZ_JBIUCG010000005.1:0-343676 GCF_044548645.1 Nocardia sp. NPDC051929 | reverse complement strand
GGCAACGCCGCCCGATCCAACTTCCCCACCGGCGTCAACGGAATCTCGTCCAACACCACAATCGACGCCGGAATCATGTACCCCGGCAACGACTCGGAGATGAAGTCCAGCAGCGCCGTGGTGTCGAACTCGGCCCCGATGCCCACCGCGTCCGCCTCGGGAAGCACGTAGGACACCAACATGGTCGTGCCGTTCTGCTGCCGCTTGCCCAACGTCACCGCGAACTCGACATCCGGATGGCGGCTCAGCGCGTCATCGATCTCGCCGAGTTCGACGCGGAAACCACGGACCTTCACTTGGAAATCGGAACGTCCCAATACCTCGATGCCGCCCCCGCCGAGTCGGCGGGCCAAGTCGCCGGTGCGGTACATGCGCGATCCCGGATTGCCCGCCTCGCCGCCGAACGGGTTGGCCACGAAACGCGCCGCGGTGAGACCGCGCCGGTTGAGGTAGCCCTCCGCGAGCGCGGGGCCGGACAGATACAGCTCGCCGATCACTCCGGCCGGGGCCGGGCGCAAGCGGGAATCGAGCACGAACAGACCGAAGCCCGGTATCGCGCCGCCGATGGTGATGGTCTCGCCGGGAACCAGCGGCGCACTGCTGGTCGCGATGACCGTGGCTTCGGTGGGGCCGTAGCCGTTGATCATCGCGCGGCCGTTCCCGCTCCACCGGCTGACCAGGTGCGGACCGAACCGATCGCCGATGACCATCACGACGCGCAGGTCCGCGAGCCCCTCAGGGTCGACCGATTCCAGAGCGCCCGGCGTGATCAGCATGTGCGTGACGCGTTCGCGCCTCAGCACATCGGCGAGTTCGAATCCGCCGAATACGGTCGGCGGCGCGATCACCAGGGTGGACCCGGTGGCGAAGGCGAGCAGCAATTCCAGTACCGACACGTCGAAGTTCGGCGAGCAGATGTGCATCACCCGCGAGCCCTCGGTGACGTCGTAGCGCTCCCGTTCGGACGCCACCATCGCGCCCAATCCGGAGTGGGTGACCACGACTCCCTTGGGCCGACCGGTCGAACCCGAGGTGAAGATGACGTAGGCGGGATGCTGTTCGGTCAGCGGTCGCACCCGATCGGCGTACGAGACCGGGTGCGCGGGCCGCCGTTCGATCCGTTCCCGGTCTTGCGGGTCGTCGAGTTCGATCCACGGGACCGACGTGCCCAGCGCTTCGCGGTACGCGGAAGTGGTCAAACCCAGCGCCGCTCCGGAATCGGACACCATGTAGGCGATCCGCTCCGGCGGGTAGGTGGGATCGATCGGCACATACGCGGCGCCTGTCTTGGCGATGGCCCACACCGACAGCACCGACTCGATCGAGCGCCGAATGCCGATCGCCACCACGTCGCCGGGCCCCAATCCCCGGTCGATCAACTCCCGCGCCAGCCGCGACGAGGATTCGTCGAGCTCTCGGTAGGTAAGTTGGGTGGTATCGGCGGGATCGCCTGTCGGACTGAACCGGATCGCCACCGTGTCGGCGGCGGACTCGACCGCGGCTGTGAGCAGTTGCCCGAAGAGCAGACTGCCGGAACGGCGACGGCGGTTTCCACGCGCAGAACGGCGGTCCATCTTCATTTCCGTGCTTTCTCCTTCAGGTGGTGCCGGCACTCGCGGCCGCACACCAACGATCCAACCCACAACCTCGCTACTTGCTCGCACTGGTGTCGCAGACAGCACGGGAGCTCTCTCGCGAGAAGGCCCGGACTGTTCGGCCCCGTCGGGACAGTACACAGCCGGTAACCCGCTTACGGCACGGCATACGGCGGCGCCGGCGAATTATGCTGTGTTTCACACCTTTCACTGATCAAGTGTGCCAATGCGGCACCGACCCAGACGATGATTCCGGTCGACTTCTTCCGTGGCTAATGCGGCTCCGCCGCGAAGGTTCCGCCTGAAATTCCCAGATGGCAAGCCCGACAGGCGATCACGGCGATAGTTCAGGTTGCGTCTACAACGGTTGCCGTTCCGCGATGGTCGCCTCCTGCTCGAATGGCGTGGCGTGCGCGGTCGACAGTGGTGCGAGGAGTGTGGCCGGCGCAAGGAGGCCCGCGGTGATCGCCTTCATGGGGACGAGTATTCGGCGAACCCCTCCGTGCCGCACGACCCCATTCATCGGGGCGCACCGCGTGCCATCCGGCTCGTGGCGGGCGCCCCGCAGCGCTGTCGCGTCGCGTCAGTGTGAGTCCAGCGGCTGCAACGACCACGAGGTGGCCTCGATCGGCATCGCCGCGGCGGATCGGGCCATGCGGCTGATCTTGGATCCGGTGGTGAATTCGGGATCGGTGCCCATGATGACGCGCCCCTCGCTGTTGACCAGCACCACCCGCTGACCGAATGCCCGGAGTCGCGGAAGCAGGACTGCCTCGATCGAAGCGACCGGAACATCGGCACCGGCGATTCCGAGGAAGGCTCCCGAATCGATCGTCACCGGAATTGCGAAGGTGCAGACGTACTGATCGGTACACGCGTAATCGACGGTCGGCCCGTACGCCCAGCGCCGACCCTGGTCGCGCGGAATCGTGAACCAGTCCATGGCCGTGTAGTCGTAGAAGTACTCATTGTGCGGATTCAATTCCAGCACAAGACGTTGCGGTCCGCGATCGGTATCGAGGAACCACCACTCCAGGAATCGGGGGCGATCCGCGAGAACGCCGTCGGCCATCACTACGCCCGCGCTTTCGAGCAGTTTTCCACGCCGCTCGAGCTCGCCGACGATGGTGTCGAGCAGCGGTGCGAGGTCGGTCGATCGGGGCGGGCGCTGCAGCTTCTCGGTCGATCTCGCCCACAGTGCCGCCAATTCGGCCCCGATGATGCCCAGCGATTCGTAGACCTCCTCGGCCAGTTCTGTGACGGCGTGGACGAGCGATTCGACGGTCACCGGGGTGGAAGAACTATCGGTATCCCTCATCGATCAACTGAGCTCCAAACGTAGGGCGACGAGGCGGCGGATGCGTGATTCGATTTGTGATTCTGCCAGTTCTCTCGCCCGGGCGTCGTCTTCTCTTTCGATCGCGTCCACTAAATCGCGATGCACGGTGGCTTCGGCGGTGGGGTCGAGTTTCAGTCGGGGTAACCAGAGCAGGGCGGAGAGTTCAGCTTGTAGCGCGACCTGGGCGCGGGTCAAACGGGTGGATTGCGCGCACACCGCCATTTCGATATGGAAGCGGCTGTCGGCCCGGCGGGCCGATATGGGCTCGCTGCTGTCCTTCAGCCGGTCGGCCAGGGATCGCAGCCGCGCGATATCGGCTCGCAACCCGCGGCGTGCGGCGAACACGGCGGCGGCTCCGGTGACGGCGAAGTGTTCGTCCCCCAGATCGCGCAATTCTTGGATGCTCATCTCCTGCAAGCGCACCAGTGAGCTGCTCTCGAGGATCTCCGCCGCACCGCGGATGAAGCTGCCGCCGCCGCGTCCGCGCTTGGTCTGCACGATTCCCTGCTGGCGGAGCACGGCCAGTGCCTCGCGCAGGGTCATCGTCGACACCCCGAGCTGACCGGCGAGATCGGTCTCGCTCGGCAACTGCTGGCCGTCGACCATCAGGCCGAGGCTGATGGCGGCACAGAGTCGCTGCACCACGGCCTCGGTCTTCGGGCCGCCGCCCTCGAGGGGGGCCAGCACGGCGCCGAGAGCGGTCAATCCGGCGCTCTCCTGCTTGGACAACGCGACTCCTCGGTGGGGGATGTAACTCGATCCTAGCCAACGAACACTTGAACTATGAACTCTAGAGTTAGAGGTACACGCTGCGACCGAGCGATCCTGCCCCGGTCCGCTGCCGATCGCGGTCGCGCCTGACGCTATGGGCTCCGACTTCGCCCCGGAGGTCTCGGTCGCATACCGGCCTGGCAGTGAACTTAACGCAATCATTACCTGCCACGCGTTGAACTATGAAATCTAATGTCTTATGTTCAGACGCGTGGAACTGCCTTTCTGGGCACCGGGACGCGGCGGCGTCACGATCGAAACAGGATTTCCCATGTTCGAAACGAACCAGAACAGCCATAGCGTGCACTACGGTCGCTTCGCCGCGACCGTGCCGAGTCGGCGGCCCGGCAGGTGGCGCGGAGGGGTATACGGCCGGGGGCGCGGATCGGCGCAAGTGCGAGCCGAGCGTACGACGCCAGGGTTCCGACGATGAGTGACATACGCCATACCGAAGTCGACGGTGTATGCGTGACGTGGCGTTTCGTTCACCACCACCTGATCGCGATCGTCGCCGTGGACAAGGCATCGGATGCTTCTCCGTTGGTCGCGTTCGGCCCCGGCAACTACCCTGACCTCGCGCAGGCACGAGAACTTCTTCCGGAGCTGACGCGGCTCTGGGACGCGGTGCGCCGCGAATTCTGGGACAAACTCATCCCGCCACTGCCCGTGGTGACCAGGCAACGGGCTTGGGCGTGAGCCGGTTACCTCGGTGAATGCACCGCCTGGACCTGCTCACCATCGCTGTCGCTGAAAGCCGCTCGTTTCGCCCTCAGCGGCGGCCGCGCGGCTTCGTATACGCGCGGACCGGGTCTCGGTCCCGCGTGATGGCCCCGTCCACGCGCCGCCGGGCCCGAACACTTCTTCCTGAAGCTGCGCACCTTGCTGTGGCGCCCCGGTCTCGGCGCCGAGCTCGGCGAGGAACAGGTCGCCGCCGCGAACGAGTTCTGGTTCGCTGACTTCACCACGTCGAAGCCTCGTGGCGAACATATGTTTGGGACCACGGTCAGGAGGCATTACCCCAGCGGACAAGCTCGACAAGGAGGTTCAGATGTCGGCTGGAGTATGGGTAATCATCGTCGTCATCGCCATTGTCGTCGTCGCGGCCGTTGTCGCGCTCCTGGTGTGGCCGATGCTGCGCAGACAGCGACTACGCCGCAGATTCGGCCCGGAATACGACCGGACGGTACAGGAGCACGAGGATCGCAAGACCGCGGAGCGGGAACTCGCAGAGCGCGAGCGCAGGCACGCGCAACTGCGGCTACGCGACCTGTCGGACGACGAGAAGCGGGTCTATTCCACCCGCTGGGTAGAGGTGCAGGAGCGATTCATCGACGACCCCGCCGGGGCGTTGACCGAAGCCGACCGCCTCGTCACCACGATCATGTCCGAGCGCGGCTACCCCACGGAGAACTACGAGCAGCAGGTGGCTGATCTTTCCGTGGAGCATGCCGAGCCGCTGGGCCACTATCGCGCCGCGCACGACATCGCGACCCGCCCCGCAGGCACGGCGGTATCCACTGAGGACCGGCGCACAGCCATCGTGCACTACCGGGAAGTGTTCGAAGATCTGATCGGCGTTGGCGGCGAAGGCAAGAAGGACGTGAAAGCATGAGCACCGAATCCGAGCGTCGCCCCTATCACGATGGGGCGGAGGAGAATTCGCCGACAGTAGGTGAGCGGCGGGTCGAGTCGCAGTACGAAGGAAGCGGGCAGGCGGACCGTGGTCGGCAGGCCGGACCGGCAGGCGAAACGGCAGCGGTGCGGCGCGATCCCGGGCAGACCGAGGCGTCCCGCGGGATCGGCGAGGCCGAGTCCGCGCAGACCACCGGTACGGCGCCCGAATCGAACACGCCCGCGGCCCACGGATCGGAGCCGGCCCGCGCGGATGCCTCGCGACGGGATGTGATCGACAGCGAGTGGAGCGACACCGGCACGACTCGGCAAACCGCCGCCCACGGTGCGCCGACGGCCGAAACCGCGGCGGGCGGGCCTGCGCCGCTGTTGCCCGATGCCGATCTCGATCGCCTACGCACCCAGTGGCGGGAAGTGCAGGTTACCTTCGTCGACAACCCCAAAGACGCGGTCGCTCGCGCGGACGAGCTGCTCGGCGATACCATCCACCAGCTGACCACCACCTATGACCAGCGCAAACGCGAACTGGACGAGCGGCTCGGCGACACGTCCGACACCGAGGGGCTGCGGCAGGCGTTGCGTGGGTACCGGGCGTTCTTCGACCAGTTGCTCTCGATCGGCGGCTAGCCGGAAGCCGTTGGTCATGAAGGTCTTCCGATTGGCCGGCGGGACGGTCGACCGGGCGACGGACTGGGTCGCCCGGCAGGTGAAGGCGCGAGTGCCCACCGCCGACCCCGCCGATCGCGACCCGGAGTTCATCGCCGACACCGTCGATCTGGGCTGGCTTCTCGTGCGCCTCTACTTCCGGGCGGAGGTGCGCGGCTTGGAGCGGGTTCCGGAAGAGGGGCCGGTCTTACTGGTCGGCAACCATTCCGGCGGGAACGTATCGCCGGAAGTCTTGGTGACCACGCTCGCCTTCGTCCGGCGTTTCGGACCGCAGCGGCCCTTCTTCCAGCTCGCCCACGACATGGTGATGGCCTACCCGGTGATCGGCTCGTTGCTGCGCCGCTTCGGAACGGTCAACGCCGACCCGGGTAATGCCGAGCGAGTGCTGCGCGACGGCGCGGCGGTGCTGGTCTACCCCGGCGGTGACTGGGAGGTGCACCGTCCGACGTGGGAGGAGGACCGGATCGACTTCGCCGGTCGCACCGGATTTCTCCGCCTCGCCTGGAACGAGCGGGTTCCGATCGTGCCGGTGGTGAACATCGGTGCGCAGCAGACTCAGTTGGTGCTCACCCGCGGTGATCGGATCGCGCGCCTGCTGCGGCTGGATCGGATGCTGCGGCTGAAGGTGTTCCCGATCTCGATCGCGCTGCCGTGGGGACTCGACCTCGGTGATCTCGCTGGGCATCTGCCGTTGCCCAGCAAGATCACCGTCGAGTTCCTCGACCCGATCGATCTTCGCGACGTGCTGGGGCCCGAACTGAATCTGGACGAGGCCTACCGGCACGTCACCGGAATCATGCAAGGGGCGCTGACCAGGCTGGACGAAGAGCGCGACCTGCCGATCGTCGGCTGACCCGAAACGGCGGCGCGATTACGGCCGCTGTCCGCCGCTTTCATGATACCGTTAGTAACATATACTCGCTCGTGTGATGGAGGTCACCATGCGCGACGCCGCGCATGCACGGATCGAATGGTTCGCCGCTCCCGGCACCGAGGGCGGGGGAGCGGCGCTGGACCAGGTGGCGATCATGACCGGCGCCGCCGGACTGGTCGCGGTCGTTCTGCTGTGGATCGGGTATCTCCACCGAACCCGCCGGATCACCTGGTTACAACGCGTCGCCGACCGTCTCGGGCGGCTGCTCAACCGCCCCGGATGGGTGGCCCTTCCGCTGGCGATGTTCCTCGCGACGATCCTCACCGCGTTGCTGGGCTTCATCTGGGATGTCAGCCTGCACGTCGGCAACGGCCGGGACAACGGGCCACTGGCGAATCCGGCGCACTATTTCATCCTGGCGGGATTGTTCTTCCTGTTCACCGCCGGGATGTCGGCGATCGTGCTGCCCCTGGACGAGAAGCCCGGTGTCGCCGCGGTGCGGATCACCCGCACCTGGTACGCGCCCGTCGGCGGCATCCTCATCGCGGGCGCCGGTCTCTACGCCTTGATCGGCTTTCCCCTCGACGACATCTGGCATCGGATCTTCGGGCAAGATGTCACGCTCTGGGGGCCGACGCATCTGATGCTCATCGGCGGCGCCGGGTTGTCACTGATCGGTGTGTTGCTGCTCGAGTTCGAAGGCAGGCACAGCAAACCGGAGCCCGACCGCGCCGACGGCAGGCTGATGTGGCTGCTGCGGTCCTTCGCCTTCGGTGGCTTGCTCATCGGATTGTCGGTATTCCAGGTGGAATTCGACTTCGGGGTGCAGCAATTCCGGCTCGTTCTGCAGCCGATGCTCATCGCCGCCGCGGCCGCGGTGTCCCTCGTCGCCGCCCGTGCGAGCCTGGGGCCGTTCAGCACACTGGTGGTAGTCGGCTTCGCCGCCCTGGTCCGCACCGTGGTGGCCGTGCTGGTGGGCGGACCGATCATGGATGCCCCGCGCAATGTCTTCCCGCTGTATCTCGGCTGCGCGGTCGTGGTGGAACTGCTCGCGCTGCTACCGCTCATCCGGCGGCCGATCTGGTGGGGCGCGCTGTGCGGACTCGGGATCGCGACAGTCGGCCTGTGGCTCGAATCCCTCTGGGTTCGGGCGGTGTACGTCAATCCGTGGCCTGCCGCCATGTGGCCGGAACTGCTGGCGATGGCCGTGCCCACCGGTATCGCGGGTGGTGTCGTCGGCGCACTGCTGGCGATGACGCTGCGCGGCGAACCGCTGCCACGCCCGCCGGTGCGGCGCGGATTGATGGTCGCCGCGGTCGTGATCGTGGCGGCTGCCACCGCCAATGGGCTGCTCATCGACGTGCCGGAGCAGGCCACCGCCACGGTCGCGCTGCGTGACGTCGAATCAGGTTCAGGCGGCAGGATGGTGCTGGCGGACGTCCGCGTCACGCCCGCCGATCTGGTCGGCTCCGACCCCGAATGGATGCAGATCCTGTCCTGGCAAGGTGGCATCGGCAGTGACAGTCCCGGCCGCGGCCTGGTCGTCGACCACCTGCGACGAGTGGGTTCAGGGCACTACGTCTCCACCGAACCCGTCCCGGCTCATGGGTCGTGGAAAACAGTTCTGCGGCTGCAGGACGGGCGCGTCCTGACCGCCGCGCCGATCTTCATGGCCGCCGACCCCGGCATCGGCGTCGACGAGGTTCCCGCGCTCGCGTCGTTCGACCGCCCGTTCATCGCCGAGATCACGGTGCTGCAGCGGGAGCGCTCGTTCGATTACCCGTCCTGGTTGTTCGGCGCGGCATCGCTGGTCGTCCTGGTGTGCAGCCTCGTCCTCGTCGGCGCGCTGTCCTGGGGCGCGGCGCGGATCAACGACCGGTATCCGCACACGAGCCGGACGGCCGTGGCGGAACCGGCGGTCTCGCGATGACCGGGGGCGCCGACAGCGTGGACGTGTTGGCCCATCACTCGCTGCTGCTCGCGATACCGGCCTTCCTGCCCGCCCTGGCCGTGGTCGCCGTCGTCGTGTTCGTCGCCGTGCGAGACCGCCGCGCCGAGGCGCGTGATCGCACATCTGGTTCGCCGTCCGAGCACGGCGCGGAGAAGGAGCGGTGATGGCATCTGTGTGGCGGTGGGGCGCGCTCGTGCTGCTGAGCGGTCTGGTAGTGAGCGGCTGTGCCTCCTCCGATCCCGACACCGCCTCGTCGGCGAGCGGGACGGCTGGAGACTCGGAGAGTCTCGTCGTCGCGGTCCGGATCGCGGCGGGGTCGGTGAGCCCGGCCGATGTCCGCCTCGAGACCCGGGTGGGACGACCGATCGAGGTGGTGGTCGACAGCGACGCCGACGACGAACTGCACGTACACGGCACGCCGCAGCACACGTTCGCGATCACCCCGGGGGCTGGACAGCGGTTCCGCTTCACCGTGGATGTGCCGGGCCGGGTGGAGATCGAACTGCATCACGCGCGGCGAACGGTGGCGACATTGCTCGTTCGCGGATGACGGTTCTCGCGCACGGCATCGGCGGCGCCACGGATCTGCCGATCCCACTGTCGTACGCGCTTGTCGGAGCGGCCTGGGCCTTGACGTTCTCGTTCGCGGTGCTGGTGCTCGCCTGGCGCGAACCGCGGCTGGACCCGCGATCACCGGGAATCGCGCTTCCCTCGGTGGTCGGTGCGATCCTGGACTCCAGGGCGGTCCGGGTCGTGATTTCGGGAGCGAGCGTGGCCGTCACTCTCGTGGTCGTCGCGATCGGTGTCTTCGGAAGTTCGGATCCGGCGCGCAATCCCGTGCCCGGTGTCGTCTACATCTACCTCTGGGTCGGTGTCATGGTCGCCTCACTGGTCGCAGGACCCGTGTGGAAGATCTTGTCGCCGGTGCGCGCCGTGCACCGCGCCCTGTGCCTGATGCGGCGCCGTCCACCCGCCCAGGGATTGATGCGTTATCCCGGTTCTTGGGGGCAGTGGCCCGCGGTGCTGGGCCTGTTCTCCTTCGTGTGGATGGAACTGGCCTACCCGGAACCGGGTTCGGTGGCCGCCGTGACCACCTGGCTCGTGGCGTATCTCGTCGTGAACACGGCCGGACTGATCATGTGCGGCACCGTCTGGGCCGAGCGTGCCGATCCGCTGGAGGTGTACAGCAGTCTGCTGGGCAGGCTGAGCCCGTTGGGGCGTCGCGATACCGGTGAACTCGTGCTGCGATCGCCGTTGAACAATCTGGCGGGAACTCCGGTCCGGGTGGCCGCGGTGGCCGTGGCCGCCACCCTGCTCGGCTCGACGGCGTTCGACAGCTTCAGCACCTTCCCTTCCTGGCGTGGTCTGCTGGCCGACGCCGGTGGCGGCGGATACGAGTTCCTGCCGACCGTGCTGAAGACGGTGGGGCTGCTGGGTTTCATCGTGGTCGTCGGCGGCCTGTTCTGTACCGCCGCGAGGGCGACCGGAGGCCTGCCCGAAGCCGAGCGGAAACTGCTGCCGGCTCGCCTCGCGTACAGTCTGTCCCCGATCGTCGCGGGTTATCTCGTCGCCCACTACCTCACCTTCTTGGTCGAGAAGGGCCAGGCGACGGTGCTCTTGTTCGCGGATCCGTTCGGACGAGGATGGAACCTGGCCGGACTGGCCGACCGCGACGTCGCCTACCTCTTGTCCACCCATCCCGCGGTGCTGGGGACGATCAAGGTGCTGGCCGTGGTGATCGGACATATTCTCGGCGTCGCCGCCGCGCACGACCGCTGCCTGCGACTGCTGCCGCGGGCCCATCGGGTGACGGGTCAACTGGCTTTGATGCTGACCATGGTCGGTTTCACCTTCACCGGTCTCTACTTGCTGTTCGAGTCCTGAGGCACATCCGAATCTCCCACCGCGATAAGCATTTCGCGCAACGTCTTTTTGGAAGGCTCGCCGCCGCGGTGTCCGCGACGATCGCCGCGGAACTGGGCGTGCGGGCCACCGTCGACGAGTTGGCTCGTATCCTTGCGCGCACACTCATCGGCGCGACGGACGCGCTCACCCGGAAGATGCCCGAATTCGCGAATCCTGGGGCCGCTTACCCCGGCGCCACCGCCGGGCAGCTGGGTGAACGCGGATCGGCGAGGTGTAACTCGATGATCGAGCGGGAACCGGCCGGAATGACCGAGCCGACCCGTAGACCGGCCGACTCGGCGATCTCACGCAGCCTGCCGAGGGGGCGTTCCCGGCCGCGGACGTAGCACAGCATCCGCAGGTCGCCTTCGGTATCAGGTGCGCCACCGTCGGCATCGCCGATGTGGTCGAGCACGAGCACCTTCCCGTGCTCCGGAACCGCGTCGGCGCAGCGTCGCAAGATGCGAACGGCGGCCTCGTCGTCCCAGTCGTGCAGGACACCCGAGAGCAGATAGCCGCCCGCTCCGGCGGGAAGGGGATCGAAAAAGCTGCCGACCTGCGCGTCGGCCCGGTGGTCGAGGCCTGCCGAGCGAATGGCCTGCTGTGCACGAGCGACCGGGCCTGCCAAGTCGAGCACCGTCCCGCGCAGGTTGCCATGGGCGCGAAGAAGGGCGACGAGCAAGCTGGCGTCGCCTCCACCCACATCGACGAGGTGACCGAGCGCGCCCCATGAGTAGGCGTCGGCCACCGCCGGGGCATCCGCCGTCAACCGGGAGCCCATCAGAGCGTCGAACGACGCTCCCAGCGCGGGATCGGCGGACAGATCTTCCCAGAACGTCCGGCCGAACTGACGTGGAAAGGCGGGCTCACCGGTGCGAACGGTGTGCAACAGCTGGACGAAGCACAGATCGGCGCGCCCGACGGCGCCCTCCAGATCGATCCAGCGCCGCACCCCTTCCGGATGATCGTCCCGCAGGCGCTCACCCAACGACGTCAGCCCATAGCCGCCGGTACTTCCACGAGACAGCACACCGGCGGTCACCAGGTGGTCCAGCAGACGCCCCAGCGCGTCCCGGTCCGCGTCCACCGCGGCGGCCAGCGCCTCGCTCGTCCGCCTGCCCGCGGCGACGTGGTCGGCCAGCCGCAGCGTCGCGGCCACGCGGATGGCCATCGGCGTCACCAGGTCGGCGGCGGCCCACAGCGCCCCGCCCCATTCGATCGGCTCCTCGGCCATAACCCTCCTCGCTCGTCGGCTCCGGGTCGCCGATCACATGGCTCCGGCGGTCAGCGCAGCGGCACCTGCCAGCACAACCGCGTGCCCGCGGTACGCCCGTCCGGTTCGGTACCGGCCGTGACCGTGAAGGTCCCGGCCGCTTCCTCGGCGCGCCGGGCCAGATTCGTCAGACCGCTCGGGGCGACGTCGGTGGGCACCCCGCAGCCGTCGTCCTCGACGACGATGATCAGGTCGTCGGCCACGGTGATCTCGACCGAGACGGTGTCGGCTCCGGAGTGCCGTACGGCGTTGCTGACCGCTTCGCGCACAACGGCTTCGGCGTGATCGGCCAGTTCGGGATCGATGACCGAGAGTGGCCCGCTGATGCGCACGGAGGTGCGGATGCCGCTGGGCGCGGTCTGCTGGCGGATGGCTTCCTCGATGCGTTGGCGCACCCGCGCGCTGTCGCCGCCGTGCAGGTCGAAGATCGAGGTGCGGATTTCTTGGACGACGTCTTGCAGGTCGTTGATCGCCTCGGTGATCCGCTCGCGCACTTCGGGCACGCGGGTTCGGGGGACGGTGCCCTGCAGGCTCAGCCCGACGGCGAACAGCCGCTGGATGACGTGGTCGTGCAGGTCGCGGGCGATGCGGTCGCGGTCGGAGAGGATGTCCAGTTCCCGCATGCGCCGTTGCGCGTCGGCCAGTTGCATCGCCAGCGCGGCCTGGTCGGTGAAGGCGGAGGTCAGTTCGAGGATCTCGTTGTTGTAGGGCGCCGATTCCACCGCCCGCAGCGCGACCAGCACGCCCACCGTGGAATCGGAGGTCTGCATGGGCAGCACGAGTGCGGGCCCGGCGTCGGGGAAGATCTTGCCGAGATCCGCGCGGCGAGCGTCGTCCACCCGCTGGGGAGAACGCTGTCGGAAGGCCTGACCGATGGTGGTGTCTCCCAACGGCAGCTTGATCAGCCGCTGGTCGTGCGTGGCGCCGGCGGTATGTGTGATCAGAAGTTCGGTGATCTCTTCGGGTGGCCCCTCGGAGTCCGGGACGACCGCGAGATAGGTCCGTTCGGAGCCGGTGAGCCGGTGCGTGGCTTCGACGAGGTGGGTGAGGACCTGGCCGGGGGCGGTGCCTGCGAGGAATTCGGTGGTGATGTCGCGGGTGGCTTCGATCCAGGCTTGGCGGGTGCGGGCGGATTCGTAGAGGTGGGCGTTGTCGATGGCGATTCCGGCCGCGGCGGCCAGGGCTCGCACGATGACTTCGTCGTCTTCGGTGAAGGGTTGGCCGCCTGCTTTCTCCGTGAGATAGAGGTTGCCGAATACTTCGTCGCGGATGCGGACGGGCACGCCGAGGAAGGTGCGCATCGGCGGGTGATGGGCGGGGAATCCTACCGAGGAGGGGTGGTCGGCCAGGTTGTCGAGCCGGATCGGTTTGGGCTGGCTGAACAGTAGTCCGAGCACGCCGTGGCCTTGGGGGAGGTCGCCGATCAACTCGCGGGTCGGTTCGTCGATGCCCTCGTAGATGAATTGGGTGAGTTGCTGGTCGTGGCCGCGGACGCCGAGCGCGCCGTAGCGGGCATCGACCAGCGAGATAGCGGTGTGCACGATGGTGCGCAAGGTGCGATTGAGGTCGAGGCCGGAGGTGACGGTGAGCATGGCCTCGACCAAGCCGTCCATGCGGTCCCGGGCATCGATGATCTGCTCGATGCGATCCTTGACCTCGCCGAGCAGTTCGCGCAGCCGCAGTTGGGAAAGCGTATCCCGCACGGAGTAGGGGTCGGCCGACGCGTAATCAGTCGCATGCGCCCCTGAAACGCCGTCAGCGCGGCTTCTCGCCATGGCTCAAGAATATTTCACCCGGTTCCGGAAATGAACGCCACCGCCGAGTGGATATGGACACGCCACCGGTCAGGAGTCGATGGTGGAGCCGGACGGCCGGGACCGGAGTTTGGAGGCGTAGACCGCGGCCTGGGTGCGCCGTTCCAGGCCGAGTTTGGCGAGCAGGCGGGATACGTAGTTCTTCACCGTCTTCTCGGCGAGGAACATGCGCTGAGCGATCTGGCGGTTGGTCAGTCCTTCACCGAGGAGGTCGAGCAGTTTGCGTTCCTGATCGGTGAGTCCGGCCAGGGGGCCGTCGTGGTGGGTGTTGGCGCGTAGTCGTTGCATCAAGGCGGCGGCGGCGCGGTTGTCGAGCAGGGAGCGGCCCGCGCCGACTTCCTTGATGGCTTTGGCCAGCTCCATGCCCTTGATGTCCTTGACGACGTAGCCGCTGGCTCCGGCCAGGATCGCGTCCAGCATCGCCTGTTCGTCGGTGAACGAGGTCAGGATCAAGCAGCGCAGATCGTCGAGCTTGGACAGCAGGTCACGGCAGAGTTCGATCCCGTTGCCATCGGGCAGGCGCACGTCGAGAACGGCGACGTCCGGCCGGAGTGCGGGAATGCGGGCGAGGGCCTGGGCGACGTCGCCTGCTTCGCCGATCACGGTGAGTTCCGGGTCGTCGGAAAGCAGGTCGGCGAGGCCGCGGCGGACGATCTCATGGTCGTCGACCAGAAACACCGTGATCATCGAGTGTCCAATCCGGGAGCGGGGGTGGGGTCGACACTACGCATCGGGCAGGCCGCTCGGTACGGGCCAAAAGTCCCTTCCTGCGTGGCGACGGGACTCGCCGCGCAGGCATGTCATTCGCGGTGCGACGCACCGCGCTGGGAAGTATTCGGTAGGGCCGGTCGTGGAGCTGCCCGGCAGCGATCAGGTCGGCGCCTCCGAGCGGGTGAGGCCTTCGGCGATCAGGATCCGGTGGGCTTGCTGCGCGGCGGAGACCTGCGCGCTGTCGGGCGGTTCGCCGCCGGAAAGACCTTCCAGGCTGCGGGCGAGCACCGCCACCGCGTCGGTGAGTGCGCGTAGCCGGCCGTCCAACTCGTCGAGACGAGACGATTCCGGTCGCGTGACCGGAGTGGCGTCCTGCTGCAAGGTGCCCGCGAGGTCGGCTCCGCGCAGGACGGCCCGCAGATCTTCGGGCAACAGCGCGAACACGTGATCGAGCTGGCCGGGCGAGAACAGATCGGCCAGCGCGTCGGTCACCGCACCCGCGAGAGCGTAGGCCTCGTCTCGGGAGACGCCTGCTTCCAATGCGAACTGATCGAGGAAGGAGGGCACGTCGTGCGGGAAGGGAACGTGCGCGGGCACCCAGCCCTCGTAGAAGATCCCGCGCAGCAGTTCGGGCAGCTGGGCGCTCAGATGCGCGGCCGCGTTGACACCGATGCGGTCACGCACCGTGTGCAGCCAGGCGCGCAGTGCGCGGTGCGCGAATGCCCGGTCTTCGGTGGCGAGTTCGTCGGTCAGAGTGCGCAGCCACTCGTGCGCGGTGTGCACCGCGGGTGCGAGGGGGTCGCGGTGGTAGCTCATGACGTGTGCCTTTCACGGATGAAATCGTGGTCGTCGAGGTGCGATATCCACGAGACTGCTCGTCCGAGCCGGGACCGGTGAGAGGACTCCTACCCGCACTGACGGGACCATGGTCACCCCGGATGCCGGATCGCCGTGGACGCGACGTGATCACGTCCGCGCGGGCGACGAATCGCGGAGGATCGCCAATGCGGCGGCGAGCCGCCGCCGCAGCTCGCCCGCGACGGACCGCAGCCCCGGCTGCGCGGTGACGCAGACCAGCAGTTCCGGATCGGCGACCTCGACCTGTGTGCCGGTGTCGGTCGAGCGCACCACGAGACCGCACGAGAACATCGCCCCGGCGTGGCGGTCGGCCGACAGCGCCCGGTAGGTCAGCTGGGGGTCGCAGACGCCCAGCAGCAGATAGTTCTCGATCTGTTCGCCGATCGTCTCGCGCAGCGTGGCCTGTAGGTCGACTTCGGCGATCACCGCCAGTTCCGCACCGCGCAAGGCATCCCTGGTTCTGCGCACCGCCTCCTCGAAGGGGGCGTCGAGGTGCACCGCGACGGTGGCGGCGGGGGCAACCGGCAACCGGATCTCGGTGAGCAGACGCCGGGCGTCGGTGACCTCGTCCGGGCCGATGAGGTAGGCCTCGGTGGGGGGACCGATCGGCCGGTAGCCGCTGTCGCGCAGCCATTCCTGGAGCGCCTGATACGCGGCGGCGAGGTCGCGGTAGCTGCCGCGGTGGCAGGTGCGAGCGACGAGAGTTCCCGGCAGGACGACCACTTGCGCGCCGGAGCTGGGCCCGAGGTTGGGTGCGGGCTCCACCGCGACGCCGAATTCCACCGCGGCCGCTTCGCCTTCGAGTGTGTCGTCGCGGAAGGTGATCGTCGGCGCGCCGCTGGCGACCAAACCGGCCTGCCGCACGACGCGGGTCACTTCCCGCATTCCCTCCGCGATGTCCTCGCCGAGCAAACCTGGGTCGGGACGAAGCCTGCGTGCCATCCGCAGCACCGTTTCCGGTGCGGACTCGACCAGGGCGATCCGGTATTCCACCGCGTCCTCCTCGATTCGTCGTGCCGTGGGCGCGGGCCGCCGCCCTTCGGGTGTCGGTGGGCTCAGCGGGAGCCGGTGACGGTGAAGACGTCGGTGACCGGGCGCCGGGGAGTCGGCGGGACCATGTCGGCGTCGTCGGGCGCGGTGCCGACACGGAGCAGCACCTGAGGCGTCGCCGGACGGGGAACCAGGCCGGCGAGCAGTCCCCGGGTCGTCGGCAGTTCGGTGACATGGGTGAGCGCGCAGGTCGCCAGACCCGCGGCGGTGCATTCCAGCAGCACGGCCGACAGCGCCTCGCCGGTGCGTAGCCAGCGTGTCACCGAATCCCCGTCGGTGCCGAGCAGAACCAGCCGCGCGCGATCGTCGAGCCGGGCCCGTCGCATCGAACGCGGCGCCGGGGGGAACGCGCGCCCGACTCCGACCCGGGCGAATTCCGCGTCGGACACCAGCGCGGAGGCCGGCACGCCTTCGAGCGTCTCCGAATGCCCGGCCCACCATTCCAATTCGGTCTGATACAGCAAGTCCTGGCGGCGCAGCGCACCGATCTGTTCCGAAGCGGCGGCGAGCCGAGGCCGGGCGCTGTCGTCCAAGACGTCGAGTTCCACCTCGTGCGGGGAGGTGAGCATCCGCAGCCGGGGCAGCAGGCCTGCGAAGCCCTGCGGTTCGAGCATCGGCAGCCGGTCGGTGCGGCGCCGGTCGATGACGCGTGCTCGGGTGTGGATCCCCTCCGGCGGGTCGGTCCACGGCCGGAATTCGATCACGGCGAGATGGTCGGGTCGCTGCCGATCCGGCACGCGCACCGTGTCGGTGTGCCAGCCTTGGTCGGCGAAGGCGGTTCGCGCGTGATGCAGGACGGCTCCGCAGCTGATCACCAGCTGGCGGCCGTGCGGGTCGGTCGAGGGCAGCAGCCGGTCGGCGTCGGTGTAGAGGTGCAGGCGGGTTCCGTCGAACACCCACCGCCACGGCTGGGTGTTGTGCACCGACGGCGCCCGGGTGGCCAGCCGCAACGCAGCCAGCATCACCCGATGCTCGGGTACCGATATGGCGGGTGCTTCGTCGTTCGCGGTCATGGTTCGAGTCTTCGCGGGATCGTCCGGACCGGATACGGGCGTTCCGCCCGCGACGCAGGGTCCTTGGTCACCGTCGCCCGCCGGGCCGGTGCGAGGCCGCCGTGACCTTCCGCGCGGCGTTCTACTTCTCGGTGTCCGCCACACCGGCACGCAGGACCGTCACGCCCCACCACAACAGCCGCAGCGCGAGACCGGCGTAGATCAACACCGCCAGATACACCAGGTCCGCGCCGTAGTCGCGCGCCCAATTGGGCAGCAACAGGACGAGCGCCACGAGCATCCCGATCAGCATGATCGAAGCGAGCACCACCGCGGGAACCGCCAGCGGCACCGAGTCCGGGTCCGGAGTTCCGTCGGATGGACGTGGAGGTATACGACGGGGTGACATAGCACACAGCCTGCTCGGGGGGCGGGTGCGAGGGGAGGGTACTGCTGCCCGTAGAGCGGGGGCTAACGTCCCGGATATCGATGTGGCCTCAGTCCACCTCGCCCTGTGGACCGGACATCTCGAGGATCTCCGAGAGTGGACGGCGCGGCGTCAGTGGAGCGTCCTGCGCGGATTCGGGTGCCGAGCCGACCCGGACCAGCACCTGCGGCAAGCCGAAACCGCCGGTCAGCGTGCGGACCAGCGCGCGGCTCTGCGGGACTTCGGTCAGGTGGGTCAGCGGACAGGTCGCGTACCCCGCGAGGGTGCACTCCAGCAGCACCGTGGACAGCACCTCACCGCAGTGCACCACGTCGTCGGGGGTGTCGCTGTCGGTGGAGAGGACCAGGATCACCGAATGGTCGTCGGCGACCTCACCGCGCCGGTCACCGGAGACGGTGGGGAACTTGCGGCCCACGCTCACCCGCTGCCGTTCCTGCTCGGAGATCAGCGACTCCTTGGGGACACCGGCGTCGGCGACGACGTGCCCCGTCCACCATTGCAATTCGGCGTGGTAATCCGGGTCGTAGCGGCGCAGCGACGCGGTCATCTCCGAGGCGCGGGCCAACGTGGGGCGGCTGTCGTCGTGCAGGACGTTCAGCGTGGCGTCGGCGGGATCGAACGTGCTGCGCAGCACGGTTTCGAAATCGGGCCATCCGGGCGGCGCCGCGAACGGCAGCCGGTCGGTGTGCCTGCGCAGGATGGCGTCGGCGCGGGCGCGGTCGGCGTCGGTCACGAAATGCGCCCGATGAAACGTGATGGTGGCGAGATGATTGCGACGATTCGGGTTGGGGAAATGGGCGACGAGGGTGCGCCAACCGGCAGCGGACATGGCCGCGCGGAGATGGCCCAGCGCGACACCGCAGCTGATCAGCATCTGACGACCGGCGGTGTCGGTCGCCGGGAGGCGGCGTTCGGGTACCGCGAACAGCCGCAGCGCTTGGCCGTCGAACGTCCAGTGCCAGGGCTGGCTGTTGTGCAGCGACGGCGCCCGGCCGGCGAGGAGGACGGCCTTCTCGATGGTTTCTCCGGTGGGTAGCTCGTTCATATGGCCGACGGTAGGTCTCCCACGCCGATGGGAAAACAGTCGTTGGTCCCGGATCTCGTCGCTGGTGGCCCCCACGTCAGGCGGTTGTTGCGGACTTTCGTCCCTGGACGGGACACCGGCGGCTCGGTCAGGCTTGAAGTCGTGGGCAACGGTGTGCGGGCGACGCCGCGGATCGATTCGCGCCGCCACGACGCGGTGATCTTCGACATGGACGGGGTGGTGACCGACAGCGCGTCGATGCACGCCGCGGCGTGGACGGAATTGTTCGACGACTTCCTCACCCGGCGTCCCGCCGGTGCCGGACAGGACCGGTCGCCGTTCACCGAAACCGATTACCTCCGCTTCGTCGACGGCAAGCCACGCTATCGAGGCGTCGCGGACTTCCTCGCGGCGCGAGGTATCGCGTTGCCCTGGGGCACCGCCGCCGATCCGGAGACGGCCGAAACCGTATGTGGGCTCGGAAACCGCAAGGATCACCTGTTCCGCGAGCGCGTCGCACGTGACGGTGTCCGGGTGTTCCCGTCGACCGTCGACCTCGTTCGTCGTCTGACGGCCGCGGGCATCGGCACGGGCATCTTCTCCGCCAGCCGGCATTGCGCGCAGGTGCTCACGGCCGCCGGTGTCGCGGACCTGTTCACGGTGCGGGTGGACGGGAACGATGCCGAGGAATTGGGCCTGGCGGGGAAGCCCGATCCGGCGATGTTGCTCGAGGCCGCGCGCCGACTCGGGGCCGGACCGGACCGGACGGTTGTGGTCGAGGATGCCGAGGCGGGCGTCGCCGCCGGTCGCAGTGGGGGCTTCGCGCTGGTCATCGGTGTCGATCGGCGGGCGAACGCGGATGGGCTGCTGGCCCGGGGAGCCGACGTCGTCGTCGATGACCTCGCTCGGGTGCGGTTGCGCGGGGGCTTCCGGCGGATGTCGGAGCTGCCGGACGTCGAGGAGGGCTGGCCGCGGATAGCCGACCGTCTGAGCACCGCGAAAGTTGCGGTGCTGCTCGACTTCGACGGCACCGTCGCGGATATCGTCCCCGATCCGAATGCCGCCGAACCGGTCGCGGGCGTGGCGGCCGCATTGCGGAAGCTGGCAGCGGAATGCCCCGTCGCGGTCGTCAGCGGACGCGATCTCGCCGATTTGCGTGCCCGCGTCGGCGTCGGCGGAATCTGGTACGCGGGCAGTCACGGCTTCGATCTGGTGGCCCCGGACGGCGCCGGGCACGTGCACGATGCCGCACCCGGCGCCGAGGATGCGCTCGCCGCGGCGGCCGGTGAACTTCGGCGTCGCCTGCGGGATGTTCCCGGAATCCTGGTGGAGCACAAGCGGTTCGCGGTCGCCGTTCACTACCGCAACGTCACGGCGGAACACGTCGGGGGAGTGGTCGCCGCGGTGCACGAGGCAGGGCACACGGCGGGTTTGCGCGTCACCCACGGCAGGCGTGTCGCCGAGCTGCGCCCGGATGTGGACTGGGACAAGGGCGCCGCGGTGCGGTGGATTCTCGACCATCTCACCGTCCCGGTGCTGCCGGTCTATCTCGGCGACGATCTGACCGACGAGGACGCGTTCGATGCCGTCGAAGCGGATGGGCTCGCCATCGTGGTGCGCCACGGGGAGACCGGCGACAGGCACACCGCCGCCCGGTACGCGATCGACGGGCCGCATCGGGTCCGCGACTTCCTCGATCGGCTGGCCCGCAGGCTGCGACCCGATACCGTCGCGGCCGCGCCGGAGTCGTGGACACTCGACTTCGATGGATACGACCCGGCCCGAGAGAAGCTTCGGGAGTCACTGTGCACGGTCGGCAACGGTTATTTCGCCACCCGCGGTGCGGCGCCGGAATGCGGGGCGGGAGCGGTCCACTACCCGGGTACGTATGTGGGCGGGGTGTACAACCGGCTCTCCGACACGATAACCGGCCACGTGGTCGACAACGAAAGTCTGGTCAATCTGCCGAATTGGCTCCCGCTGACCTTCCGGATCGAACGCGGCCCCTGGTTCGACATCGATACCGCGGAACTGCTGGATTACCGGCAGCAGCTGGATCTGCGCCGCGCCGAACTCGTGCGGCGGTTCCGTTTTCGCGATCCGTCGGGTCGGATCACCGCGGTGACGCAACGCCGGTTCGCCGCCATGCATCGTCCGCACTCGGGCGCGATGGCGACGACGATCACCGCCGAGAACTGGTCGGGCGAACTGACCATCCGCTCGGCGATCGATGGATCCGTGCGCAATCAGTTGGTGCAGCGGTATTGGGACCTGTCCGACACCCATCTGGTGACCGAACACGCCGTACACCTGTCCGCGAGATCGGTGCTGCTCTCGGCGCGGACCCGCGCCTCGAGAACGCCGGTGGCCGTCGCGACGCGCAGCGGTCTGCGACGCGGCGGGGAGCCCATCGACCCGGCATGCGAAGCGATCCACGAGGACGGCCTGATCGGGCACGATTTCACGCTGCCGGTCACCAGCGGGGACGCGGTGACCGTGGAGAAGGTCGTCGCCGTGTTCACCGGACGTGACCCGGCCACGGCGGGACCCGACGAGGAAGCCGCGCGCTGGGTCGACGCCGTCGACAGCTACGCGGATCTGTTCGAGGGACACGCGGTGGCGTGGGAGCATCTGTGGGCGCGGCTGCGGATCGACCTGGACCGTGCCCAGGACGCGACGCGCATCGTGCGCCTGCACCTGTTGCACCTGATGCAGACCTTGTCACCGAACACCACGAGCATGGATGTGGGCGTGCCCGCGCGCGGCCTGCACGGTGAGGCCTATCGCGGTCATGTGTTCTGGGACGAGCTGTTCGTCTTTCCCGTGCTGAATCCGCGGTTTCCCGAGCTGACCCGTTCTCTGCTGCGGTACCGCTATCGCCGTCTGACCGAGGCCAGGCGAGCGGCTGCCGAAGCGGGACTCGCCGGGGCGATGTTCCCGTGGCAGTCCGGCAGTGACGGCCGTGAAGAAAGCCAGCGGATGCATCTGAATCCGCTGTCGAGACGCTGGAATCCGGATCCGAGCCGCCGTGCGCACCACATCGGGATCGCGATCGCCTACAACGTCTGGCAGTACTACCAGGCCACCGGCGACCTGGAGTTCCTCGTCGAATGCGGCGCGGAGTTGCTGGTGGAGATCGCTCGTTTCTGGTCGAGCCTGGCGCGCTACGACGCCGAGCGCGACCGCTACACCATCCGTGGCGTGATCGGCCCGGACGAGTTCCATTCCGGCTATCCGGACGCGCCGGAGGCCGGTATCGACAACAACGCCTATACCAATGTGATGGCGGCCTGGGTGATCCTGCGGGCGATCGACGCGCTCGCCCTGCTGGCACCGCGCGAACGATCGGAGCTGCTGGAGAAGCTGTCGGTGCGACCGTCGGAATCGGAGCACTGGTCCGTTGTCGCTCGGCGAATGTACGTCCCGTTCCACGACGGAGTCATCAGCCAGTTCGAGGGATACGAGCGACTGGCCGAACTCGATTGGGATCACTACCGTCGTCGATACGGCAACATCCAGCGGCTGGACCGGCTACTCGAGGCCGAGGGCGACGATGTGAACCGCTATCGGGCCGCCAAACAAGCCGATGTCCTGATGCTGTTCTATCTACTGTCGGCCGACGAACTCCGGGAACTGCTGGGACATCTCGGATACGAACTGCCCGGCGAGATGATTCCGCGGACCATCGACTACTACCTGTCGCGCACGTCGCACGGCTCGACGCTCAGCGCGCTGGTGCATTCGTGGGTGCTGGCGCGGGCCAACCGGGAGCGCGTCGTGGAGTTCTTCGATCTGGTGCTCGGCTCCGACGTCGCCGATATCCAGGGCGGAACCACCGCGGAGGGGATTCATCTCGCCGCGATGGCGGGCAGCGTCGATCTGCTGCAACGGTGTTTCACCGGTATGGAACTGCGCCGCGACCGCCTGGTGTTCTGCCCGTTTTGGCCGGAGTCCTTGGGCGCCTTGTCGTTTCCAATGATCTACCGCGGCCATCGGCTGACCGTGCGCGTCAGCGGCGATGGCGTCGAGATCGGCTCGGATCCCGGCGCGTCGCCGCCGATCGAGGTCACCTGCCGGGACCAGACCGCGCGGCTCGAGGCGGGAGCGACGGTCCGCCTGCCGATGAACTCGGTGAGCGAGTGATGATCACCGGCTCTTCCGCCCGTGCGGCGGCACCGCTCGCCCGCGGTCGTCAGCCGGAGGTGCCCATTGGTCGAGTCGTTGATCTCGTGCGTCGTTCCGGTGCCGGCAATCCGGGTGCGAGATCCGGTCCAGTTCGGTGTGGGCGATGCGCGCGGCCCAGGCACGGGCGCGTTCCAGCTCTCCTGGCCCGGGCGGGCCGGTCGAGTCTTCGAGGAGGAAATCCATCGGGTCGTCGGCGAGGGAATAGCCCAAACGCCGTAGTCGTTTTCCGATGCCGCGTGCGGTCGATCCGGGTAGCCACGACTGACCGACCGGCTTGGTGGCGAAGGCGATGGCAGTGTGCCCCCGCGGAACGGGCAGTGCCGCTTCGAGCCACTCCCGGACACCGATGTCGGCGATCAGCGCATCGGTTCGCTTGGCGGCGTCGCGGCGGGTACGCCGACAGCTGAGCCGGAAGGTGCGGGTCGGTCCGCCGACCACGAGCAGATGCACCTTCGGAGCGGGCACTTCGGCGGCCGCGGCCACCGGCACGACTTCGACGTCGGCGTGCTCGCGCAGCCCTTCCGCGATGGCTTCCGCGACCGCCGCGGTGTTGCCGAACATCGATTCGTAGACGACTCGTGCGCGCATGGCTGGCTCCTCCGCACCGCGCCTTGCCGAACGCGGGTACCACGGACGCTACGCGGCGGGAAAGACCGTGCACAGAGTCGAACCGACACTTGTCGAGGGACCTTGGCCCCGTCCTCGGCGTGTGATCGGGCGGGTTCGGAGAGGGCGGATCAGCAACCGGCGTGAGCTGGCTGCTCGACTGGGCGAAGAAATACTGGTGGAGTTTCCTGGGCCGGGATATGAGCCTCGATCATGAGCTCGCTGCCGGCCGCCCTCATCGATCGCGTCAGGAGATGACCGAGGTACACCGCACGGTGACCGGCGCGGCGCCGATCGAGCCCGCCGGGGCAGCGGACGGCCGCGCGGTTATCGATGCGCCCATCTTTTCGCCGCGGTGTGGTCGTGGGTGGGAACGACCTCGACGTCCGCGGGCAGGCAGTGCAGGCGGTGGATCGCTGCGAAGGCGGCGGATCGGTCGTGGTCGACGAGAAGCCCTGGCAGCGGGGGTTTCTCGCGCAGCAGCGGGATCTGCTCCCGCCGCCAGACGGCGTCGCCCGCCAACAGCACGGTGCCCCCGTCCGCTACCGCGAGAACGAGCCCGATGCTGCCAGGGGTGTGCCCGGAGAGGTCCACCGCCAGCACCGAGCCGTCGCCGAAGAGGTCGTGGCTGCGGGAAAAGGTGAGTACGGGAGGCCCGTCGAGGTCGAAGGACGGCGTCGGTCGTGAGCCGAGCGACTCCGCGACGCCCATGGGGGCCGTCTCGGGGTTCGTCGCCCATTCCAATTCGGCCGTGGTCACCCGCAACGCGAGGGATGCCGGCAGGTCGAGCAGTCCGGCCACGTGGTCCCAGTGGATGTGCGTCGCGATCGCGAAGTCGAGTGCGGCCACGGGGACAGCGGACATCGCGAGCGAATCAGCTAGGCCGACAAGCGATTTACGTGGAGCGACGAGATCGCGATACGGGCGGCGCAGCTGCGGCAGGACCCGGGCGTGTACGTCGGCGCACATCGCCGGATCGACCACGAAACGAGCCTGCGGGTGTTCGACCAGAAAACTGGTCAT
Organism: Nocardia sp. NPDC051929; assembly: GCF_044548645.1. Classification (NCBI taxonomy): domain Bacteria; kingdom Bacillati; phylum Actinomycetota; class Actinomycetes; order Mycobacteriales; family Nocardiaceae; genus Nocardia; species Nocardia sp. NPDC051929. The sequence goes on along the minus strand of NZ_JBIUCG010000005.1, from coordinate 318,959 downwards.
AGCGATCGCTACCGCGGGCGGTCGCAACGCTCCTTCGATCACCCCGTAGGCCGGAGCGGGCCGCACACCATGGATGAGCGCGGTCAGCCGGACCCTGGCTCGCGCCGGGGGCAATCCCGCGTCGGTGAGCGTGTCGAGCAACTCCGTGTCGCGACGTCGCGGCTGCAGCGTGCGCCACGGCATCGACATCCCGGCGGCGCAACACGACCACCACGTCCCGGCGGTACCGGTCCGCGCCGTCAACGGCCCCGCTGATGGCAGATCCACACCGGCCCCTTCCAGCCCGACCGGCAGCGGCGCGGCCGACGAACAGCTTTCTCAGGCAAACCACGATGTTAACTCAGGTTCCGGCAGTCGACCGGTGCGCGATCGCGGACCCGCAGCGCGCCGGCGGGATGCGCGCGATGATGGAGGGGTGCGCACCCGCTTCCACGATCACCTCGAGCAGCTCGCCGACCACTTGCGAGCGATGTGCGTGCGCAATCGGGAGGCCATCGCGATGGCCACCGACGCCCTTCTCGGCGCGGATCTGGAGCTGGCCGAACGCACCATCGACTACTGCGCCGAAACCGCCGCGATGCGCGAGGACGCCGAGCACGCCGCGGTCACCCTTCTCGCCCTCGAAGCTCCCGTCGCGGGAGAACTGCGGCAGGTGGTGACGGCGCTGCAATTGGTCGATGACCTCACCCGGATGAGCGCGCTGACCGAGCACATCGCCGACGCCGCCAGACGCAGGCATCCCGCCGACGCGGTCCCCGAACCGGTGCGAGATCTGGTGACCCATATGGGTGCGGCGGCCGTCGACCTCGCCGACGCCGCGGTCGGTGTGCTGACCACCGCCGACCCCGGCGACGCAGCTGACCTCGACGCTCGCGACGACACCATGGACGATCTACACCGCGCGCTGCTGGCGGCGATCCTGGCCGAAGGATGGGACAACGGCACCGCGGCCGCGGTCGACGTCACTCTGCTCGGCCGCTATTACGAACGCTTCGGCGACCACGCCGTCGAGGTGGGTCGCCGCACCCTGTACATGACCACCGGGCGCCGCCAGGACGACGAGGTCGCGCAATCGCTATAGGACCGCGAATCATGGGTGCGCGGAACGGAATTCGTTGCGCTCGACGGTCCATCGGACGGCGGGTGACGAGACGATCCAGGCCGGCCCCGAAGAACCGGCCCGGATCGTCGAATATCGATCAGGCGAGATCGAACCGGTCGTTTTCGACCACCTTGACCCACGCCGCGACGAAGTCGTCGACGAACTTCGCCTTCGCGTCGTCCTGCGCGTACACCTCGGCCACCGCCCGCAGCACGGAGTGCGATCCGAAGATGAGGTCGTTGGCCGTCGCCGTCCACTTCGCCGCACCGGAGGCGCGGTCGAAGCCTTCGTAGACGTTCTCCGCCGACTCCGACGCCTTCCACTCGGTGTTCTGGTCGAGCAGGTTGACGAAGAAGTCGTTCGTCAGCACGCCCGGCCGGTCGGTGAATACACCGTGGTCGGTGCCGCCGTAGTTGGCGCCCAGAGCGCGCAGACCACCGATGAGCACCGTCAGCTCCGGAGCGGTCACGTCCAGCATGTACGCCCGGTCGAGCAGCAGGCGCTCCAGCGGAGCCTTCTCGCCGGTCCGCGTGTAGTTGCGGAACCCGTCGGCCCGCGGTTCGAGCACCGCGAACGACTCGACGTCGGTGTTCTCCTGGGTGGCGTCCGTCCGTCCGGGTGCGAACGGCACCGTGACATCGTGGCCCGCGTCCTTGGCGGCCTTCTCGATCGCCGCGGACCCGGCCAGGATGATCAGGTCGGCGAGCGAGACCTTCTTGCCGCCGGAGGCCGAACCGTTGAAGTTCTGCTGGATCTGCTCGAGCACCGGCAGCACCTTGGCCAGCTCGTCCGGCTCGTTGACTTCCCAGTTCTTCTGCGGCTCGAGCCGGATCCGGGCACCGTTGGCGCCACCGCGCTTGTCGGTGCTGCGGTAGCTGGCTGCCGAGGCCCAGGCGGTCTTGACCAGCTGCGCGACCGACAGGCCGGACTCGAGCACCTTGCTCTTCAGCTCCGCGATGTCCTGCTCGTCGATCAACTCGTGATCGACGGCGGGAACGGGATCCTGCCACAGCTGCGGCTCGGGAACCCAGGGGCCGAGGTAGCGGCTGATCGGGCCCATGTCGCGGTGCAGGAGCTTGTACCACGCCTTGGCGAACGCCTCGGCCAGCTCCTCGGGGTGATCGAGCCAGCGCCGGGTGATCTCCCGATAGATCGGGTCTTCGCGCAGCGACAGGTCCGTGGTCAGCATGGTCGGCGTACGCGCGGGCCCGCCGAACGGATCCGGGATCGCGCCCTCGCCCGCACCGTCCTTCGGCTTCCACTGCCAGGCCCCGGCGGGGCTCTTGGTCAGCTCCCATTCGTAGCCGTACAGGTTCTGCAGGAAGCCGTTGCCCCACTTGGTCGGGGTGGCGGTCCAGACGACCTCCAGGCCGCTGGTGATGGCGTCCTTGCCCTTGCCGGTGCCGTACGCGCTCTTCCAGCCCAGGCCCTGCTGTTCGAGGGGAGCGCCTTCCGGTTCGGCGCCGACCAGGCCGGCATCGCCCGCGCCGTGGGTCTTGCCGAAGCTGTGGCCGCCGACGATCAGCGCGGCGGTCTCCTCGTCGTTCATCGCCATGCGGCCGAATGTCTCGCGGATGTCGCGCGCGGCGGCCACGGGATCCGGCTGACCGTTGGGCCCTTCGGGATTCACATAGATCAGGCCCATCTGGACGGCGCCGAGCGGGTTGGCCAGCTCGCGGTCACCGCTGTAGCGCTCGTCGCCGAGCCAGGTGTCCTCCGGACCCCAGAAGACCTCCTCCGCCTCCCAGATGTCCGGACGGCCGAAGCCGAAGCCGAAGGTCTTGAACCCCATCGACTCGAGGGCCACGTTGCCCGCGAACACCAGCAGGTCGGCCCACGAGATCTTGCTGCCGTACTTCTGCTTGACCGGCCACAGCAGCCGGCGCGCCTTGTCCAGGTTGGCGTTGTCCGGCCAGCTGTTCAGCGGCGCGAAACGCTGCGCGCCCTGACCGCCGCCGCCGCGGCCGTCGGAGATGCGGTAGGTGCCCGCGGCGTGCCAGCTCATCCGGATGAACAGGCCGCCGTAGTGGCCGTAGTCGGCGGGCCACCAGTCCTGCGAATTGGTCAGGACCGCCGCGACGTCGGCCTTGAGGGCGTCGACGTCGAGCTTCTTGAATTCTTCTGGGTAGTTGAAGTCCTCTCCGAGCGGGTTGGACTTGGACGTATGGGCGTGCAGCACCGAGACGTCGATCTGCTCCGGCCACCAGTCCTTGTTGCTGCGGGGGCGGTGGTCCGTCTTCGCGGTGGGCGACGGGATCGCCGGGTTCTCGCTCTCGCTCGCGCTGTGGGTCTTGGTGTCAGGATTGGGCGGGCGGCTATCGGATGACACAGCATTCCTTCCTGAATGAGTGATGTGGGCTGCGATCACGAATGTGATCGGGAAGCCTGTGATTCCACACAATCGGGGCACAGGCCCCAGTAGATGACCTCGGCTTCATCGATCGAGAACCCGCTGTCATCGGACGCGGTCAGACACGGGGCCTCGCCGATGGCGCAGTCGACATCGGCGATCACCCCGCATCCTCGGCATACGACGTGATGGTGGTTGTCGCCGACCCGCGATTCGTAGCGGGCGACGGACCCGGACGGCTGGATACGCCGGACCAGGCCGGTGGCGGTGAGTGCGTTCAATGAGTCGTAGACCGTTTGGTGGGACACCTCGGGCAGCGCGGATCGAACAGCGCGGATGATCGACTCCGTGTCGGCGTGCGGGTGGTCGTGGACCGCGCTGAGCACCGCGACCCGCGGGCGGGTCACACGTAGCGAAACTCCTCGCAGCATCTGCTGGAATTCCGAGGCCGTTGGCATGCTCGGAAGTCTCGTCCGTTTTCTGGAACGAGTCAAGAGTTTGTTCGGAAGTTGCGCGGTACGTGCCGCGCGGAGGCCGCCCCGGAGGGCTCGTCGGGCAGCGTACCCACTGCCGCGCAGAGCACGTGGGCGTTTGCGGCGATTCGATCGAGCCGACGAGGCGCGGATGATCCGGCTACCGGATCGGATGGGCAACCAGCGAGCTATCTCGGCGCTGCGGCCCCATGGGCCCGCTCAGGGCCGGAAAACGGAGCGGATGCAGCCTTCCTTTTTGTGCTTGAAGATGTCGTAGCCGTATACCGCGTCGTCGAGCGGCATGTCGTGGGTGATCAGGTAGGAGGGGTCGAGATCGCCCTGTTGGATGTAATCGAACATGCGGGGTACGAACCGCTGGCCGTATTGCTGTGCCGTGCGGATGGTGAGACCCTTGTTCGTCACGACGCCCATGGGGAATTTGTCGGTGAGACCGTATACGCCGAGCACCGAGACGATGCCGCCTTTCCGGCACGCGAGAATCGCTTCCCGCAGCGGTGTCGCCCGATCCGATTCCAGCCGGAGCAACTGTTTGGCCCGATCGTAGAGTTGCTGGAGTCCGGTGCCGTGTCCTTCCATCCCGACGGCCTCGATGCAGGCGTCGGGCCCGCGGCCACCGGTACTTTCGCGCAGGATCTCGTGGACGCTGTCGACGGCGGTGTAGTCGATGGTTTCCGCGCCGAACTGCTCTTCCGCCACGCGCAACCGCTCGGGAAGGCGGTCGATGACGAAGATCCGCTCGGCGTCGAGCAGGCGTGCCGTGTGCCCGGCCATCAATCCGACGCCGCCGCTGCCCCATACCGCGACGGTGTCGCCGGGGTGGATGTCGCAGAATTCGGCGCCCATCAGTCCCGTCGGCACGGCATCGGACAGGAACAATGCTTGTTCGTCGGTGATGCCCTCCGGTATCCGGAAACAGTTGGTGTCGCCGAAGGGAACACGGACATATTGCGCATGGGAACCCTGATAACCCCCGAAGGGATGGGTGTAACCGTAGATGCCGCCCGTCGGGTAGCCGAAAAGCGGTTGTTGCAGAGCGCTGTTCGGATTGGTGGTATCGCAAAGGGAATACAGTTCGTGGTCGCAATACCAGCACGATGCGCATCCGATGAAGGACGGGACCACGACACGGTCACCCACGGCGATCGAGGTGACTTCGACTCCGGTTTCTACGACCTCGCCCATGAACTCGTGTCCGAAGACGTCGCCTTCCCGCATTCCCGGCAAATATCCGTCGATGAAGTGCAGATCGGACCCGCAGGTGGTGGTCAGGCGGACCTGGACGATGACATCGTGCGGATTGACCAGAACCGGATCGGGGACGGTTTCCACGGCGAGTTCGTTGACGCCGTTCCAGCAGAGCGCGTGCATGTCTCCTCCTGTTCACCGAGCGGAAGAGCGGGCGCTCGGATTGTGGGCCAGGGTGGGCATTTCGCCGGTCTGCAGCCGGGCTCGGGCTCGGTAGAGCGCGGTGAACATACCCGCGCCGGTCAGCAGGTCGGGCAGCGGGGTCCGGGCTCGCATCGTCACTTCGGTCCCGAGATTCCGCGGTGCTTCCCGGAAGGTGAGTTCGATTTCGAGACCCTGGCCTGCGTCCTGGTCGGCGGAGCCGACGAACCGGAAGTGTCCGTCCTCCTCGCGCAGTGTGGTCTTCCAGGTCGTGTGTCCGTCGGCGCCCGCGTACAACCTCCACTCGTAGGTCGACGGAGCCGGAGATCTGACCTCGGCGACGTCGCCCAGTACCTCCGACAGGCTCGTCGGGTCGCGCCAGAACTGCTCGACCTCGGCTCGTGGCCGGGCGATGGTCACGGTCTGACTGCCCGAGTAGCTGGTCGCCGACTCGATCACCCGTCCCACGAGATCGCTGAGCAGGTGTTTGGTGTCATCGATGTAGTGCATAGGGCCCTCCTCTCGCTCTCCGTGGTCGCAAGACACCCGGCACACACGAAAGGCCCCTGCGATCCGGATACGAACCATCGGCCGCAGAGTCGTGCGCTTCCTATGCGGTCTCGGAGCGGCTACCCGCCGCCGGAAACGCCAAACCGTTTCCGTCCCGCTTCGACGACCTCCGCCCACACCGCGCCGCCGCCGTTCATCTCGATCCGCCGATCTCGGCCTGCTTCGCCGCCAGGCGCGCGGCGAATTCCGGGGAGTCGAGGGAGGCGACCTGCGGCACGATCTCGGCGTCGACGGCATCGGCGTGGGCGTCGAGATTCGCGGTGTGGCGCATGGTGCGTTTGGTGGTGATGAGCAGATCGCGCGGCGCTTCGGCCGCGCCGGCGGCGAAGTCGATCGCTCCGGCGAGCAGCGCGTCGTGATCGCCGTCGATCACCCGGTGCGCCAATCCTGCGCTCAGCGCCGCCTGGGCGTCGAGGATCTCCCCGAACAGCGTCATCGCGGCGGCCCGTTGCGGTCCGACGGCGCGTTGCAGCATCCAGGTCATCCCGCCGCCGGGATGAAGGCCCAGTCGCAGGAATCGCGCGTCGAACCGCGCGCGAGGACCGGCGACCCTGACATCCGCGGCCAGCGCCAGATTGAGTCCCGCGCCGACGGCGGCGCCGCCGACCACCGCGATGGTGGGCAGTGCGCAGCGCGCGACCGCGAGGAATCCGTCGTAGATCACCCGCAGCCCCTCCTCGCGTGCCGCACCGAGCGCGCTCAGATCGGCTCCGGCGCAGAATGCGGGCGGGGTTCCGGTGACGAGCACCGCGTGCACGCCGGTATCGCGCTCGGCCTCGGCCACCGCGGCGGCCAGTTGTTCGGACAGCGCCGGTGTCAACGCGTTCCGCCGATCCGGGTCGTGCACGGTGATGACCGCGACCTTGTCCCGCCGCTCACTCCTGATCTCCGCCATGACCGGATCGTAGGCGCCGGGGACGGTCAGAAGACGCACGGGACCGCGCACCGACTCGTGGAGCGCTCTGACCGCCGAACGGAGATCCATCGCCGAGCTCACCGGGGCCGCGGATGCGTGGCGAACAATTCGGGTTCATTCCGCGTCGAGTACCTTGCGGGCACGGTCGTAGTTCTCCTTGCGCTCCGAAGCGCCATTTGAACCTCCGTTGATCGATCTGGTGATCGCGCCGACATCCGATTCGTCGGCCCGGTCGTTCAAATCCTTGGCGTCCCAGAACCACCCGGCGGTTGCGAAGGCGTACTTCGGATCCGCGGCCAGCTTGTGATCGCCGACGAGATCGACACCGAGGGCCTCGCCCGCCTCCTGGTAGTTGTTGCGACCGGTCAACTGCAACGCGCCACGGCCGTGGAAGCGGGCGCCGTCGCCGGGCTTGTTGTTGCCCAAGTTTCGGCCGACGCCGGAGCCGGGCCCGTAGAGGCGGTTGAAGTATTCGTCGTCACCGTATTCCTCGAGCGTTTTCAGGTCGTCGGTTTCCACCCCGATCTGGGCTAGGAAAGCGGCTTCCCGCTTCGGCGTGTCGATCCCGAAGTCGCGCATCGCCTGGTCGAGGTAGGGCAGGTACTCCTGCAATTTCGCGCGGGATGTGCCGGGGAAGATCCGCTCCAGTTGTTCCAGGGTCAGCGGGCCCGTTGTCCCGGCCCGGTCGGCATTGTGCCCGGCGACCGCGGCGAATTTCGTCTCCACCCGCACGAGTGTCGCGACGACTTCGGTCAGGAGTGACTTCTCCTCGGTCGGCGACAATTTCTTCGAGCGTGCCGAGACCGCCACCGTGGCAGCTTGCAGCACCGGTGCGAGACGTGCCGCCTCGTCTCTGATCGTTCCGATCAACGCGATGATGTCCTTCGCCACGTCGCCCACCTTGCCGGATATCCGTGTGGCTTGGGCTTTCAGATCGTCGGCGAGGCGGGCCAGCTTTCCGGACTTCTCGTTGTAATGCGTGGTGACGATGGACTCGTTGGCTACGTCGTACAAGTCGGCCTTATCGAGCAGGACGATCAGGTCCGGAATGTCCTCGGGGTGGCCGTTACCGAGTTGGTCGACCATGAGATCGAAAGCGTTTCGGGTGAATTCGATGACTTTCCGCAGCGTGGCGGAGGCTTGTGGTGGGGCGATCAGACTCTCGATCTGTTTGCGGGTATCGGCGACCGCCGAAGACGCCTGCGGGGTCGGATCCGCCCCGAGTACCTTGGCCGGTAGTGCGAGCAGACCGTATCGTGCCCGCCCCCAGGGATCCGCCTGCAACGGGTCGTAGGGGGAGCCCATGTCCACGATTCTCGCATGACCAGCGCAAACGTCCGCCATTCTCTCCCCAGCTGTGACAAGGCGGGAATATCCAGCGGGCGCTTCGAGTGTCTGTCGACTCCGGCGGTGACGACTCCGCGCAAGCGGCGTGCAAGCCGGTGCAAGTGCCGGGCAATGCTTTCGCCGCAGCGTGTTTCGTATGAACGAGACACGTGAAGTGGTGGTGGTCGGCGCCGGGCCGGTCGGGCTCATGCTGGCTTGTGAGCTGCGGCTCGCGGGGGTGGATGTGCTCGTGGTGGAGCGCCTCGCCGAGCCGGACCGCACGATCAAAGCGGGGGCGATCAATGTGCCCACCGCTCAGGCCATGTACCGGCGCGGGCTGCTGCCGCAGCTGCGCGCCGAGCAGGACGCCGCATTCGCCCGGTTCGCGCAGTTCCGTCGCGATGGCGGCATGCCGCCGATCGACCGGGGGCGGCGGCCTGCGGTGGGTCACTTCGCGGGCATCATGCTGAATTCGGACGCCGTCGACTTCGATGATCTGGAATTCGCCGAGGTCGGTCCGGCCGCCGAGGTCTTCCTGGTGGCCCAGCAGTCCGTCGAGGCGATCCTGGGTGGCCGCGCTGCCGAACTCGGCGTGGAGGTCCGGCGCGGGGTGGAGGTCATCGGGCTGTCCGACGACGGCGCGGGTGTCACCGTCGATTGCGGTGACCGCAGGGTGCGCACCGGCTGGCTGGTCGGCTGTGACGGCGGGCGCAGCACGGTCCGCAAGCTCGCCGGGTTCGAGTTCCCCGGCCTCGACCCGGAGATCACCGGCCATCAGGCGATCGTGGACATGACCGGAGCCGAGAACCTTCGAATGAGCTGGAATGCCACCGAGACCGGTATCTACGCCTATGGACCGATGCCCGGCCGCGTGCTCACCGTCGAACTGGACGGCCCGCCCGCCGACCGGGAGACCCCGGTGACGGCGGCCGAATTGCAGCAGAGCATCCGTGCCGTGAGCGGAGTCCCGGTGGTCGTCACTGCCGTGCATTCGGCCACCCGTTTCACCGACAACACCCGCCAGGTCCCCGACTACCGCAAGGGTCGGGTGCTGCTCGCCGGTGACGCCGCGCATGTGCACTCACCTTTCGGAGGTCAGGGCCTGAACCTCGGTATCGGCGACGCGGTGAATCTCGGCTGGAAACTGGCCGCCGAAGTGCGCGGATGGGCGCCCGGCGGTCTGCTCGACACCTACACCGCCGAACGCCATCCCATCGGCGCGTGGGTGCTGGATTGGACGCGCGCGCAGGTCGCTTTGATGCGCACCGATATCCGCAGCCGTGCCCTGCGCGCCGTCGCCGCCGAACTGCTCGCCTCGCGCGACGGCGCGACCGGCGTGTTCAAGAACATCTCCGGTGTTCGGCATCGCTACGACATCGGCGGGGGGCACTCGCTCGTCGGATCGGTCGCTCCCGACATCGAATTGGCCGACGGCACCCGCCTCGGTGAGTATTTCACCGACGCGGAGGGCATTCTGCTCGACCTCGTCGATTCCGGCGACTTGCGATCCCGCGCCGCGGGATGGTCCGGGCGGGTGCGGGTCGTCACCGCGAAAGCCGCTCAGCCGCGCGAGCTTTCGGCGATTCTGGTCCGTCCCGACGGCTGTGTGGCGTGGGCTGCCGACGGCGGCGACCTGGACGGCCTCGAGGAATCGCTGGCCCGTTGGTTCGGTGCTCGCGCCCACACCTGATATTCGCGCGGACCGCGCCGCACCCGGTGACGCCGTGGGTGACATCGCCGGGTCGGGTTCGGCGGGCGCTGCGGTCAGCTCAGCAGTCGCTGTTCCAGTTGCGCGAGGACGGCTCGGTTGCGTTGCGCGTCCAGAGCAAGGGCTGCCGCCCAGACGTGCGCCGAGATGACTCCGGTCTGGACTCGGTCGATCCAGTCGTGAATGGTGCTGCGCCGATCGAGGGTGTCGCTGTCGAAGGTGATCGGTTCGAGCTCCGGCAGATGCACGTAGCGCAGCTGGGTGATCTCCCTTCCGCGGGCGTCGAAGATGCTGGCGGCCCACACTTCCTCGGTGGTGGAGGATTCTTCCGGCCCGTCCGGCGATGAGGTGATCGTGTCGGGCTGGTTGTCGATCCCGTGCACGACGGCGTCCGCGGCGGCCTGGTGGGCCAGCCCGAATCCCCACAGGCGGCCGTTCATACCCGCCATCATCCGCCCGGCGATGTCCAGGATGGGAGAGCCCGCCACGGTGGGGGTGTCGTTGGGCGAGAATTCCGCGAAGCCCGCCGCGCTCGCGCTGTCGTCCTCGCCGGTGCCGGTGAAACCCCAGATGTGGACGAGGCCGGTGTCGGTGGTGGGCGCACCGCTGCGGCGCGTGATCATGGCGGGCAGCAGGATGTCGATGACGGATCGGGCCGGATACCGAATCGCCGGTACGGTGTCCGGACGACGTGAGTTGTTGTTGCGCTTGGGGTTCCGGTGGCCGCACATAGAACTTCTCCGTCGAAGTGTGGTTTCGGACCAGGCGTCGATCCGGTGGTGCTCAGCGTTGTCAGTGTAGATAGATCGACCGGTGACGTTGTCGACAACAGCGCATACTCGTCCGCGTCGCATGTCCGAACCCACGGCCTCTGCTACCGCGCTCGGTTCACCGTCTCGCCGACTGCCGCGGGTTGTTCGTCCAGGTCGGCGCTGCGGCGGGCCTGCTCCCCGCCGTGTGTGCTCGGACCCGCGCGGGCGGCGTCGGCATCAGGACGTGTTGACAAGCGTGAACCCAGCGGCGGCGGCCTTTCCCGGGCGGCGTCAGCCGGAAAGCTCGGTCCGCAGGAGCCCGGTTGCGTAATACCCGTCGACGGCGGAGGCGGCGACCGCTGCGGCATCGGTGTCGATGGTCCCGATTCCGTTGTCGCGCAATCCGTCCCAGGATGTTTCCCGTCTTCGGGGAAGTCGAGTTCCTCGTCGAGATTCTCCGACGCGCCGCCGACGTGGGTTGTCCGGCAGCGCCTGCGGGGTCGCGCTGCCGGATCGGCGGTCAGGCGGTGCGATCCAGCCGCGGCGCGGAATGCCCTATCGTGGCGCTGGTTTCGCCGATGAGGCGCCGCAGGAAGGCTTCCTGCTGCTCGCGTCCGTGGATGGCGGCGCGGTCGAGGCCGCCGGGAGTCAGGTGGGTGTAGGCGGTGCGCACGAGGTTGACGGGGATGCGCAGCGCGAGGTACCAGGGCGGGACATAGGCGGGCAAGCCGAGGATACGCATCGCCTTGGGTCCGAGGAAGGCGCTGCTGACGGACAGGTGCTGGGCGCGGGCGAGCCGGCCGCGCAGCGCGGGCAGGTTGGGATAGGACCAGTTCAGTGGATCATCGGCCATAGGTAGGGCGAGCTGGCGGCTGGTCTCGTCGGGATTGGTGATGGCGGTCAGGCAGTGGTCGAGGATGGCGATGCCGTCGCGGAAGCTGGTGGGCAGCCATTGCTCTTCGACGCCGATCAGCCAGCCGACGTAGCGGGTGAGGTGGGCGGCGGCGGCCAGCTCACGGGGGGCGAGGATGACGCCGAGCGCCATGCCGCCGACGACGGGTGCGAGCAGGGCGCCGACGAGGGTGGCGGCCATGTCGGTCTGGTTGATCGGCAGGCCCCATTCCTCGGTGCGCCAGTCGGGCATGGCGGCGACGTGCCTGCGGACCAGCGAGTGGATGAGACGCACGTGCAGGGTGGAGCGGTAGCCGACACCGTAACGGTCCATGCCGTTCTCGGTGGACACGTCCATCGCCCATTGCAGGGTCTCGGCGAACCGGCGGGCGGGGCCTTTCTCCAGGGCGCCGGTGCGCAGCAGGGTCTTGTTGAAACCGGAGGCCAGATAGCCGCCGATGAAGGAGACGTCACGGGCGAAATACAGCCCGTCGTTGCCGCCGGAACGGAACACACGCTCGCCGTCGCGCAACAACTTCGGGTCGACCCAGGCGGGGGTGTCCTCGACGGCGGTGAAGAACTCGCGCAGCGGCGCGGGCGCGCCGGGGATGCTGTCGATGCCCGACCGGAGTGCCTGCTCGAACAACGGCCGCGTGACGGCCACGCCTTCGGTGTACATCCACTCGACGAGGCTGTCCATCGGCTCGTCGCCGACGAGCAACGAGGCGCCGAGCAACTGCCAGCGCTGCGGGGAAGGTTTCCCGATGCGCAGCAGCGCGGCGAACGGGCCCAGGCCGGGCGCCTTACGAGGCCGATCGGGATGCCGGGCCGGGATTGTCGCGGACGTCGTCATGGGTGGGCTCCTCGTCGGGGCGGGTGATGCCGTGTTTCATCAAAGGCACGATGGTGGTGCGGACAAAGGCGCGGGCGCGGTCGTCGTCGGTGAAGTCGACGCTGCCGCCGCCGGGGGTGAGCATCAGCGAGTGGGCCAGGCGGGCGACGAGTTCGGCCACCGGGCGCGGGTCGTACTCGTCGACGAGGCCCGCGGACTGGGCATGAGTGAGCATGCCGACGATGTACTCGATGCCGATGGACACCAGGCGTTCGCCCTGCACGGTGGAGAAGCGCAACGCTTCGTCCGGGGCGACCCGCAGCAGCTGGGTGACCAGCCGGTGGATGCGGGTCTGCAAGAGGACGTACAGCATGGTGTCCTCGATCTGGGCGTCCACGCCGGTGGCGCCGGCGGCGATCGCGGTCACCTCCGCGAGCATGCGCCGGGTCTCGCGGGCCAGTACCGCTTGGATCAGGTTGTCCTTGCCCGCGAACCGGCGGTGGATGGTGATCCGGCTGAGCTCGGCCATGCGGGCGATGTCCTCCAGGCTGGCCCGGCGGATCCCGACCTGCAGGATGCGTTCGAGCGCGGCGTCCATGATCCGTTCGTCGACGCCGTCGGAACCCTCGCTCATGATACAAACATACAAAGACTGTGTCATTGAGTCAATGATTCGAAGAGTGCGGCCGCGACACCGGTCGCGTTCGTCGCCGCGCCATGTTGTCGCTCCCGTATCACCCGCCACGAATAGAATTGCGCGGGAGGCGGACTCGCGATCCGTGCGGCCGCGGGAAGCGTGGGAGACGATGACCGGACCGCGATGGCCGACCGTAGCGCTGCGCTGGTCCGCCGTGCTCGCGGTCGCGGCTTGGACGGGCGGATGCGCGACCTTGCTCGGTGAGCCCGCCCCGCCGCCTTCGCCCGAGGAGATCGCCGCCGCAGCAGCGGAATTGGCCGGACTGCCGGCTTCGGAGGTGGCCGAGCAGCGGATGGCGTCGGTCGTCGAGGAGATCGCGAACGCCGCCTCGGCGATCGAACCGGCGCTGCGGTGGATCCGAAGCGAGGACCGCGCCGTGGGACCTTGCTATGGGCCCTATGCGCACACCGGCGGCAGGCGTGTCGTCCTGCCGCGCTATCGCGCCGACGGTTCCCTGCCCGCAGGAGCCTGGCCCGGGTTCCAGGAAACGGCCCGAGCGCTGGCCGCGTCCGTGGGTGCGACGGACATGCTGCCGAGCGCGGCATCGTCGCCGGACCGGTACGTCACGTTCGAAGGCTCGGATGGGGCCGAGTGGGACAGCAACACCGAGCTGTCGGTGTTCGCCGATGCCCGGTCGATGACGATCACCGCGACCGTGGGTTGCCGACTACCCGCGGATGAGCGGTCGCCTCGGTGACTTTCCCTGTCACATCCGTATTCCCGAGCCACGGAACGCTCGCCGGTAGGCGCCCGGGGTCGTGCCCACCTGGGCGCGGAAGCGGCGGCGCGGGTTGACCGCGGAGGTCAGGCCGACCCGTGCCGCGATCGCCTCCACCGGCAGGTTCGTCTCCTCCAGGAGGGTGCGCGCCTCGGCCACCCGGCGCGACAGCAGCCATGCCCCCGGGCTCGTGCCGAGCTGATCGGCGAAACGCCGGGCCCGCGTGCGCGGCGAGACGCTGAGGTACGCGGCCAGATCGCCAACCGACAGCGCTGTCCCGAGCCGCGCGCCTGCCCACTCGAGCAGGCCGTCGAGCGCGTCCGTGGGTGGTGCGGGCGGGGCGTACTGTGCTTGGCCGCCCTCGCGGTGCGGCGACGTCACCATGTGCCGCGCGACGAGGGTGGCATGCGCGGCCCCGTGGTCCTTCCGGACGAGGTGCAGGCACAGGTCGATGCCCGCGCCCGCTCCGGCGCTCGTGGCGACATCGCCGTGGTCCACATAGAGCACGTCCGGTTCCACCCGAACTTCCGGGAACTCCCGCGCCAACTGTGCGGCGCGCGCCCAGTGCGTGGTCGCCGAGCGTCCGTCCAGCAAGCCCGTGCGGGCGAGCGCGAACACTCCGGAGCAGATCGTCACGAGCCGCGCCCCACGGGCGTGCGCCCGCAGCAGCGCGTGGCGCACGGGGGCCGAGAGTGGCGCCTCCACCGGCGCCCAGCCCGGAATGAGCACGGTGTCCGCGGAAGCGAGCGCCGAAAGGCCCTGCGACACCTCCAGCGTGTACCCGGCCGATGTCGGTACCGGTCCTGGCGTCTCCGCGCACACCTCGAACTCGTAGTAGTGCGGCACCCCGGCCCGCTGTGTGCCGAATACCTCCGCGGCGCAGCCCAGCTCGAATGTCGACTGCACCGGCCGCACCAGGGCCACCACGCGATGCATGGCAAGAATGTACCCGGTGGTGTCCGACTGGACACTTTCTCGGCCTGCTTCCGCGCGGCACCGTGAAAGCCATGCATTCCGAAATCCTCGCCCAGGAGGGCTACACCGCTGTGTCCGTCGCGGAATCTCCGGCTCGGGAGCTGTTTCCCGGAATCCGGGTACGGCACCTCTGGACCGGGCCGTCCGGTGCGAGCGCCAACGTGCTGGAGATGGACGCGGGTACGTCGTGGCCGCGCCGCGACGTCCACGAGCCCGGCCCCGAGGAGGTCTACGTGGTCGCGGGCACCTTCAACGACGGCGCGCGCGACTACCCGGCCGGGACGTTCCTGCACGCCCCGGCCGGATCGTGGCACGTGCCAGGGACTGCTACCGGCTGCACGCTGTTCGTCTTCTACCCGGAAGGCTGATCGCGCCGACGGTCTCCGGCCCCGACGGGCGTCGAGGTTTCGGCGAGGCCGGTCAGCGCCTGCGGCAGTGGCCCCTGGTGCAGCACGCCGAGACGTTGGGTGGCGCGGGTGAGGGCGACGTAGAGTTCGGCCGCGCCGCGCGGGCCGTCGGCCAGAATTCGTTCCGGCTCCACGACCAGGACGGCGTCGTATTCCAAACCCTTGGTCTCCGCCGCCGCCACCGCGCCCGGCGCGTCCGGTGGCCCGATCACGACGCTTGTGCCTTCGCGGGAGGCTTCGTCGCGGACGAATTCGTCTATGGCGGAACCTATTTCGTCGGCGGCGACCTGCCTGGACCACGGCCGTACGCCGCATGCGCGAACCGACTCCGGTGGCTGGACGCCGGGTGCGAACGTGGCGAGCAGCTCGGCGGCGACGGTCATGATCTCCGCCGGGGTGCGGTAGTTCACCGTCAGCGATCGGTAGACCCACCGGCCCGGTACGTACCGATCCAGCATCGCGCCCCACGAGGTCGCTCCGGCGGCCGCCCGGCGTTGGGCGAGATCGCCGACGATCGTGAAAGACCGCCCGGGGCAGCGCCGCATCAGCACCCGCCAATCCATTTCGGACAGTTCCTGGGCTTCGTCCACCACGACGTGCCGGTAGGTCCAGTCCCGGTCCGCCGCCGCGCGTTCGGCGAGTTCCCGGCTGTCGCGCTCGAGGAAGCGATCCGCCAAATCCTCCGCGTAGAGCAGGTCCTGGGCGAACAAGTGGTCCTCGTCGTCCATCATGTCCTCGCGGCTGACCAGAATATCCAGCACACCCGCCGCGTACTCGGCCTGGGCCTGCTGTTCCCGCTCGGCGTCGTCGTCCCGCTTCACACGGCCGAGTAGATCGACCAATTCATCGAGCAGCGGCACGTCCGACACCGTCCAGGCATCGCCTCTGCGGCGCAAGAGGGCCGGGTCGGCGCCCGCCGCTGCCAGCCGTTCCGGGGATTCGTACAGCTCCGCCAACAGCGTCTCCGGCGCCAGGATCGGCCAGAGTTCGTCGAGCGCGGCGGTGAACCGGTCGTTGTCCGCGAGTTCCGCGCGCAGGTCCGACCGCAGGTTCTCCCATGCTTCGCGGTCGTCGCGGGTCAGCCAGCCCCGGCCGATGCGGGCGATCGCCCGCTCGGTGAGCACCCAGGTGACGATCTCGGTGAACACGGCGCGAGCTTCGTTGTGCGGTAGCCCGCTCGCCCGCGCCTCCTCCCGGCCCCACTCCGCGGTTTCGGCGTCGATTCGCACGGTGACGTCGGACAACTCGATCGACAGCGGATGCTCCGGCACCCGCTGCCGATCGGCTACGGCCGCCGCGAGCACGTCCAGGATCCGCAGCGACCCTTTGTGCCGGGCGGCGTCCGGGTCGTCCTCCGCGGTGACGTGCAGGCCGGGCACCAGGTCGCCGGTGGTCGTGAACACGACGTTCGTCTCGCCCAGCGACGGCAGAACGCGGCCGATGTGGTTCAGGAACGCCGGATTGGGGCCGACCACGAGCACGCCGTGGCGTTCCATCCGCTCCCGCTGGGTGTAGAGCAGATACGCGACGCGGTGCAGCGCCACGACGGTCTTGCCGGTGCCGGGGCCACCCTCGATCACCAGCACGCCCGGGTGGTCGAGCCGGATGATCTCGTCCTGTTCGGCCTGGATCGTCGCCACGATGTCGCGCATCCCCTCGCCACGCGGCGCGTCGACCGCCGCGAGCAGCGCCGCGTCGCCGCGCTCGGCGCCGCCGGGGCGGCCGAGGACCTCGTCGGTGAAATCGACCACTCGGCGCCCGCGGGTGTGGAACTGCCTGCGCCTGCGCATGTTCTCCGGGCTGGCGGCGGTGGCGACGTAGAACGCGCGCGCCGCGGGGGCCCGCCAGTCGAGCAACAGCGGTTCGTACTCGTTCTGCGCGTCGAACAGGCCGATCCGGCCGATGTAGGAACGTTCGCCCGACAAGGCGTCCAATCGCCCGAAACACAGCCCGTTGTCCGCTACGTCCAGCCGCTTCACCTCCCTGGCCAGCGTGCGCACCTCGACATCCCGTTCCATCGGCGTTCCGCCGTTCCCGCGCAGAGCCGCGGTGTATCCGCGCCTCGCTCGCGCGCGCTCGGCGTCGAGCCGCGTGTAGAGCCCGGCCACGTAGCTCCGCTCGGACCGCAATTCGTCCTCGTACCCCTGAGTTGACACAGGCCCCTCCGTTTCGTGGCTCGACGATCCCGCGCGGACGCCGCTGCTCGCCTGATCACATCGAGCAGTAACGCCGCAGCCAGCGATTCTGCGGCACCACCCGGGTCTTGCCGCAAGCCCCCGGGTGCGCTATAGGTTGTAGGTGGAGGGGGTCAGAGGCGGGTGAGTTCGAACAGCGGAATGACGCGTTCGGTCTTCGCCTGGTACTCCGCGAGAACGGGTGCCAGCTCGACGACTCGCTCGAAATACCGGTCGCGTTCGTCGCGCGGCAACTCACGAGCGATCACGGCGTAGGCATCGGTGCCGACCTCGACTCGGGCACGCGCGTCGGCACGCAGGTTGTGCACCCACGCCGGATCCTTGGGCGAGCCGAGGTAGGAACCGACGACCAGCATCCGCCCGTCGACGGTCACATACGCCAGCGGTGACAGCCGGGGCGCGCCCGACTTCGCGCCCGTCGTGTGGAGCAGCAGTAGTCTGCCGCCCGGTAAGCCGCCGACCTCGCCGCCGTTGGCGCGGAACTCTTCCACGATGCCGCGGTTGAAGCCGTCCAGCGCGTCGGTGTCGGAAGCCAGTCTGTCCTTGTCGAACTCGGTCATGTGCATGGCAACTGTCCGAAGGGCGAGGTCCATTCCGGGCATGTCGCGGCGGCCGAAATCGTGCCGGCCCTACTCGACCAGCCTCGCGCTCTTCAGCCAGTCGTAGGCGACGTCGGCGGGGTCTTCGCCGTCGATGTCGACCCGGCCGTTGAGATCCTGCATCAGCTCGTCGGTGAGGTGCTCGGAGATGGTTGCGAGCAGCGCGCGCAATTGCGGGTACCGATCGATGATCGCGCCGCGCACGACTGCGGTGCCGCTGTAGGGCAGGAAGAACTTCCGGTCGTCATCGAGGACCACCAGGTTCAGGTTCTTGACCCGGCCGTCGGTGGTGTAGATCATGCCGAAATTGCACGGGGCGCTCTTGGCCGTGGCTGTGTAGACGACACCGGCGTCCATCCGCGTGACGTTGCCGGAGGGGACACCGTTCGGATCGTTGTAGGGGATACCGTATTTCTGCAGCATCGGAATGAAACCGTCGGAGCGGCTGAAGAATTCGTCGTCGACGCAGAACGTACGGTCGGGCACGGGGAGCGCGGCCACGTCGGACAGCGACTTCACGCGCAGGCGTTCGGCGGTCGGGGTCGACGCGCCGAAGGCGTACGTGTCGTTGAAGTTCGCCGGCGGCAGCCACTCCAGATCGTGGTCGCGCTTCTCGATGTCGTGCACGCGCTGCCAGAGTTCGGTCGGGTCGGAGATCGTCTCGGTCCGGTTGTGGTAGTTGACCCAGCCGGTGCCGGTGTACTCCCAGAGCACATCGGCGTCGCCGCCCAGCTGAGCCTGCCGGGACGAGGCCGAGCCCGGCGCCCCGGTCAGGTCGGTGACCTTCGCGCCCGCCGCGGCCAGGTAGGTCGCGGTGATCTTGCCAAGCAGCACGCCCTCGGTGAAGCTCTTGGAGGTGACGACCAGCTCGGCGCCGTCCAGCGGCCGGTCACCGCCGGGCAGGCGCGCGTCGTGGAAGGTTCCCGAGGAGCTCACCAGACCGCACCCGGCGAGCGCCGCCGCCGATACGACGAGTGCGCAGAGCAGGGCGACCAGCCGGGCTCGTGGCGACCTCATGAGATACCTCGTGGGGTCGCGGCCAGTTCCACCAGTCGGCCGAGCCAGTCGATGGTCAACGCCAGGAGTCCGACCAGAATCGCGCCGGAGACCAGCAGTTTGGGCAGGAAGAGGGTGACGCCGGTGGTGATCAGCGTGCCGAGGCTGGTCGCGCCGATGAACGTGCTCAACGTCGCGGTGCCCACGAGGATCACCAACGCCGTGCGCACCCCGTTCAGAATCACCGGGACCGCGAGCGGCAGTTCGACCTGCAACAGCGTGCGCGCGGCGGAATAGCCGATGCCGCGGGACGCCTCGATGGTGCGCTGATCGACTTGCCGGAGCCCGACGATCGTGTTCTGCAGGATGGGCAGCACCGCGTACACGACGAGACCGACGATCGCCGTGCGGAATCCCGTGCCCAGCCAGAAGGTGAACAGCACGAGCAGCCCGACCGCGGGCGCGGCCTGGCCGATATTGGCGATATTGACCGCGATGGGCTCGAGCCGCCGCAGCGCCGGGCGGGTCAGCGCGATGCCGAGCGGAATCGCGACGACCACCACGATCACCGTGGCCACTACGGTCAGCTCGATGTGCTGGACGATCGTGGTCTGCAGGTTGTCCCAGCCGAGGGACGCCTGCTCGGTCGCGGTGAATGTCGTCGACCGGTACCAGAGGACATATCCGACAGCGATGACGAGGATGACGATCGGTTCGAACCACACGTCGATCGGCAGGCGGCGCAGACGGCTCATGACGGCTCGTCCGATCCGGGTTCCTCGTCGGCGGCGACCACCGGCGTGGGCGCCGGATCGGTTCCGTCGACGTAGGTGACGTAGGAGAGGTCCTCCGCGTCGGCGCGGCCTTCGGCGAGTTTGGTCCGGATCACGTCGGTGACCGTGTCGATGCTGAGCGAGCCGAGGACCGCGCCGCGGCCGTCGGTGACCAGGGCGGCGCCTTGGCTGGTGGCGAGCATGGCGTCGAGCGCGTCGTTGAGCGTCGAGGATCGTGCGACCACGGGCAACCGCCGATCCAGGTAGTCGGAGACCTCCGGTTTGGTCGCCAGTTCGGTGAGCGAAGGCCACGACCGGGGCCGCCCGGCCTCGTCGACGACGACGACCCAGGTCTGTCCGGCGGCCTCGGCGCGGTCGATCACGCCCTGCGCCGACTCGCCGATCCGCGCGGTGATCACGTCGTCGTAGGCGACGTCGCGCACCCGCGACACGGTCAGATAGGCCAGCTTCGCGCCGGACCCGACGAACTCCTCCACGAACGGTGTGGCCGGATCGGTGAGGATCTCCTCCGGGCTCGCGTACTGCTCGACCTGACCGCCTTCGGACAGGATGAGCACCTTGTCGCCGAGCTTGGTGGCCTCTTCGAAGTCGTGGGTGACGATCACGATGGTCTTGCCGAGTTCCTGCTGGATCGCGATCAAGCTGTCCTGCAGGCGAACCCGGGTGATCGGATCGACCGCGCCGAACGGCTCGTCCATGAGCAGCACCGGCGGATCGGCGGCGAGCGCACGCGCTACGCCGACCCGCTGCTGCTGTCCGCCGGACATGTCCTTCGGCAGCCGGTCGGCGAAGGTGGCGGGATCCAGACCGACCAGATCGAGCAGGTACTCGGTGCGTTCGGCGATCCGCTTCTTGTCCCACCCGAGCACCCGGGGGATGGCGCCGACGTTCCTGGCGACGGTCCAGTGCGGGAACAGGCCGCCGGACTGGATGACGTATCCGATCGATTGCCGGAGCTTGTCCGGGTCCTCCCTGGTGACATCGCGGCCGCCGATGAAGATGCGGCCCTCGGTCGGCTCGATCAAGCGGTTGATCATCTTCAAAGTGGTCGTCTTGCCGCACCCGGACGGGCCGACGAACGCGACGATGTCTCCCGCCTCGATCTCGAGGTCGAGGCGCCGCACCGCAGGCTTGTCCTGGCCTTTGTAGCGCTTGACGACCGAGTCCAGTGTGATGGACGCGCCGGTCACCGAGCGTTGCGTCGGCGCGGGAGCGGGCCCGGTGGTCACATCGTCGGTCATGACAGTCCCTTTGCGATCGTGAGGCGTCCGAGCAGGACGAGGAGTGCGTCGAACACCAGCGCGATGATGACGATGAGGATGGTTCCGGTGAGCGCCATCTCCAGGGAGTTCGCGCCGCCGAGGCGGGAGAGTCCGTTGAAGATCAGCGATCCGAGGCCAGGTCCGAGGACGTAGGCCACGATGGCGGCGACCCCGACGATCATCTGGGTGGACACCCTGATACCGGTGAGAATCACCGGCCAGGCGATCGGCAATTCGACGGTCAGCAGAATGCGCCGGCGCGAGAAGCCGATCCCACGGGCGGATTCGACGACCGAGGCCGGCACCGACCGCAACCCCACGATCGCGTTGCCGACCACCGGCAACGCCGCGAAGAACGCCAGCATCACGAACGACGGGACCACCCCCAGCCCGAACGGGACCAGCAGGATCGCCAGCAGTGCCAGCGAAGGAATCGTCAGCGCGACCCGGCTGGTGGTCAGCGAGAGCGCGGACAGCAGCGGCAGCCGATAGACCGCCACCGCGATGAGGACGGCGACCACGGTTCCGACCAGCACGGTTTGGAACGCCAGGGAGGCGTGTTGATAGGTCAGGAACGCCAGGACTTCGCCCCGCCCCCGGATATAGCTCCATAAATTCACGGGATTCCCATCGTCAGCCGAAGACCGGTCGGTACCTGTCCGTGTACAGCCGCGCGAGCCGGCGAAAAGTCGTGGACACTGCGGGTTCGATTTCCGGCGGCGCGCGGAAAGCGAATCGCCGCACGACCGATTTCGCGCTCCTTTTCGACCGTAACCGATTCTTTGCCGGACAGGAGTTCTGTGGGCACGAGTCCTCTGGTCACGAGAACGGGTTATGCCGCCTGTGCGACGGGGTCGACCGTCGAGTGGAGCCCGGCATTGCCCGCCATCACGGTGCTCGGCGCGCCGACGTGACCGCCTGACCCGACCACCTGCGGAGCGGATGCGATGCCGGCTGTGTGATCGGCGGACATACCAGGGCCTTTCGCTCGAACCGGATGATCGGGTCAGAGGAAACCACGCCCACCCCGGTGCGGCCAGCATTACAGTCAGCCGGATCGAAATGGGCGACGCGATCGTTCCCGTCGGGAGTGATCGGGCGTCGAATGCGCGGAATCGGCCCTCCGCCTGCCCCAATAGGAGCTGAAGCCGTTCACCGGAAGAATGTTCCCCACACTCGGTAGCGGTGTTTCGAGATGGCGGTGAGCGGCTCCGCCGTCAGCGCACCCGGCGTGATCTCCGCGAAGCTCGACACGTCCCGGCAGAGGTGGGACTGGTCGGTGTAGCCGCAGGTCGCCGCGACGTCGGCGGCAGGAAGGCCCGTCAGCAGGCCTTCGACCGCGTGCCGGAACCGGACCAGCATCGCGGCCCGCTTCGGGGTCAGTCCGATCTGGGCTTCGAACCTGGACCACAGCCGTTTGCGGCTCCATCCGCAGGATCCGGCGAGTCCGCCGACCGAGACCTGCCCTCGGCTCGCGACGATGCGCCGCCAACTGGCGACGACTTCCGGGTCCGGGGTCCGGGTCGGGTCGGCGCACTGCCGCAGAAACGAATTCGTCAGCGCGAAACGCTCCTCCCATGTCGCGGCACCGGCGAGCCGCTCACGCAGCAACAGCGCCCCGCGACCCCACAGATCGTCCAAGCCGACGACCGTGCGGCCCAGATCGACCGGATCGATAGTCGACAACGAATAGAACTGCGGCGGCGACAAGCGCGCCTCGATGCATTCGGCCCGCTCGGTGCGCACCCGCATCGTCCCGTGCGGGAACCCGGAGACGAAGCCGCTGAGTGCCTGCCGGCCCGCCGTGCTGTCGACGATCAGTTCGTTCTCCCCGAACTCGATCAGCACCGTGACCGCCGGTAGCGCGGTGACCCGGAGGTCCAACCCGCCGGCCCCATGAGCGCGATACCCGATCATCGCCGTGCCGCCCACCGGCGCGTCACCGGCCGAACGGCGAAAATCCCACCCGGTGTCATGCTCGAGCCCGATCGGTCCCACCCGCTCAGGCTAACCGCCTCGACCCGCGATGGGAGCGGGCCGCTCAGGACGGGTTTGCTCTGTCATCCCCCCTATGCCGATCGCGTCGAGTCCTGGTTCTCCACGCCCGGCCGCACGTCCTCTCCGATGTCGGCCGAGCGGTGCCGCCGTCCCGCGACCGTGGGTTCGTCGCGGAACACGGCTGCGATGTAGCCGTCGGGACGAATGAGTACCGCGGTGTCACCGGTGATCTCGTAGTTGCGGTGGACACTGCCGTCTCCATCGATCAGAGTGTCGGCCTCGGTAGCGGCTGTGTCGGTGGTGATCCGGATCGTTCGCGTCGCTGCGGTGCCGCGGGCGTCGGTCCGGTCGGGAGCGTTGCCCTGGTCGAAGGTGAGCAGGGTCCAATGGGGACCGCGCAGCAGATCGAACACCCGGACTTCGCGACCGGACGAGGCCTTGATACCGACGGCGTCGGGAGCGCGGTCACCGGCGCGAACGCGGCCGGTCCTCGGGCCGGGGCCGGTGAGCGGACTGTCGGGGTAGGCGACGGTGAGCCCGGTGGTGAAATCGTCGGTGAGCCTGCGGACGGCCGACGCTCCGTCGCCGTTGCCCGCGGAGCGCATGAGTGCGTGCATACGGTCGGTGCTGTCGTCGAGGACGGCCCGCGCGACCGCGCGGCGTTCGAGTTCATAAGTGTCCAACAGGCTTTCATCGTCCCCGTCGAGAACGGCGGCGAGTTTCCAGCCGAGGTTGTAGGCGTCCTGGATGCCGGTGTTCATGCCCTGCCCACCGGCGGGGGAGTGGATATGCGCGGCATCCCCGGCGAGGAAGACCCGCCCGACCCGGTAACGGTCGGCCAGGCAGACATTGATCCGGTAGAGCGACAACCAACCGGCATCCTCGATGCGGACCTCTCCCAGTCCGGAATGCTCGGCGAACAGGCGCCGGAACAGGTCGAGCGTCGGCGCGGCAGGATCGGGGTCATCGGCGGGAATGGACGCCTGGAATTGCCAGACATCGGTGCTGGGCAGCGGGAACAGCGAGAGGATCCCGTGCTCGGGGCTCATCCACACGTGCTGGCAGCGATTGTCCAAGCCCTCGATCCGCACATCGCCGAGCCACCAGCGGTGGTCGCCATAGGACACCCCGGCGAGTGTGGCGCCGATCCGCTCCCGGACCACGCTGCGCCCACCGTCGCAACCGACGACGTAGAGGGCGCGCATTCGCCGATCACCGGTGGTCGTGGACACGGTCACCTCCACGGCGTCAGCTGTCTGCGCGACGGCCGTCACCTCGGCTCCCCACTCGACCCGGCCGCCGAGTTCGGCGAGCCGATCGCGCAAGATCTGCTCGAACAGCGGCTGTGACAACCACACCGGCGGGTACGGCACCCCTGGATCGCGTACGCCCAGCGCGGCCTCCACGGCCTCGGAGATCACGCGGTCACGGTCGTAGTGCCGGGTCGGCACATGCACCCGCCCCAGCTCCAACACTCGATCGATCACGCCGAGGTCGTCGGCGACCTCCAAGGCCCGGGGCTGGATCGTCTTGGCGCGCGACGCCGTGCTGGGTCCGGCGGCGCGGTCGACGATGCGGTAACCGACGCCTCGGCGGGCCAGGTCGATCGCGAGGGCCAGACCGGTCGGGCCCGCGCCGACGATCAGGATGTCCGTTGATGTCTGCATTTTCATCTACCTACCTTAGGTATCTATTTTTCGACCGCACGTCGTCGCTGTCGAGGGATGGGATGCCGAGTACTATATACCTAACTTAGGTATCTGAACAAGGTGGGAAATGAGCGGCGACAACGACGCGCTGAAGGGGCTGCTGCCGCGCATGACGCAGCTGAGCAACACGCTGGGTCGTGGGCAGTTGTTCGAAACAGCCACGGCGGCAGCCGGAATCACCCTGGAGCGGCCCGCGGTCACAATACTCGTGATCCTGGAATCCGCGGGGCGACCGTTGCGGGTAGGGGAGATAGCGGCCCGGATGCAGGTGGCCGGGCCGCACGTCACGCGCCAGCTCAACGGTCTCGAACGGCGCCGCTTGGTGCAGCGTGTCCCGGACCCGGACGACCAACGCGCCCGATTGATTACCCTCACTCCGGCCGGGGAGAAGCTGATCGGCCGTTATCTGCGAGTCATCGACGGATGGTTCGACCAGGCCCTGTCCGGATGGTCGGCGTCCGATCAGCGCGACCTCGTTCGCCTGCTCGGTCGCTTGGTCGACGACCTGTCGACGCACCTGGACACCGTCGTCGAGGATCCTCTCATCGAATAGAGTTGCGGCGCGGCATTACTCACCAGCGGCGGCCGGGATCGGTGAACCATCGTGGACAGCGCGCCCGACTGCGGGCCGCGCGACCGGGAGCGCGGAATGGGACGACCGGCTCGCGCTCGGGATTCGAATCGCCGTTCTCCGCGGGGAACTGGTCTTCGGCGGGCTTCTCGGCGTGGAGCTGCGTCGGTGCCGCGTCACCCCTGGTTCCATGCCACGCGCAGCACGCCGTTGACGAGGTAGCAGGCGAACAGGATCGCGGCCGGGGTGAGTGACGCGGCGCCGTACAGCGCCAATGCGCCGGTGCCGAACCAGGCCAATTCGAACAGCATTCGAGCGAAACCGTGTAAAGGGTACGTGGCATTGGTTCCGCCGCCTGCGGCGAACAGTCCCCACAGCACCGCGAGCAGCAGGGGTGCGCCGATGCCCGCCACGATCTTGATCGGCCACTGCGCATTCACGGTGAAACCCCAATATCCGGCGCTCCCCAGCACGCTCAACTCCAACAAGAACATCAGGCCGAGATTGGCCGCTTTGACCGCGCCGAGCACAACTACCTCCAGTGATAACCGCTCTTTCTTGAGAGCAATGCTCTCATTCAGGTGGTGATGCGTCAAGCGGCGACGGTCACCGTCTGGTGTGTGGGTGATCCGGTCCGATCGGTAGGGTGGCGGAATGCAGGTCGGGGAACCGAGTAGAACCGCCATGGCCGTAGCGCGAGCGAGGGCCCACCATCAAATCGCCGACGAGCCGCGGGTGTTCACGGATCCGCTGGCTGTGCGGATCGTCGGCGAAGCAGCCATAGGCGCCAGCGAATTCGAGCGAGGGATCGACCAGGATCTGGCTCGTCGACGGCGCTTGTTCATCGCGGCGCGCAGCCGCTTCGCCGATGACGTGGTGGCGGCCGCGGTGGCCCGGGGGACCAACCAAGTAGTCGTCCTCGGTGCGGGGCTGGACACCAGCGCCTACCGCAATGCCCACGAGAACGTGCGATTCTTCGAGGTCGATCATCCCGACACCCAGCAATGGAAGCGGCGCAGGCTTGCCGAGGCCGAAATCGCCGTCCCGCCATCGCTGACTTTCGCCCCGATCGACTTCGAGGAGTCCACGCTCGCCGCCGGATTGGCCGCGGCCGGTCTGGACCGCAGCAGCGACGCGTTGTTCGTCTGGCTGGGTGTTGTCATGTACCTGACCAGGGCATCGATCGATGACACACTGCGCTACATCGCCGGTCACGGCGCCGCCGCGGAGGTGGTCTTCGACTATCTGTACCCGCCCTCCTCGGCGCCGCATGACGTCGCGGCCGACGACAGGCAGGCACGCGCGGATCGCGTCGCCGCGGTCGGTGAGCCGTGGCTCAGCTTCTTCACCGCGGAGGAGATCCGCGATGCGTTGCTGTCCTTCGGCTTCACACGGATCGAAGACCGTACTGCGACAGAGTTGTTGAGCGCGTATGGCGTCGGAGCCGCCGCTCGGCCTGCGAATTCGGTGCCGCACCTGGTGCACGCCGGCACGGTGTGAACCCGGGCGTCCTCGCCTCCTCGGCATAGGTGACTCCGAGCCGAGACCGACCGATGCGCCAGGCGCTGGACCTGGTCCAACCGGTGTCGCCCCTTCAGGTGACACATGTCACGCGTCCGTACCTGTCACGCGGGCGCCGTCAACGGCGTCTTGTGGTCGCTCGGTTGGTCGTGACGGTCGAGATCGTCGCCGTGGCCGTGACCGAAGCCCTTTCGGGCACGGGCGATAGGCGTCACTCGGCTGTGCACGGCCCTCCGAACCGATTGTCAGTGCGTGTCGTGCTCGGGAAGGAACAGTTGCCATGCGTATCACGGTGTTCGGAGCCAATGGTCCCACCGGCCGTCTGCTCACCGGCCAGGCGCTCGATGCCGGGCACGAGGTCAGCGTCATCACCACCGTGGACAATCCGACCCTGCTGAAGTGGATTCGTGGCGAAGCGTTCGCCGCGAACTGAACGATGTCTCCAGCGGAGGCGCAGTTGTCGTCGTCACCAGTAGCGATTGTCCAGCGAATCCCGGTGCGGCGGTTCGACGAAACCGCGTCCCGCCGAGCCGTTCTGAATCTGCGCCGGACAGCAGGTGTCGCCATGGGCCGACTGGGGTCAGAGATCGGCGACCAAGGCGGCGGCCGCTTCGATCGCGGCCGCCTCGTGGTCGAGGAGGACGTCGCCGCCTTGCGTTGTGACGATCGGTGTGTACGGGTCGTCCACGAACGGTTCGCCCAGCAGTTCGCGGAGCACCGCCAGCCCGCAGAACGGAACATAGTGCGGGCTGTAGCCGCCTTCTTGCACGAAGGCGATCCGGCCCGCGGAGGTCGCGGCGGCGATGTCCAGCATCCGGCGGGTCAGGTGCCGGAAGCCGCCGCTGGTGACCATCTGCCGAGCCAGCGGATCGAGGATGCTCGCGTCGAAACCGGACGCGACGATGATCAGCTCGGGCGCGAAGGCGTGCAGCGCGGGTTCGACGACTCGGTCGATCGCATGGAGATACGCGGCGTCTCCACTACCCGGCGGGAGCGGCACGTTGATCGCGTAGCCGTGTCCGTCGCCCGTGCCGCGCTCCTCCCGGTAGCCGGAATCCGGTGGGAAACACAGATGCTGGTGGATCGAGATGGTCAGGACCGACGGATCCTCATACCAGATGTCCTGCGTGCCGTTGCCGTGGTGGACGTCCCAGTCGACGACGGCGACGCGTCGCACGCCGAGTACGTCTTTCGCGTAGGCGGCGGCAATGGAGATGTTGTTGAAGACGCAGAAGCCCATGCCGGTAGCGCGGGTAGCGTGGTGCCCAGGCGGATTGACCAGCGCGTAACCATGGTCGACCGTCCCGGCCAGCACATGTTTCACGAGTGCGATCGCACCGCCCGCCGAAAGCGCGGCGATCTCGTATCCGCCCTTGCCGAAGGACGAGACGCCGTCGCCGGCATCCCCGCCCTTCGGCTGCAGACTCTCGGTCTTGATGCGCTCCAGATGTTGCGTGGTGTGCACCCGCAAGATGTCGGCCTCG
This sequence comes from Nocardia sp. NPDC051929, assembly GCF_044548645.1. Classification (NCBI taxonomy): domain Bacteria; kingdom Bacillati; phylum Actinomycetota; class Actinomycetes; order Mycobacteriales; family Nocardiaceae; genus Nocardia; species Nocardia sp. NPDC051929. The sequence continues at coordinate 290,706 of NZ_JBIUCG010000005.1, read as the reverse complement.
TCGGCCGGTTCCGCCTTGATCGAGTGCAACTCGTCCAGCAGTCCGGACACCGAGACCAATTCGTGGAAGCGTCGTTTGGTGTCGGGATGCGCGAGGTGATGGCCGATCGGCTGGAGACCGACCGTGACGTCGGACGGGAACAAACTGCCGCTGCCGGTGTCGGCCCACCCGTAGAGGGTGTTCCACACGTATCCGGTTGTCATCGTGCACTCCTCGCGGTCGGCGGACCGCCACGCCGTCCACCTGGGTATCACCCCGCCTCAGCGGGTGCTCGCGCTCATTACAGGCCCAGCAGCGACCTCGCCGCAACCGGACGACTTGCCACCTGTGACGGTGTGCGGCGCGAACCCTCGCCGCTCGAGTCGGGGGCCCTCGCGGTCCGGGGCGGGCGCCGCTACACATCGGATAGGCGGTCGCTGACGATCCCGGCGCAGCCGAGGACGTCGGGCCGGATCCGCCGCCCGGGTGCGGTCCGCCAGGCGTCCTGGCGCAGTGCCCGTGATTCCGGAGAGCCGGTGCGCGATTTCCTCTGGCGCGGTGGAGATCCGAAGCGGTTAGAGTGGCCTCGTGACATACGAGATCACGGCCGAGCAGATCGAAATCCCCCAGGATGACGCGACACCCATGGCGGCTTATCTCGCCCGGCCGGAGGGGGCGGGCGACTACCCGCTCGTCCTGGTCGGAGCCGAGTTGTGGGGGTTGACCGATGAGGTCCGGGCCGTCGTGCGCGATGTCGCCGCCCTGGGATATGTGGCGATCGCGCCGAATCTGTACCACCGCAGCGGTCCCGAGACCTCTGCCGGGTTCGAGGAGAGCGATGCCAACCGGGCCCGCGCGTTCGAACTGCTGGGCCGATTGACCCGCGACGGTGTCGAGGCGGACCTGCGCGCCGCCGCCGACCATGCCCGCGAGCATGCCGGGGCCGGTGACCGGGTCGGCATGCTGGGCTTCAGCCTCGGTGGCCACGTCACCTATTTCGCGGCGACCCGGCTGCCGCTGCGCGCCGCCGCCATCTACTACCCGGGATGGGTGCCCGACTCGGGTATGGCGTTGAGCGTTCCGGATCCGCTGTCGGCGGCGACGCCTGGTATCACCGCTCGGCTGGCGCTGTTCTTCGGCGGGCAGGATCACATCATCGATGCCGATCAGCGGGAGCGGATCGGTGCGGCGTTGTCGGCGGCGGGTGTCCGGCACGACGTGGTGGTGTATCCCGAGGCTCGGCACGCCTTCTTCTTCCCCGGCCGTGAGGTGTATGACAAGCAAGCCGCCGAGGATTCCTGGCAGCGGGTGCGCGAGCTCTTCGCCGCCGAGCTGACCGCGTCCTGATCCGGTTACGCGGTAACGATCCGGAGCCCGCCGGGCCGAGCCGGCGGGGTGGGGAGAGATCACTCCTCGTGCATCCAGGCAAGTGTGGTCCGCGACTCCCTGAGTCGCCAGCCCGCCTGCGTCCGTACGACGGTGCAGGCCATGCGCAGGCCGCTCGTTCGATGGGGTGCTCGGCCTTCACGGAAGAAGTACACGAGCGAGTTCGCCGAGGCGGCAGCCTGGTCGCCGTGGACGTCCACCAACAGGTCGGTGGTCACGTGCTGGGTGTGCTCCTCCGCGACCTCGGCTTGTCGCATGAGGCCGACCAGGTTGTCGATGCCCTGGAGGTCGCCGTTGCGGGGCGAGTGGATCGCCACATCGTCGGCGAAGACGGTGGCCGCGTCCTCCCATCGCTTCTCGTCGAGCAGGCGCGCCAGGCGCGCGAACAGATCGGCGATCTCGATCCGATCGGCGATCAGGGTATTCGTGGACATGAGAGCCCCTTTCGTTGGCGCCACTAACATTGGCGGTGCCAACTATACCTACCTTTGATTGGCATCACCAATGAAGTCGTGTTCGTGGTGTGCATCAGACGGCGAACGCGACAATGCCGCGAAATCCGGTGCGAGCCGGGCGGTGGGGACGGGATGTGCGCTCCAGCGGGACCGATTTCCTGCGCCCCGGATCGGGGGCCGACCCCGGGGGGCCGCTCGGCTCGGTCGGATAGATTGGGAAAGAATCCGTGGTGGGCGAAGTGGTGGAGGAGGCGCGGTGGGCGCGAGTGCGGAGTCGGCGACGGGTCCGGCGACATTCGACGATCTGGTCACCGAGATCCGCGCCAGATGGGATTCGCTGTCGGCCTCGCACAAGAAGCTGGCCGAGCGCGTGCTGTCCGACCCGGAGGCGGTGGCGTTCATGACCGTGTCCGATCTGGCGAGCGCGGTCGGCGTCAACGAGGCGACGGTGGTGCGGTTCGCGAATGGCCTCGGGCTGAAGGGATATCCCGGCTTGGCCCGCCTGTGTCAGGAGCGGCTGCAGGAGCGGGCGCAGTTGCTGCGCCGTTTCGAGAATCTCGAACACTTGGTGGCGCAGGGTGCGGGCCTGCGGGAGAGCCAGGTGGTGTTGGACCAGGCGAACATCGCGCGTTCCTTCGCGGGCATCGCGGACACCACTTGGGACGCGGTGGCCGCCCAGCTGGCGCGCGCGCCCCGCGTCCACGTGATGGGCCTGCGCAAGTGCCACGCGCCTGCTTATCTGCTGGGCTACCTGCTCGGTCTGTTGCGTGAGGACGTGGCGACCGTGACGGGGACCAGGGGGTCGCTGACCGACGAACTGCGCCGTGTTCGCGCGGGGGATTGCTTCGTGGCGATATCGATCCATCGCTACAGCTCCGACACGGTCCGTGCGGCGCGGTGGGCCCGCCAGCGTGGCGCCCACGTCGTGGCCCTGACCGACACCCCGGCCTCGCCGCTGGCGGCGGCGGCGCACGAGACCTTCTACGTCGAGGCGTCGAGCGCGAGCGTGCTGCGCTCGATCACCGCCTTCACGTCGATCGTCCAGGCGTTGTCCGGCGCGGTGGCGCACCTCCTCGGCCGTGAGGTCCGCGAGACCTTGTTGGAGGAGGAGAGACTGCTGGGCGAATTCGGCGTATACGCCGCCGACGGCGTCTGATCCTGTTCTGCCGGTGGCTATTTCACCGGCGTCATCGCCGCGACCCGGTCGGCGCGACGTTGGTGCAGCAGGCCCGCGGCGACGGCCAGGGTCGTGACCACCAGGGTGAGCGCCAGCGGCGTTCGGGTATCGGAACCGAACACCATCCCCACCACGATGCCCAGCAGAGTGACCAAGACCAGGTACGGCAGATAGGGAGCCCCCCACATCCGTACGGCCGGCGCGGCGGATTCCATGGCGGCGCGGTTGCGTCGGCCGGCGATGTACGTGGCGCAGATGCACAGGTAGACCACCACCGCGACGGCGCCGGACGAGCTGAGCAGGAAGCTGAAAACCGCTCCGGTGGGCAGGAAGTAGTTCGCGGCCACGGCCAGGAATCCGGCGCTCGCGGCGGCGAGAACCCCGGCCGTCGGCACACCGGAGCGGGTGACGCGGCCCAGCGGTCGCGGCCCCTCTCCGCGTTGGGCCAGCGCGAACAGCATGCGCGACGCGGAGTAGAGCCCCGAATTAAGGCACGACAGCACCGCGGTGAGCACGATCAGGTTCATGATGGTCCTGGCGCCGGGAATCCCCAGCAGATTCAGCACCGCGGTGTACGGACTTTCGGTGATCTCGGCGCTGTCCCACGGCAACAAGGTCACGACGACCAGGATCGAGCCCACGTAGAAGACGAGGATGCGCCCGGCGACGCTGCGCATGCTCGCCCGCACGGCGTTGACCGGATCGTCGGCCTCACCGGCGGCGATGGTGACCAATTCGGTGCCGAAGTAGGAGAAGAAGACCGTCAGCGACGCGGCCAGCAGGGGAGTGAATCCGTTGGGCAGCAACCCGCCTCGTCCCAGCAGGTTCGTCGTGCCCGGTGCGGTGTAGTGGGCGAACGCGCCGCAGATCGCCGCTATGCCGACGCCGATGAAGACGACGATCGCGGCGACCTTGATCAAGGCGAACCAGAACTCGAAACGCGCGAACGAGCTCACCGCGGCCAAGTTCACTCCGGTCAGGGCGCTCAGGAAGAGCAGGGCGAACGCCCAGGCGGGCACCGCGGGCGCCAGCTGGTTGGCGATCGCGCCACCGGCGACGGCCTCGAAAGCGACCGTCACCGACCAGTGGTAGCTGTACACCCAGCCGACCGACAGTCCGGCCCATGGCCCGAGTTCGCGTGAGGCGTAACTCGAGAACGAACCGGTCTCCGGGCGCGCCGTGGCCAGTTCGGCCAGCATGCGCATCACCAGGATCACGACCAGGCCGGTGAGCAGATAGGCCAGGACGATGCCGGGTCCGGCGGCCGCGATCGCGGTGCCGCTGCCGACGAACAACCCGGCGCCGATGACGCCGCCGATCCCGATCATCGTGAGCTGACGAGTGGTGATGGTGTGCTGGAGATTTCGCGTAGGGGGAATTGAGGTGGGCACGATGCCTCCCAAGGACCGTGGGCTGTGACCCGGGTAACTGATGGTCGGTCATGCAACACCCGCGTCCCCGTGGGTGCAAATCGATTTGCATTCAGAGATGGGAATGCAACTGTTATGGCATAGTGTGACGTCGACCCGAGCAGGAGGAGATGAGCGAATGTCCATGGTGCTGGTGAGCAGGTCCGGTCCGACAGCGACGCTGACGTTGAACCGTCCGGAACGGCTCAACGCGGTCAGCGAAGAGCTCTACGAAGCGTTGATCGGCCATCTGGTGGTCGCCGATTCAGATCCGGCGGTGCGCTGCGTGGTGCTGCACGGTGCGGGCCGCGCGTTCTGTGCCGGCGCCGACCTGAAGGCGCACCACGCCGGCTCCCGCACGCCCACCGAGCAAGCGCACTACCTCGATCTCGCCCAGCGGGCGTGCGAGCAGATCCAGCGAATGGACACGCCGGTCGTCGCCGCCGTCGGCGGATACGCGCTGGGCGCAGGCGCCGAAATGGCGGTGAGCGCGGACTTCCTCGTGATGGCCGAGGACGCGCAGCTCGGTTTCCCCGAGGTGAGCATCGGGACGTTCGTCGGCGGCGGAGTCACCCATCGGTTACCGCGTTTGGTCGGTCTGCGCCGCGCCACCGATCTGCTCGTCCTCGGCGAGCGCTGCACCGGCACACAAGCATTCGAGTGGGGATTGGCCTACGCGTCGGTGCCCGGTGACGTCCTTCTCGATACTGCGCGCGGACTCGCCGACGCATTGGCGGGGAAAGCGCCGTTGTCGCTGGCGCGGATGAAGGCCGCGCTGCGCCGTGACGATCCCCTGGAAGTCGCGCTCGCCGGTGAGCCGCGCCAGATCCTGGAGTTGATGGCGACCAGGGACTGGGCCGAGGGCGTCGCGGCGTTCGCCGAACGCCGCACCCCTGTGTTCGAAGGGAAGTGACGTGCCCACACTCGACGCCTCGGTCCGCACCGCGCTCGAACGTCTCTTGGATCCACGCTCCGTCGTGGTGGTCGGTGCGTCTTCCGACCCGGCGAAGCGTGGTCACCAGGCCATTCGCGCTCTGCGAGAGGCCGGTTACGAAAACCCCGTCTATCCGGTCAATCCCAATGCCGGGCAAATACTCGGCCTGGATGTCTGCGCATCGCTCGATCAGGTTCCTCCCGGCGCCGATGTCGCGCTGATCGCCCTGCCCGCCGCAGCCGTGCCCGGCGTGTTGCGTGAATGCGCGACCGCGGGCATCGCCGGAGCAGTGGTGCTCGCCAACGGTTTCGGTGAGATCGGCGTGGACGGCGCCGATCTCGCCGCCGAGCTGGCAGCCGCGATCGACGAGACCGGCATTCGCGTCATCGGTCCCAACACCTCCGGCCTGCTCAACCTCACTTCGGGTGCGAATCTGGTGGGACTGCAGGGTGTTCCGCGCGGACCGATCAGCGTCATCACGCAGAGCGGGAACATGCTGTTGTCGCTGGTGAACGACAACAACGTCCTCAGAGGTCCCGGCTTTCACGCGTACGTGGGGTTGGGCAACCAAGCCGACGTCCGTTACGACGAATGCCTGGTCGAACTCGCCCGTCATCCGGAAACCGGTGTCGTGGCGATCCATTCCGAGGGATTCGCCGACGGGCGGTCGTTCCTGGTGGCGGCCGCTCGGACCGTGCCGGACACGCCCGTCGTCCTGCTGCGCGGCGGCCGCTCGGAGGAGGGCCGGCGCGCCGCGGCCTCGCATACCGGCTCGATAGCGGGCTCGGACGCGGTGGCGACCGCCGTCCTGCGCCAAGCCGGGGTGGAACTGGTCGATCGCTCCGACGAACTCGCGGTCGTCGCGGGAGCCCTCGCCGTGTGTGCTCCGATCACCCCGGGGCGCACGGTCGCGATTCTCAGCGACGGCGGTGGACACGCCGCGCTGGCGGCGGACGGCCTGGCCGCGCACGGGATCGAATCCGCGCGGCTCGCGGAGCACACCCGGCAACAATTGCGGAAAGTGCTCGGCGCGGCGGCCGCGGTCTCGGGCCCCGTCGATGTGGCCGGCGCCACCGATACCGACCCGATGGTCTTCGCCGAAGCCGCCGAGATCCTCATGCGCGATCCCGCGGTGGGCCTCGTGCTGATCATCGGGCTGTTCGGTGGCTACCACCTGCGTTTCGACGCGGGATTGCGCGACAGCGAAGACGCGACGGCGGGCGTCCTGCTCGCGCTTTCGGCCGAATACAACGTGCCCTTGGTGATCCAGAGCTGCTACGCCGGTCTCGATATCGCCAATCACGACCGGCTGCGCGCCGGCGGCGTACCGGTGCTCGGCTCGATCGAGCACGCCGTGCGAGCGGCGGCGGCTCTGCACCGGCGCGGCCGCCTGATCGCCGAACGCGCCCGGCGCTCCTCGCTGACACTGCCGCCGCCCGCCCCGCCCATCCCGGGTTCGGGGATCCTCGACGAGCCGACCGCGCGGCGGGTGCTGGCCGACGCGGGAGTGGAGGTCGGCATGTGGACCTTCGCGCGCGACATGGATGCGGTGGCTCCGGCAGTCGCCGCGTACCGGCGACCGTGTGCACTGAAAGTCGTCTCAGCACAGGTGATCCACAAGTCGGACGTCGGTGGCGTCCGGCTGGGAGTGGTGGCCTCCACCGCGACCGAGAACGCCGACTCCATTGTCGACGCGGTGACCGCGAAGGTGCCCGACGCCAGGATCGACGGAATGATCGTGACCCCCATGGCCGACGCTGGTGTGGAGTTGCTCGTCGGCGCGACCCGGGATCCGATCTTCGGGCCGGTGCTGGCTTTCGGCTCCGGTGGGGTGCTGGTCGAGGCGGTCCGGGATGTCGCGTTCCGAGCCGTCCCCCTCACCGAATCGGAAGCTCACGAGATGATCGAGGAGACCATCGCCTCCCGCATGCTCGACGGCTACCGGCACCTGCCCGCGGTCGATCGTGACGGGCTCGCGCGATTCCTCGTGCGCATCGGGGATTTCGTCGCCGCGCACCCGGAGATAGCCGAACTCGATCTCAATCCGGTGATCGCGTCCGGGCACGACCTCACGCCGGTGGATGTGCGAATCGTCCTGTCCGAGTCGGCGTCCGGAGGTCGCGATGAGTGACCCGATCCTGATCGACCGGACCGGCGATGTGGTCGTCTGGACCCTGAACAACCCGCGAGCCCGCAATCCGATCTCCGAAGCGGACACCATAAGCGCCCTCGAGGACGCGGTGGCGGCGGCCAACCGGGACCACAGCCTCCGGGCGGCCATCCTCACCGGTGCCGGCTCGGCGTTCTCCTCCGGCGGCAACGTCAAGCACATGCGCGACCGCGCCGGAATGTTCGGCGGCACACCGGCGCGGCTACGTCAGGAATACCGTCACGGGATTCAGCGGATCCCGAGAGCGCTGTATCACTGCGAGATACCCACCATCGCCGCCGTCAACGGCCCGGCGATCGGCGCGGGTTGCGACCTGGCCTTGCTGTGCGACCTGCGGATCGCCGTTGCCACCGCCGTGTTCGCCGAGAGCTTCGTGAAGATCGGCCTGGTCCCCGGCGACGGCGGAGCCTGGCTGCTGCCCAGGGCGATCGGCATGGCCAGGGCCTGCGAAATGGCGTTCACCGGTGAGCCGATCGACGCGCACACCGCACTCGACTGGGGGTTGGTCTCGGAGGTGGTGGAGCCCGGCGCACTCTTGGACGCGGCCCACCGGCTCGCTGCCCGCGTGTGCGCCAATCCGCCGCATGTGCTGCGAATGACCAAGCGGCTGCTGCGCGAAGGAACACACCAGACCTTGGAAAGCCTGCTCGAACTGTCGGCGGCCATGCAGGCCGCCGCGCATCACACCGAGGACCATCGCGAGGCCGTCGCGGCCGTGCTGGAGCGCAGACCACCCGAGTTCACCGGTGGCTGAGCAACTTCCCCGGTGGCGCACAAGCCACTCCGCCGACAGCGCGGTTCAACCGACCAGGCCTCTCCGATACGGGTGCGGCGAAGGCTGGACCGCGGTCGCCGGGCAAGCTAGTCGGTGATGACGATCTTGCCTCTGGCGTGGTGTCCGAGCATGTGGGCGACCGCGTGCGCGGCTTCGCCGAGGGGATAGGCCCGCTCGATGATCACCTTGACGTCGCCGGACACCAAGAGCGCGGCGAGATCGTTCAAATCGTCCTGGCCGGGGAGGCAGGTGACGGTGCGGACGTCGGTCGAACCCCAACCCATCATCTTCGCTCGGGCGATCCTCGGCAGGCTCCCGAAAAGTCCTCTGGCGCTGCCGATGCTGTTGGGGATGAATATTCCGGTGGGTGTCAGCAGATCGGCTGTCGCGGAGGGCGGATGGTTCAACACGTTGTCGAGGATCACGTCGTAGCGTTGTGTGCCACGGGTGTAGTCCTCCCGGGTGTAGTCGATGATGTGGTCGGCGCCCAACGACTGCACGAACTCGACGTTGCGGGTACTGCACACGCCGGTGACCTGAGCGCCGAGCGTCTTGGCGATCTGCACCGCGAGCGTTCCGACACCGCCCGACGCGCCGTTGATCAGGACCCGTTTCCCCGGCCCGGCCCGGCCCACGTCGCGCATTGCCAGCAGCGCCGTGATGCCCGACATGACCGATGCCGCGGCCTCCGCGAACGACAGTTCGGCGGGTTTGCCGATCAGCTGGGACGCCGGTACCACCGTGAATTCGGCGAACGTGCCTGCCAGCGATTTCGCGCTGTTGCCCCACAGCGAACCGAATACCTTGTCGCCGGGGCGGAAGCCGGTCACGTTCTTTCCGACGGTCTCCACGGTTCCCGCGATGTCACTTCCGCGCACCGGTGTCGCAGGCCGGCGGAGTCCGAACCCCAGTCGCAGGAGGTACGGCACACCGGTCACCGCGAGCCAGTCCGGGGTGTTCACGCTGGTGGCGCGCATGCGGACCAGGACCTCGTCGTCGGAGGGAGCGGGGCGGGCGATGTCGTCCGGTGCGAGTACCTGTTCCGGTGCACCGTAACCGCGTTGGACGATCGCCTTCATCGTGGCGTCGCGTTCGGGCGTGGTCGCGTTCGTCGATGCCGACATGGTTTTCTCCCTCGGATGGTCACGCCGGGCCGCGAGCGGCGTCGGTTGTGCGTCCATCCTGGCGAACCGGCCGACGGACCACATCGGACGAGCGGTTCGATCCGAGTCGGCCGATAGGACGGGGCCCGGGGATACTTTCGGCCGAGGTGCTCCGGTCAGCGCCCGACGCGGTCGGTCTCGTACGCCCAGATGACGAGTTCCACCCGGTTGCGCGCCCCGAGTTTGGCCATGAGGCTCGCGATGTGGGTCTTGACCGTGCTGAGGCTGATGTGCAGCTCCGCGGCTATCTCGTTGTTGGTTCGCCCCCGGGCCACAGTGGCCAGTACGTGCTCCTCGCGGTCGGTGAGTTCCATGGCGGGCCGGGCAGGCGCTGCGGCGCGTCCGGTGCCTGCGAAGGCGGTGAGCAGACGCGCGGTGATACTCGGGGCGATGAGCGCGTCGCCGCGAGCGGCGGCATGGACGGCCTGCGCGAGCATCGCGGGTCCGGCCTCTTTCAACAAGAAACCGCGTGCGCCGGCACGCAGCGCCGCGTAAACGTACTCGTCGAGGTCGAAGGTGGTGATGACGACCACGGCGAGAGGGTCGTCGACGGCAGGCCCGGCGAGCAGGCGGGTGGCCTCGATGCCGTCGACGCCCGGCATGCGGATATCGAACAAGCACACATCTGGGCGCAGATCGCGAGCGAGCCGGACGGCCTGGGCCCCGTCCGCGGCCGCGCCGACGACTTCGATACCCGGTTGGGCGTCGAGGATCATCACCAGCCCGGTGCGGACGATCTCCTGGTCGTCGGCGACGACCACCCGCAGATCCGGCGTCATCGGCTCGCCTGCGGTCATGTCGCCGCACCCTGCCGGGGCAGCACCGCCGTCACGGTCCACCCGCGGTCGGAGTTCGGGCCCGCCGCGCAGGTGCCGCCGAGCAGGTCGGCGCGCTCGGCCATGCCGACCAGCCCGTAACCTGGAGATCCGGCCGGGCGTGCGGGACCGCCGTCGCCGTCGTCACGGACGAGCAGCCGGACGGCTGTGTCGTCGCTGGTTACACGCACTTCGATGCGGGTGGCGTGCCGGGCGTGACGCACCGCGTTGGTGATCGACTCCTGGGCCAAGCGGTAGATCGCGGTGCCGACCGTCGCGGGCAGATCGGTGACATCACCACTGATCTCCACCTCCACGGAAGGACCGTTGCCGGTGGAACCGGCGAGCTGTTCCAGATCGGTGATGCCGGGATTGGGCGAGCGGTCCCCATCATCGATCGGCTGGTCTCGCCGGAGCACACGCACGATGGCGCGCATCTCGGCGAGCGTGCGCGCGGCTTCGGCCTCGATCAGCCGCAGCGCGTCGACGGCGGCGCCGGGCGTGGACTCCGCGATCGCCAGACCGGCTTGGGCGCGAATCGCCATGGCCGACACATGATGCGCGACGGTGTCGTGCAGATCGCGGGCCAGTCGTTCACGTTCGACCAGCTTGACCTGATCGAGTTCCCGAGCCTTCGCCCGTGCCCGGTACCGGAATGCCAAGCCCAGCGCGACGGCCGCGAACAGCACGATGAACGCTCCGGCCGCATCGGCGGCGGGGAGGCCGCCGGTCAGCATCGCGATGCCCGCACTGGGGAAGACGATCGCCGATCCGATCACGATGTCGCGCCCGGACCCCCACCGGTACAACGCGTACGGCAGCAGCAGCGTCGCCCCCATGGCGGCGATGTCCGACTGATCGCCACCCAGCAGCACCGTCGCCGAGGTCGAGCCGACGAAGGCGATGCCGACCATCGCCAGTGGTCGGCTCCGGCGCCACAACAGCGTGGGCATGATCGCGACCGCGACCGCGATCCACACGAACCGGTGCGAGATGTCTTGTCGAAGCGAACCTTCGAGAACCGCGAGCGCGATGAACGTTCCCACGAGCGCCCGATCCCGCCATGACCGAGGTGGAGCGTCGGGGGCGTGCGGCTCGTGCCACACCGAGCGGATCAGGTCGTGCACGCCTCAATGATCGCGCTCGGACCCCTGGAAGGGAACGGCGGGTGCTTCCATTCGGCGTATGGCGCTCGTGCCGTTTAGACCTTGCGGTTCTCCGACTTGATCATCCACGCCAGTTTCTCCAGCGACGCGGTGATCTGGTGCAGCAGATCGCTGGTGCTTGGATCCTCGGCGTCCACCGCGTCGTGCACGTCACGGATGGTGTCGATCGCCGCGTAGGTGCGGGTCGTGATCAAGTCGACGACGTCGGCGGAGTTCACCTCTTGGGCGGGTAACGGCGGGAGGCTCGTCGTCGCGGCGACGGTGTCGGAGCGTCCGTCGGGGACCACGTCGAGGGCTCGCATCCGCTCGGCGATGGTGTCGCTGCCCTCCCGTGCCGCATCGACGAGCTCATCGAGTTGCAGGTGGAGATCGCGGAAGTTGGCGCCGACGACGTTCCAGTGGGCCTGCTTGCCTTGCAAGTGCAGTTCGACGAGATCGACGAGAACGCGCTGCAGATCCGCGGCCAAGCGGGGTGAACCGGTGAAATTGCGGACCTCGTCGGCGAGACGGCGATTGGTTCGGTGCTGAGTCTTGTGTGCGGTAGTCATGGTTGCACTCCTCTCGTGGTCTTCACGGAGAACAACTCCGACTTTATTGGAATCATTCCAGATTGTACTGTCGCGTGGATCACCCCGCCTCGGCGTGCGCACGGCTCGAGGTCACGGCACGAACGTGTGCGCCCGGTCGACGGCGCCATCGTCTGCGCGCACTCGATGCAGGTGCTCGCCGCCGCCGAACGTCCGCCGCACCCCGAGGCCATCTCCGTCAGCGGCGGCCACTACGAGCCGCGCCTATTTCGCTCGCGGCGCGGCGCCGCCGCCGGGGATGACGGCACGATGGACGGTCGTGTATTCGGCTTGCACTTTGTAATACCGCGAGTGCGGGCCGTAGGCGGCGTAGAGGGTGAAGCCGCGTGGCCCTTCGAAGGCGCGCGGCGCCCCGTCGACGAAACGGGCCAGCACCGGATCGAAGTCGCGCGGAAAATTCGATTCCTGATAACGCTGCGGGAAGCAGATGCGTCGCATGCGCGGCGAGGTCCAAGAGAAGGTGCGGTAGACGTTGAATGTGCCGTCGAACAGCGTCCGTTCTTCGTCGGTGGCAACGACGAAATCCAGGTCGGTCAGGATCGCGGCGATGTCGTCGGAAGTGATCGCACCGGGCGGCAGCACCTGGGAGTACAAGTTCATGGTGCGACTGGCGAAATCGAGCGCCAGAATGCCGACCTTGCCGCCGTAGCGGGTCAAGTGCTCGGCGTGCGAGCGCGCCGCGTCCGGAATCCCCGGGAACGCGAGCATCCGCTCGACCTCGAGGACATCGGCGAAGAACAGCCAGACCTTCTGCACACCACCGGTGAGGGACAGGTCAACGGCCGATCCCGCCGGGACCTCGGCACAGACCTCCGCCAGCAATCGCTCCATGGGATGTCCGATGAAGGTGATCAGTCCGGCACCGCGCAGCGTCTCGACCAGTTCTGCCGGTGGGCCCGAGTGCTGCACCCTGGCGTTGACCTCGCGCTCGGGCACCGGATGGGTCGTGGTGCGCACACCGACCACCGAGCCGGTCCACAGATCGGCGAGAGCGTCCAGCGCCGGATCCACCACCGCGGGGTCGTAACGCGCTTCGGCCAAGCGCGCGAATTCGCGCAGATCCCGGCGCAGCCGGTCGAGCGTGACAGCGGCCGATGTGCTGCTCATACGTCAACCTCGAATACTCCCACCGTGGGGTGAAAAGCCAAGTCCACCAACAGATCGACTCGTCACGATAGTCGCGCGGCCGGTCGTGTCGCTACACGGACGCCGACGTTTCTCCGCGGGCTGGTCGGCGTCGTAGCCGGTCCGGCAGTTCGTTTCGGTAGGGTCGCGGCGGCGGGTCCGTCCGCGGCGACTGCGGCCGCGATTGTGGTGACAGTCTTGGTGGTTCGCCACCGGGTGCGACCGCGTCGGATTTCGACCATGTGGTTCGTCCTTCGAGCAGGTGTGATGCAAGTCGTGTGGTCCACTGTCGGGTCGTGCGGCATCCCCGCCACATCCGTCAGGTGACGCTGTACGCGACGTAGTTCGGTGACCGAGCTCTTCGAATGCGCCGCACCGGTGCGGGCGAGTTCGTCCCGTCGGGCAGCGAAATCGCGAAGTGCACTCGCGCCCGAACCATGGCAAGTTTGCTGCGTGAACGTGTCAGAGTTGATCTACAACGTCGTAGTCGTCGCTCACCTGCTCGGCATGGCGGCGGTAGTGGGTGGTTATGTGGCGGGGCGGCCTCGGGTCTCGGAGGTGATGGTCTGGGGTGCCCGGTTGCAGGTGGTCACCGGGTTGATCTTGGTCGGCATGGCCGAGTCGATCGATTCGCTCGGCAAGGACCCGAACATGGTGAAGATCGGCGTGAAGCTGGTCGTCGCGGTGGCGGTGGCGGCGTTCGCGGAGATCGGGCACGCGGACGAGAAGCGAGGCAAGCCGGTGCCGTGGCTGACCGATGCCGCGGGCGTGCTGGCGATCGTGAACGTCTTGGTGGCCGTGTTGTGGACCTGAGGTGTCCGGCGCCGCATGGGCGCCGAACACTTCTCACGCCTCGAACAGCGGTTGCCCGAGATAGCCGCCCGGTGACGCGACCCCGGGCGGGATCGCGAACACCGCGGAACCGATGGGTGTGGTCCACACATTGAGCGCGTCGAATTCCGCGAGCCGACGCTGGACCGGAAGGAACTGGGTGTCCACGTCCCGCTGATAGGCGGCGAACAGCAGACCCGAGTTGGAGGTCCCGCCCGGCGTGGGGGCGTCGTCGTAGTTGTAGCCGCGCCGCAGGAAACGCTCGCCGTCGTGGGTGTGATGGGCGCGAGCGATGTGCGATGACGGTGGGATGACCGGTATCCCGTTCGCGTCGACGGCCGCGAAGTCCGGCTCGTCGAACTCGCCGGTTCCGGTCAGCGGCGCGCCGTCGGCGATGGTGCGGCCGACGGTGAGTTCCCTTTCCTCTCGGTCGATCCGGTCCCAGGTGTCCAGCGTCATCGCGATCCGCCGCAGTACGCACGAGGTTCCGCCGCGCAGCCAGGGCTGCGTGGCCCCGTCGTCCCACACCAGACGGGCGAACTCCGGTGTGCGAGGCGCCAGGTTCACCGTGCCGTCGACCTGGCCCATCAGGTTGCGCGGTGTCCGGCCTGGTGCGGCATCGCGAAATCCGCGTTGCACCCAGCGCACGGTGACCAGCGAGGTCACGCTCCGGCACAGCACACGCACCGCGTGTGACACCGTGGTCGCCTCCTCGGCGCATATCTGCAGGAGCAGATCGCCTCCGGTCCAGGCGGATTCGAGCCGGTCGATGGCGAAAGGGGGCAACGGCCGCAGCCACGATGGCCTGCGATGCTCGAGCCCGGCCGCCGTGAACACCGCGGGCCCGAAACCCACCGTGACGGTGAGCCGCGCCGGGCGCAGCGCGAGTTCGGCTTCGGTGTCCGCGAGCGCGGGCCGCCCCTCGGTCAGCCGAGCGGCGTCCCCGGTCCATATCTTCAGCAGTCCGACGAGGTCCTCGCGCCGAACACCCGGTCGCAGATCGAAGGCGACGAATGCCGCGTGCGACTGCGGGAGGGTGTCGATCCCGGCTTGGTGCGGGCCGTAGAACGGCACCGTCGCTTCCCGGGCCGGGGGACCGGGTTCCCGCCGTCCGAAACGCGCGGCCGCGCCGAGCCCGGCACCGGCGACGCCGGCCGCGGCGGCTCCGCCGCCCAGTAGACGCCGCCGGTTGATCCGTGCGGGACGCGGTTCGTTGCGGTCAGCCACCGTGCGCGGGGGTCTGCGCGCCTGCATGTGCCTCGCCGCCCGTGTGATCGGGCACGTAATTCTCCTGGTTGCCCGCGAAGTCGCGCACCTGAGCGGTGAAGGTGATGGTCGAGCCATCGTCGAAGGTCAGCGTGACCGACGTCTCCGACCCCGTGCGCAGCGGCCCGTGCAGGTCCATGAACATGATGTGGTCGCCGCCGGGCCGCAGCTGGGTGCGGCCGTGCGCCGGAACGACGAAGCCGCCGGGCTTGGGCCGCATCGCCTTGGTGCCGTTCGCGTCGGTGACCACCTCGTGCAACTCGATCCGGCCGGAGGCGGGACTGGCGGCCGAGACGATGGTGCGCGGGGTGTCGCCGCTGTTGGTCAGGTCGCCGAACGCGGCCGACATCCCGCTGTCGGCGGCCTTGACCCACTGGTCGGAGATGGTCACCGCATCGGCGGATGCGACGGTGCCGGTCTTGTCGGCCGACGAACACGCGGTCAGCAGAAGGGGCACCGCCGCGGCGGCGAGCGCGCCACGCAAGAAACGAGCGGTGCGCGGTGCGACGAAAAGGTTGACGGTCATGAGAACTCCGCAAGTCGTGAGATTCGGTGTGGTGCGCGCTGACGAAGGCCTCGGGAGTTCCGGGCATCGACCGATCCGTCGGCGGGCCCGGGTCACTCGGTGCTGTCGGTGGACACGTCACATCCCGCCCGCCGCGAGGAGGCCGGGCACCGAGTCGGCGGCAGCCGATCTGGCCCTGAAGCCGCACTGCGAGTCGCCGAAAACGCCCGCTTCGCAACCGGGTTCACGGCGAGTCGATTCTCCGGCGCTGTACCGCCGTGATATCCGAGGTCGGAATGGCATTCGCGAGCCGGAGTGGGCAGGCATGATCCGAAGCGAATCGTGGGCAGGGTCGTCTCGCGCGGCCGGGTGCTCCGGCGATGCTCGTCGGCGCGATGTGGGGGTCAGCGGATCGGTGGCGGGCCGCGCAGGCCGGGGCCCGAACTCAGTAGCGGGCGGCGCGGATGGGGGAGAACATGCCCGGACGCGGGCGAGCCGATCCGGACCGGCGCGCTGGGGCCTTCACCGAGCACGCGCACCGTGCGGCGCACATCGGAAACCGCGCGCACGACAGCGTGTTCGGCGGCGCGGATGAATAGCGCGCCGAGCGGGACGGCCGCGAGATGCGTGCCGAGCATGACCGAGGTCGCGCCCGCGTCGTGGTGATGAGCAGCCGACAGGGTGGACGCGAAATGCGCGACGGCTTGCGCCACCGCCAGCGTGGCCATCATCTCGCCGAGCCCGTGCCGGTGGGGTCGCGCACCGGCCAGCACGCCGACCGCCGCGCACGCGGCGATCAGCAGGGCGATCGGCGCCGCGCCGGGTGCCATCGCACCGCCGCCGAGCGCGTGCGCGGCGATGCTCACCGCCCCGGCCGCGGATCCGACGAACGCGCCGCGCAGCCGCGCCGCCACTACCGTCGGATTACGCACCGACTCATACTACCGCCCGTCGTAGCGCGGGGAGGTGCCAGATCGGATGCCCGCGGACCCGCGTGCCGAACTCGACTCGACGGGTCCCGGCCACAGACCGGAGCCGAATCGTTCTGGCGTGGAGTATCTCTGCCGCGGGCGGGTGACGACGTTCGTCGTACGCGCCGAGGTCGTTCGTGCTGCCCGGAATTCGGGACCTGGGCGTGACCAGTCCGGGTGCTGTTGCGGCGCACGTGACACGGCAACGACTCACTGGGGTCGAAGACGCGCTGCTGCTGCGGAACCCGCTGTGTGCGCGGGAGATTTCGCGACCGCGGACATCCCGGCTCCCTCCCCGAACTCGCCGATCATGCCGTGGCATCCCCGCTTTCCGGAACTTCCGTTGCGACCTCCGGCACGGGTCGACCGGAATCGCCGCGGCACCGAACTCGTGGCCCGCCCGGCATCGGCAGTACGACGGCACCGACGCGGACCCCGGCCGACTCACACCATGACGCTCGCATGGACGAGATTGTGGTCGGACACCCCGCCGATGTCGTCGACCGACGCCGCCGTGACGGTCGCGCCGTGGACCACCACGTGGTCGATGTGCTGCGACTTCGTTCCCGAGGAACGCGGGCGGGTGGGCAGCCCACCCGCGACATGTTCGGCGACCATGAAGTGGTCACCCAACCCGGCGGCGACGGTGGCGCGGTCGATGTTGAAGTCACCCAGCAGCACCGCGGCGTCCTCCGGGGCATCGGTGGCGAGTTCGGCCAGGCGGGCGAGCTGGTCGGTGCGCCGCCGATCGCCGGTGACATGGGTGGCGATCACCGTCAGCCCGCCGACGTCGACGACGAGGGCGCCCTTGCCGTGGTCGTGCGCGAAGGATTCGGCGGTCACCTCCCTGCTCGGCTCCGCGGTGAGCACCACCAGGTACTCCCCGCCGTCGAGCAAGGAGCTGGGCATGCGCCGCGGCGTCGGCAACCGCTGGTACCGCATCGCGTGGAAGGTTCGATCCGGCAGCGCCATTCGCAGGCTGGCCAGTTGATCGCCGCTGACCTCCTGTAACGCGATGATCCGCTCGGTGCGTTCGGCCACCCGCGCGGTGACTTCGGCGATACGTGCGCCCTCGTCCGGCCAGCGGGTGGCGACGTCCTCGTACCAGTTCTCGGCGTGGACGCGATGCAGGACGTTCCAAGTGGCCACCGTGATCACCTTCGCGATGGTATGCGACCGATTGAAACAGGTTGCGGCGCGGGCTGTGCCGATCCGGCGCGCGTTCAGCCGGCGCCCTGGATGTCGATGCCCCGCTGGAGCGACGCGATCGCGCGATCGAGGACCCGGTGCAAGGCCGGGATCGAGTGGTCCGCTCCCATCATCCAGTGATCGAGGCCGACACCGAAGGCCGCGAAACAGGCCGCGGCAGTGAGCTGCGGTCGCAGGTCATCGGCGGGAAGCCCGGCGCGGGCGGCGAAGTTCAGCGCCATCGCGCGCTGGCGTCCCAGCGCCCCGATGAAGTTCTCCCGGCGCAATTCCGGATTGCCGACCAGCAGCTGCCTGGCTCGGCGCGCGGTCTCCGCCTGGCGGTCACGCGACGGTGCGTCCCGCTCGTCGAGCAAGAAGTCGCGCAGCGCCGCGCGCACCGCGGTCAGCACCGATTCGCTCGCCGGGCGTCGGTCGACGGCGGCGAGCAACTGGGCCATGAGGTCTTCCTCGTGGCTGAACACCACCGCGAGCTTCGACGGAAAATGACGGTGGAAGGTCCGCCGGGAGACCTGTACCGCGTCGGCGATCTGCTGCACGGTGGTCTGCTCGAACCCATGCAGCTCGAACAGCCGCAGCGCCGCGTCGACCAATTCCCGCCGCACCCGCGCCTTCTCGCGGTCGCGTGGACCGTTCACACCCGTCATGCCCCGCATTCTCTCTCGGCGATGTCGTCCCTATTGGTGTCTCAAAGTGACACATTAGCCGAAAATCGGGCTACAGTGTCTCGACGAGACACCAAATTGAGAACCGAGAGGTGGCGCCATGTCGGTGCGACGTGCAGGAATCACCGTGGCCGCGGCCGCATTGCTTTTCGCGGGTCCGCCGGTGGGGGCGGCCGTGGCCGACCCCACGGGGCCGGGCGCGGCTCCGGGTGCGGTCGCCAGCGACGAGGCGCTGCCCGGACAGCTCTGGATCGAGGGCGCGGGCGCGGCCCGCCGTCTGACGTATTGGACCAGGACCTCCGATGACCGGTCGGCGCTGGCCGGTGGTGCGGTCTTCGTTCCGGCGGGGACGCCGCCGAGCGGTGGCTGGCCGGTGCTGTCCTGGGAGCACGGGACGGTCGGCCTCGCCGACGAATGCGCGCCGTCGACCGCCGGCCGCAGCAAGCGCGACCTGGATTACCTGGCGACCTGGTTGCGCCAGGGCTACGCCGTCGTCGCGACCGACTACATCGGTCTGGGCACCCCGGGGCCGCACGCGTATCTGGACGGACGCGCCGAGGCGCACGCCGGGATCGACATGGTGCGCGCGGCCCGCGCCGTCGAGGATTCGTTGTCGTCGAAATGGGTGGCCATCGGGCAGTCGCAGGGTGGCGGAGCCGCGGTGTTCACCGCCTCGCTGGCCACGGCGTACGCCCCTGAACTGGACTATCGCGGCGCGGTCGCCACCGGCCCCGCCTCCAATGTCGTCGAGGCCGCCTCGTTCCTCGGGCCCGACGCCCCTCCGATCGACAATTCGCACCTCACCGCCTATATCGCGTATGTCATGAACGGACTGCGGGCGGCGCGACCGGGCTTCGATCTCGACAGTTACCTCAGCCCGGTCGGCAAGCAATTGGCCACCGCCGCGGAATCGCTGTGCTTCCAGCCGCTGGCCGAGCGGGCGCAAGGGATCTCGGTCAACCGGTTGTTCTCGCGCCCGCTGGCGGACGGCGATTTCGTCGCCACCGCCCGCTCCGTCATGGACGTTCCGCTCACGGGCTACGACCGGCCGCTGTTCATCGGGCAGGGCACCAACGACACCGACGTCCCGGCTCCCCTGACCGCGAAGCTGGTCACCGATCTGGAATCGCACGGCGTCCGGCCCGAGGTCCACGTGTATCCGGGCAAGGATCACAGCGCCACGATGGCCGCTTCGCTGTCCGACAGCATTCCGTTCGTCGCCCGCCTGTTCGCCTGACCCCGCGCGGGCCGCGGCGCTCAGGCGCGCGCGGCCGCGGGCTCGGGGTCGGCCTCCGGCAGCGTCGCGGCAGACTTGCGAACCGGAATGGCCAGCGCGATCAGCGCCGCCAGCACCGCGACGCCGCAACCGATCAGCAATCCGGTGCGGAAGCCGGCCTCGGTGGGGATGGTGTGCCCACCGAGGCGGGTGCTCATCTGCGCGAGGACGACGCCGACGACCGCGGCCGACACCGTGGTGCCGATCGAGCGCATCAAGGTGTTGAAGCTGTTGGCCGACGCGGTTTCCGACAGCGGGACCGCGCCCATGATGAGCGCGGGCATCGAGCCGTAAGCGAGGCCGACGCCACCGCTGCACACGCAGGTCACGACGAGTAGCCCCCAGGTCGACCCCATCAGCACGACCGACGAACCGTATCCGAGGGCGATCACCGAGCTGCCGACGGCGAGCGTCACCTTCGGCCCGCGCGCGGCCGACAGCCGGGCGCCGAGCGGGGAGACCGCCATCATCACCAGGCCGGCGGGAGCCATCCACAATCCCATCGCCAGCATGGACTGCCCGAGGCCGTACCCGGTGACCACCGGCAGTTGCAGCAGCTGCGGGATGATCAAAGACTGCGCGTACATGGCGAACCCGACCACGATCGAGGCCGCGTTGGTCAGCAGGACCTGCGTGCGCGCGGTCACGCGCAGGTCGACCAGCGGGTCCGCGGTACGCAGTTCCCACCAGCCCCACACCGCGAGGACCAGGACCGCGACCGCGAACAGGCCGAGGATGGTTCCGCTCGTCCAGCCCCAATCGGCGCCCTTGGACACCGCGAGCAACAGGCACACCAGCGCCGTGCCGAGACCGAGTGCGCCGGGAACGTCGAAACCGCCGCCGCCGCGTGCCGGGATGGCGGGCACCAGCAGCCAGATCAGCGTGGCGACACCAGCGCTCAGCACCGCCGAGCCCCAGAACAACACGCGCCAGCTGGCGTTCTCGGCCACCGCCGCGGCCAGCGGAAGACCCAGCGCGCCACCGATTCCCATCGACGCGCTCATCACCGCGATGGACGTGCCGAGTCGTTCGGCGGCCAGGACGTCCCGCAACGCGCTGATGCCGAGCGGGACGACACCCATGCCGATGCCCTGCAGGCCGCGACCGGCGATCATCGGCACCACCGAACTCGCCAGCGCGCAGACCAGCGATCCGGCGATGAGCGGAACCGTGCACGCCAGCAGCATGCGGCGCTTGCCGTAGAGATCGCCGAGGCGTCCGGTGATCGGGGTGGCCACCGCGCCGGCGAGCAGCGTCGCCGTGATCACCCAGGACGCGTTGGACGGTGTGGTGTCCAGGATCCGGGGCAGGTCCCCGATCAACGGCACCACCAGGGTTTGCATCAGTGCGGCGACGATGCCTGCCGCCGCGAGTACGCCGACGATGCCCTCGGACCGAGCTGCCGATGGTGCTGCCACGCGGGTCTCCCTCTCTTGCGATTCTTGTGCACAGTACATACGAATTGCATGATGCACAAGAGTTGTACTATGCAAATGTGCTGGTCGGGCCGCGGGAGTGTGGTATAGGTGCGGAGATGAGCCCGTAGCTGGCGAATATCGGCAGGAGCGTTGTGTGGACAAGCCCGTATCTTCGGTGGAGTTCGAGACCATGCTGCTGGGGCGGCACAGCCTCAGCGCCAAGGCCCGCCGGGGGCGTGGCCACCTCGACCGCAGCGCCTACACGGTGCTGAGCAGGCTGCGGGTACAGGGCCCGATGTCCGTGGGAGAACTCAGCGATGCCTTCGGCCTGGACACTTCGACGCTGCACCGGCAGACCACCGCCATGCGCGGAGCCGGTCTGATCGAACGTATTCCGGATCCGGACGGCGGCATGGCGCGCAAATTCCGGATCACCGCCGAGGGCGGGCGCCAGCTCGACGCCGAACGCGCCTACAACGTCCGCGCTCTCGAAAACGTCCTGGCGAACTGGACGGCGCAGGACATCGCCGCGTTCGCCGAATTCCTGAAGCGGTTCAACACCGACATCGAACGCATCGACAAGCGTCCGTGGCCCCGGCCCTGAACGCGGGCGCGCCCGCGCGGATGCACACGAAATCTCCACAATCGAGCCCGGATCTCTCCACAGCCGGTGGCTAGGGTTCGGTGCATGGAACACAGCGCACCGGCGCAGGCCGCACGGCGGATCCTGGTGGTGGACGACGAGATGACCATCGCCGAATCCGTCGCGGCTCGCCTGCGGGCGGAGGGGTACACCGTCGACCTGGCGCACGACGGTCCCTCGGCCGTCGCCGCCGCCGAGGCCGTCGGACCGGACCTCGTGGTGCTCGACGTCATGCTGCCGGGGTTCGACGGATTGGAGGTGTGCCGCCGTATTCAGGCGCGCCGCCCGGTGCCCGTACTCATGCTCACCGCGCGCGCCGAGGAAACCGACCAGCTCGTCGGGTTGGGTGTCGGCGCGGACGACTACCTCACGAAACCTTTCTCACTGCGCGTGCTCGCGGCCCGGGTGCACGCGCTGCTGCGCCGGCTGGACCGGGCCGCCGACCGCGGCGGCGCGACGATCCTGGTCGGTGATCTGCGAATCGACGTCGACCAGCGCCGGGTCTGGCGCGCGGACGTCGAGGCCCTGCTCACGCCATTGGAATTCGATCTGCTGGCCCGGCTGGCCCGCCGCCCGCGCATGGTGCTCGCGCGCGAGCGGCTGCTCGAAGACGTCTGGGACTGGTCCGACGCGGCGGGCACCCGCGCGGTCGACAGCCACATCAAGGCGTTGCGTCGCAAACTCGGCGCCGACCTGATCCGCACCGTGCGCGGCGTCGGGTACGCCCTGGATGCCCGATGAGTACCGAACCCGAGAGCGCACCGGAGGTGGAACGCGAAATACCCGTCGGGGGAGCGGAATACGGCGAACGGCGGTGGGTGCGCCGAGCGAGCGATCGGATCGCCGAGCTGCTGCCCCGGCCGCTGGACCCGGTGAAGTCGATCAAGCTGAAGCTCGCCATCCTCATGCTGTGCTCCGGCGGGGTCGCGTTCGGATTCTTCCGGTTCAAGATCGGATGGCTGCCCCCGCGCACCACGCTCACCGCGGTGGTGATCGCGCTGCTCACTTCGCAGTTCCTCGCCCACGGCATCACCAGGCCGCTGCGCGAGATGACCGCGGCGGCGAAACGGATGGCCCACGGCGACTACACCCTGCGGGTGCGGGCGAGTTCCCGGGACGAAGTCGGGCAACTGGCCGAGGCGTTCAACCAGATGGCGGCCGACCTCGCGGCGGCCGACCGGCAACGCCGCGACCTGATCGCCAACGTCTCGCACGAATTGCGCACGCCCATCACCGCTTTGCAGGCGGTACTGGAGAACCTCGTCGACGGCGTCTCCCAACCCGACCCGGCGACCCTGCGCACCGCACTGGCCCAAACCGAACGGCTCACCCTGCTGGTGTCCGAATTGCTCGATCTCTCCAGCATCGAAGCGGGCGCCTTCCCGCTCGACCGCGAGGAGTTGCCGATCGCGCCGCTGCTGGCCGACGTCGTCGCCGAAGCGGAGGTCATGACCGCCGCGCTCGGGCGTGGCGTGCGATTCCGCACCGACGTGCTGCCCCGCGCCGCCCGCGTGTACGCCGACCGTGCGCGTCTGCACCAAGTACTGCTCAATCTGCTCGACAACGCCGCCCGCCACGGACCTGCGGGCGGGGAAGTCCGCGTGGCCGTGCGTGTCTCGCAAGGCGAGGCCGTCATCGACGTCGACGACGACGGCCCCGGCATCCCGCACGCCGAACGCGCCCGGGTATTCGACCGGTTCACCAGGGGCGGCCGGACCACGGGCGGCGGCACCGGGCTCGGTCTCGCCATCGCCCGCTGGGTGGTCGACCTGCACGGCGGCACCATCGCGGTCGCCGAGCCGGGCTCCCGTATCCGGGTCGTTCTGCCCGGGCGCTGACCTGCCACTCATCCGACCCGGACCACCAGAACGGTTCCGGGGTGGATTCCGCACGCCTATCGAAGGGACGAACCATGCCTCCCGAACCCGAATCCGCCTCGACGGCCGAACCCGAGGCCTCTGCTGCGTCGAGCACCGAATCCATCTCTGCCGCAATCAGTTCCGGCACTGCGATGGTCGATCCACCGGTCGCCGGATCGGACATGCGGGCGGCAGGCATCGCCGCTGCGGGTACACCGACCGGCGGATCCGCCCAGCCCTGCCCGGGCGGCCCGACCGCGTGGCAGCGGCCACCCAAGTGGCGGCGTGTGGTCTGTCCTCCCGGGGTGGTGCCTGCCGCGCTCGTCTCCGGTCTGGCGGCGGCGATCCTCGTCCACTGGGACCGGCCAGGCATCGGCTGGGTTCTCGCCGCCGCGGTCGCGGCGACGGCGGTCGTCCTCGTCGACCGGAACGCCCGCAGGGCCGTGGCGAGCACGACGAAAGACAGCACAGGGGACGCGGAACAAGCGGCCGAACGATCGGCGGCGACATCGCATTACGCGCGAAGAGCGCGGTTCGCGGGACGCGCGTGGTGGGCGACGCTCGCGCTCGCCCTGCTCGCGGTAGGCGCCGTCCGCGCCGCGGGCTGGCTGTTCGCCTTGTGCGTGCTCGCGGCGTGTGTCGCCGGTTCACTGGCGGTCGTGGGACGCCGCTCGGCGAACGGCATCCTCTACGACACCCTGGCGCTCGGCCTGGAGGCGGTCTCCGCCGTGCCGTGGGTGTACGCCGGTACCGCCAGGGTGCGCGGTTCGCACACGCCGCGGGCCCGGCGGCTCGGGCTGTCGGTTGCGGTGACCGTCGCGCTGCTCGCGGTCTTCGTTCCGCTGCTCGGCAGCGCCGACGCGATGTTCGCCGCGCTGCTCGAGACCGTGACGCCGGACCTGGACATCCCCTCGGTGGTGCGGTGGATCGTCCTGTTCGCGGTGGTCGCGCTCGGTGCGGTCAGTGCCTTGTTCGTGCTCGCGGGCCCGCCGCCGCCTGCCACCGCGCGCGCGGGTGGGCGAACACTGCGCCGTTCGGAATGGGCACTGCCGGTCGGTGCGCTCGCGATCCTGTTCGCGGCCTTCGTCGTGACCCAGTTCGTCGTGCTGTTCGGCGGCGACGAGCATGTCCGGAAGACGTCGGGCTTGACCTACGCCGAGTACGCCCGCACCGGCTTCTGGCAGCTGTCGGCCGTCACCGTCCTGACACTCGCGGTGCTCGTTGTCGTGTTGCGCTGGGCGGCCCAGGACACGCCCGCCGACCGGTGGTGGCTGCGCGGTCTGCTCACGGCGGTGAGCCTGCTGGCGCTGGTGATCGTCGCCTCGGCGCTCGGCCGGATGTGGACCTATCAGCGGGCCTACGGCTTCACGGTGTTGCGCCTGCTGGTGGAAGTCTGTGAACTGTGGCTCGGCCTGGTCTACGTTCTGGTCCTGGTCGCGGTGCTGCGACTGCGCCGGGCATGGTTGCCGCGCGCCGTGCTCGGCACCGCCATGGCGACCTTGCTGGCGCTGGCCGTGGTGGACCCGGAGCGACTCATCGCCGAGGAGAACATCGATCGCTGGCAGCGGGGCAAAGCGCTGGACACCGAATACCTGGTGACGCTGTCGCCGGACATCATGCCCGCGACCGAACGGCTGCCCGAGCCGCTGCGTGCGGACGTACGTGCCAGGTTGCGCGCCGACCTGGGCGAGGACAGCTGGCAGAGCTGGAATCTGTCCCGGGCGAGAGCGCGGTGAGCTTCCTTGTAATACACTTGTATTATCGCTGATCGTGGGTTATAACTGGCCTGAGTGGGCACTGTTGTCGCTGGTGGGAATCGACCCGCGTGAAGTGCTGCAGGTGCTCATGGGCGCCCGCCGATGGCCTCGGCAGGCGCACGGCCGGAACGAGCTCGCGGTCCTGACGGTGTGGGGCCGGACCGAGGCGGGCCGGCCGCTCATCGTCGCTGTCCGCCGCACCGAAGGCTGGCAGTGGGACATCCTGGGCGCGGTCGAGATGACCGAGGCCCAGGTGGCCGAACTCGAGCGTTGGGAGCACACCGATGACTGACTATCCGACGAACCCGGAGGCCGTCCGGGACTTCCTCTCCGGTCTGGAATACAGTGACGCGCCGGTCGACGCGGCCGAGCTGCCCCCGCCGTTGCGCGCCGAGGACACGGTCACCGTCACCACGTCGCTGCGCATCCCACTGGAATTGCACCAGCGGGTCAAAAAGGCCGCCGAGCAGCGCAACGTGACCATGTCCGCGCTCATCCGCGACTGGATCGAACTGGAACTGGCCGCCCTGGAGAACGACCAGCCCATCTCACGCGCCGACGCCCTGCGGGCGCTGGCCGCCCTGCATCCCCTGCGCCAGTCGGCTTAGTCCGCGGCGGCTGGTGTGTCGCGGGTCAGGACGCGATCGAGTTGCGCGGCGAACTCGTCGGCGGCCATGCGATAGCCGACGTGGTCGCCCGCGAACTCGACAAGTTCCAGGCCGAGTTCCTTCGCGAGTACGGCGTTCGGAAGTCCGGGAAAGGTGTCTCTCGATTCGCGTCCGACGCCGAGTACCAGCCGGTCCGACGACGCGCGCAACGCCGCGAGATCCGGGGCGTACCGGGGATACTGTCTCAGCTCGTGTTCCATCCAGAAGACCAAGTTCTGCTGGATCCTGGTGACTGTCGCGACGGCTTCCGGCGGCAGCTGTTCGAGCGGGGGAAGCGGCGTGGGCCGCATGCCGATGCCCGCCGAGAACGCGGCCATGGCGGCGGAGGTGCCTTCGGTCTTGCTCTGCTCGTGAATGCTGTCCAGGAAGGCCAGCCACTTCTCGCCGTCGGGCAGCAGCGTGGCCAGCGGTGGTTCGTGCGCCACGAGTGTGCGCACCAGTTCCGGCCGGGCGCGCAGCAATTCGAGCGCCACGATCGCCCCGGAACTGCTACCGAGGACGTGGGCGGGCTGGTCGGTGAGGTGCGTGAGCAGCGTGGCGGCGTCCGTGCCGTCGGTGATCACGCGATCGTGCGGCGGTCCGTCGAGGGGGCTGCGAGTGAAGCCGCGCCGGTCGTAGGCGACCACGGTGTAGCGGTCGGCGAGCCGCTCGGCGACGGCGTCGAAGGATGCGGCGTCACCGTTGCCGCCGGGAATCAGCAGCAACAGCGGTCCGGTGCCGCGGATCTCGTAGTAGAGGGTCGCGCCGGGGACGGCGAGAGTGTGCTGGGTGGGGACATCCATCGGAAACGCTCCTGGGAGAAGGGACAACTGCCGCAACGCCTCCCGGATGACCGGTAGCGCGGGAACGGGTGGATCGGCATCGACCCATCGGTCGATGGCCACGCACAGCGCTGCCGTGAGAGCGCCGGCCATGATCCTCGGGAACATGTCGGCGTCGATCGGGCGGCCGGTGCGCTCGGCGATGGCTTCGGCCAGCGCGCCCTCGATCACCGCCTGGGATCTGCGGTACTCACCTTGCAGCAGCGGCGCTCGGGTGATCAGGCGAACGCCCGCGGTCCACGCGGGATCGGGTGGCTCGGCGTCGCGGAATTCCGCCAGCACGGCGTGGATCACCGCGGGCCACAGCGGCTCGGCGACCGGGCGGGCGCGCAGGTCGTCCGCGATCCGGCGGGCCCGGTCCACCGCCACCGAGCAGACGGCCTCGTACTTGCTCGCGAAGTAGTTGTTGAACGTCCGCGGCGACACCCCGGCCGCCGCGGCGATGTCCTCGACGAGAACGTTGTCCAGCCCCCGCTCCACGGCCAGTCGCAGCGCCGCGAAACCGAGCGCCTCACGGGTGGCGAGTTTCTTGCGTTCGCGCAAGCCGAGTACGAATGCCACGACTCCACGGTAGCGAAACTTGCGTGATGCGCAAGATTGCGTGATCGGAAAGATCTGGGAGAGCGCAGATCAGGCGTACCTCCGCCTTCGCTCCGGCCATGCGCGGGCTGAGGACGGACTACGTCCGACCGCACCCATCAGGCGATTCGGCAATCCGGAAAACTAGTCGCAGTGTCGCGCCGGCCACAGAGGCAATCGCAGCGCCGATTTTCGGCGCAGGGCGGTTGAGCCGAATTCACGCCTGGCGCAACGACCGTCCGCGGTGCATGCCGCCCGAGGCATGGTCGGCTCCTCTTGTGCACCGCGCCGTCCGCCCCGGATCGATCGGTGGCCTCAGGTCGGCTCGGCCGGTGCGGAATCGATCCCGTCCAGCGCCCGGCGCACCGCGTCGGCCGGATCGGCCGCGCCCACCGTGGCCGCCACCGGATGTCCATTCGCGTCGCGAATCTGCCAACCGCCCAGGGAGACAACCGGAATGCCACCACGCCTGCAGGCCAGCGCGACCTCCGACAGCGTGCCCCACGAACCGCCGATGACGATCACCGCGTCCGCCGACTCGACGAGGATCGCGTTGCGCGCCTCACCCATGTTCGTGAACAGCACCGCCGACAGCCCGGGACACACCGCGTCGCGGTCGGTGTCCGGACGCACGCCGATCACCAGTCCACCGACCTCGGCGGCACCGGTGGCGACCGCGGCCATCACCCCGGCCCCGCCGCCACACAAGACGGTGATCCCGGCCCGCGCCAAGAGTTCGCCGACCGCACGCGCCCACTCCGCTTCCTGTCGCGTGCACTCCCTGGGTCCGCACACCGCGACCTGCCGCGTCACCTTCGTCATCCCGCGGGCCATGGCGACACGAGCGACGCCAGGCGCTCCCGCAACGCCATCGCGTCGCGCGGTGCCCGCACTTTCGCGTCGTTGTCGAAATAGGTGTAGACGTCCAGCGATCCGGCCCACGAGCGGATCTTCTCCGCCCACATGTCCAAACCCTCGTCGGTGTATCCGCTGACGTAGAGCTCGTCGTGCCCGTGCAACCGGATGTAGACGAAGTCGGCGGTGACTTCTTCCAGCAGCGGATACTTGCCCGCCGCGTCGGCGACCACGAGGGCGACCTGGTGGCGGCCGAGCAGATCGGTGCAGGCCGGGGTCACGAAGCTGTCGTGCCGGACCTCCAGGGCGTGCCGCAACGGCCGGTCGGCGTCGGTGCTCGTATGCGCGGGATCGACGCGGTGATCGTGCCGCCGTGCGATCTCGGCGGCCTGCTCGGTGCTGCGCGGTAGCCCGGACAAGAAGGCGTCCAGCACATCGGCGTCGAAGCGGAAGGTCGGCGGCAGCTGCCACAGAATCGGCCCCAACTTGGGCCCGAGCGCCAGCGGGCCGGAAGCCAGGAAGTTGGCCAGCAGATCGTCTCCGTCGCGCAGCCGCTTCATGTGTGTGATGAACCGGCTGCCCTTCACCGCGAAGAGGAAGTCGTCCGGAGTCTGCTCCGCCCACTTCTGGTAGCTGGACGGGCGTTGCAGTGCGTAGAACGAGCCGTTGACCTCCACGCTGTCGAGCTGCTCCGAGAGATAGGCCAACTCGCGCTTGTGCGCCAGGCCCTGCGGATAGAACGTCCCGCGCCAGGGCGGGTAGACCCAGCCCGACGTGCCGATCCTGATCTGGCCCATGTCTCCATGGTGGCGCATTCGCTACGCCGATGCGGTCCTCGCCGCCACCTTGCCGACCAGCCAGGCCACCGCCAGCGCCGCCAGGAACGACAGCAGCGATGCGCTCATCCACGCCTGCGCGGTGAAATGCAGAGCCTGCCGAACCCGATCCCAGAACTCGGTCCACACTCCGGCGTCACCCGGGTTGATCAGTTGATACACCGCGAAGCCAGCCAGCCACGCGACCACCATGCCCCACCGCGCCGGCGCGTCGGGAGCGGTGTTCCACTCGCGGTGGGCCCGCAGGAAGAAGTCGGCGACCAGCACGCCGAGCAGCGGCACGAACACCGAACCGATGAGTCCGAGGAAGCCGAAATAGTTGCTCATGTCCAACCGCAGGGCCAGCACCGTGATCAGGGCGCCGAGGCCGATCGAGAGCACTCTGCGGTCGACGCGCGGCGCGAGGTTCTGGATCGACACGGCGGTGGAGTACACATTGGCGAACGATTGGTCCGCCTCCCGCAGCACGAAGACGAAGAAGAACAGCGCACCGAGGCTCACCTGCAGGAACGGTGCGTACGGCCCGCCTGCGCCGGTTGCCAGCGCCAGCGCGAACAGGCCGAGGACGTAGGCGATGATCTGGGTGAGCGCGTACGCGCCGCTGGCCGCGCCGAACGCCGAGCGGCCGGTGCGGGAGTGCCGGGTGTAGTCGGCGGCGACCGGAACCCACGAGATCGAGACGGCCAAGGCGGCATCGGTGGCGACCCAGAAGAGGTTCCAGTCGACGCCGAACGGCCCGCTCCCGCTCGGTCCAGGGTTCGCCCGCAGATCGGGCAGACCGGCGCGGAAGAACTGCGCGTAGAACCAGATCAGGGCGATCACGACACCGGCGGTCACGAACCTGCGCAGCAGACGGACCGAGCCCAGCGGCCATATCGTGAGGACGGTCGTGAGCAGGCCCGCGACCACCACGTAGAGCCAGTGCGGGCCGCCGCCGAACAACTCCCCGGCCGCGTCGCCGATGACGATCAGCTCGAATGTGCCCCAACCGATCAATTGCGCGATATTGAGGACGGTCGGCAGATAACTGAGTTTCGCGCCGAACAGTCCGCGCAGCAGCACCATGGCGGGTTGTCCGGTACGCGCGCCGGTCAGCGCGGCGGCGCCGAGCATCAGCCCGCCCACCAGGGTGCCGAGGACGGTCGCCAGGATGCCCGCCGCGATCGAGATCTGCGCCGCGCCCTCGGCATTCGGCGCGAGCACCGTGTACGCGCCGGAGAACGCGATGAGGCTGACGCCGAGATTGGCCCAGAACGCGCTCTGGTCCCAGAACGAGAGCACTTTCGGCGCGGGCTGGTCGAGGGTGAGCGGGGCTTCTTGCGCCGCGCTCGCGCGGGTCGACGACATGACGGAAACGCTCTCCCTACGCCGGCATTACCCGGACAGGTTCATGCGGTCGGCGACGCGTGCGGTCCGCCCTCTCAGCCCGGCCGTGCCCGAGCTCCCGCGGTGGGGTGATTCCGGCGAATAGTACACCCGCGCCAGTTTCGTGAGTTGGGAACGAGAACAAAGCGGCCCGAGGTCCGCGGCGCAGTGGCGAGTTCCTATGGCCCCGGATCGCTTCGCGCACTAAACCGACGAGCGGGTGCGCACCACCGCGTCGGCCCTTTGTCAGGGCATCTACGACGCAAACTGACCCCCGAGCGCCGCGCGGTCACGGGTCCGTCGCGGCGGCTGCCGACGCGCGGTTCAGCCCATGAGGAACGAGGCGGCGAACCACGCGAGCAGGACCAGCACCGCACCGACCAACGCGCCAGGGAACATCGCCCGTCCCTGCCGGGCCGCCAGCACCGACAGCAACGCGCCCAGGGCGAAGCCCACGATTCCGCCGCCGACCATGATCCAGACGCCCGCGCTGGTGTCGACCCGGCACTCCGGCTTGGACTCGCAGATGCCGCCCGCCATCAGGAACCACGGCGCGAGGATCGTCGACATCGCCGCCAGCGTCGCGGGCAGGAACCACAACAGCGCGCTGACGACGAGATCCGCGGTGCGCGGCGGCGTGACGGCACGGGTCTCGGGCTCGCGCGTGGGATAGCCGGAGGGGGTCGTGCTCTGGGACACCTGGTTCAGGTAACCGTGCATCGTTTCTCGCTATCGCTTGTCGGTGGAGTCGACCGGGCCGATGGAAGTTATACACCAGCCACTTGCACGTCGAAGTGCTTGTGCTCCCGGGAAAGCGGGCGCGCGGCCGGGCCGCCGTTTCGGAGCGGACGCGTCCGTCGGTCCTGCGTTCTGTAGCGAATACCCAGCGTCCCAGAGGGATTCGCGTGCCCGCGCGGCGCCGCCGGTGAACGTCCGTCGGTGGCCATGTCGGCCGGGCGAGGACGACCGTGCGTCGAGCCGTCTCGAATCAGGTTGCGGTGCAGCGGAGCAGTAGCATCATCGCAGGTCATGCGCGGCTACCGATGCCCGCGTTCTACCTACGCGACCATCCTGTGTGTCGATCCGCTGCGCGGTCGGGACGATGCGTCGCAGTGGTGCGCCGTATGGACCGGACGACGCCGCGACGATCCGCGCCGAGTGCGCCCGCGCTCGCCGTGCACGCTTCTACCGTGGGAGTGACGCGTTGACCACGTCCCGAGACCTCGATCGCACCGCGAATAACTCCGGCGTACACCATGGTTCGCCGATCGACCACGACATCGAGCGCGTATCGCTGTTTTCCCCGGAGTTCGCGTCCGATCCGCATGCCGCCTACCGCGACATGCGCGCCCGTTACGGTTCGATGGCGCCGGTCGAGCTCGCGCCGGGCGTGTCGGCGACCTTGGTACTGGGCTATCACACGGCCGTGCGAATCATGCACGATCCGGCCCACTTTCCCGCCGACCCGCGCGCCTGGCAGGCGAACGTCCCCACCGGCTGCCCGGTGCTGCCGGTGCTGGAGTGGCGCCCCAACGCCATGCGCAGCACGGGCGAGGAGCACGCGCGCTACCGCCAGGCGAACACCGCGAGCATCGATGCCGTCGATCTGCACGCCTTACACGAGACGGTGGAGCGGATCGCGGTCCCGCTGATCAACGCCTTCTGCGCGGCGGGCAGCGCCGATCTGGTGTCGCAGTATGCTTTTCCGCTCGCCTTCGAGGCGATCAACGCCATGCTGGGCTGCCCGCCGGAGATCGGGCAGGAAGTCGCCGCCGCGACCCGCGCCGTGTTCGACGGGGTGGACGCCGAGGAGGGCAATCGCCTGCTCGTCACCGCGCTGCTGCGGCTGCTCGAACTCAAGCGCGCCGAGCCCGGCCAGGACATCACGACGCGGCTGCTGCGGCATCCGGCCGGTTTGGACGACGCGGAGGTGATCCACCAGCTCGTCGTGCTCTACGGGGCGGGCATCGAACCGCTGCAGAACCTGATCATCAACACCCTGGTGCTGATCCTCACCGACGACCGGTTCGGCGGCGACGTCCTCGGCGGGAGCCTGGCCACCCGAGACGCCCTCGACGAGGTGTTGTTCACCGACCCGCCGATGGCGAATTTCTCGGTCACCTATCCGCGCCAGCCGATCCTGATCGACGACGTCTGGCTGCCCGCGCATCAGCCGGTCGTCATCAGCTTCGCCGCCTGCAACAACGATCCGGCGATCAGCGGGCACGACCACAGCGGCAACCGATCACATCTGGCCTGGGGCGCCGGGCCACACGCCTGTCCGGCCCGCAGCGCGGCCTACCTGATCGGCCAGGACGCGGTGGACCAGTTGCTGGACGCGCTGCCGGAACTGCGGCCCGCCGTGCCGGTGCACGAATTGACCTGGCGGCCGGGGCCTTTTCACCGCGCTCTGACCGCGCTGCCGGTCGTCTTTCCCGAAACGCCGCCCTGGCAATCCTGAATCCGGCAGTCGGTCAGGACGGCGCTGTCGCCGCGAGCCGGGTGAGGTTCGCCGGCCGGGCGAAGGTGTCGGCGAAGGCGTCCGCCAGCGTCGTGTCGTGCTGGGCGGCCAGCATCATCTCGCGCAGGGCGGGTGGCGGATCGAGCACCGTGGCCGTCCACCGCGCGGCGGGGTGCGCGACGGCCGTCAGCCACGGCGCGGCCGCCCACTCCATCCACGCGCGGTCGTAGGGGCCGTCGGGATCGTGCAGGATCGCCTCGCCGTAGCGGACCGCGCAGTGCACGGCGTTGTTGGCGCCCTGTGCGCCGCCAGGGTCCATCCGGCAGACGACGTCGCCTCCGCCCAGCACCGGCCTGCCCGACGGCAGGGTGCCCACCGGACGACGCATGACCGGAGTCACCGCGCCCACCAGCGTCGCTCCGGCATCGGTCGGCTGAGCGTGCCGGTAGCGCTCGGCGAGTTCGGCGGGCAGGTGCGCGTCCAGCAGTTCCCGGGCTTGCGCCCAGCGTCGCGTGGGCGTGGCGTGCTGGTCGAAAACGTCCAGCACGCCGCCAGGCCGGGCCTCGAAAAGCAGGATTTCGCAGCGGCGTTCCTGCCCCGGTCGTCCGGTCAGCCCGGGATAGGAGATCACCTCACCGTGCTCGGGCAGCGTGGTGTAGTAGCCGAGGTTCTCCAGGTCCGGCTGGACGCCGTCGAGATAGAGCACCGCCAGTCGCCGCATCGGTGCGGCGGCTACCGGCCACGCCGCATCGGCTTCGAAGCAGCCGGCCAGCTCACGACCCGCACGGGTCACCACGGTCAGGTCGTGGTCGGCGGCGTGCTGGTCGAGTTCCGGTACCGAGGGCTCGGCGATGCGCAAGTCGCCGCCCTCGGCCAGGAACTCGCCGAGCCAGCGGGCGAACACCGTCCGCTGATCAACGCTCTGGGCCGGGCGGGTGAATCGTCCGGTCCAGCCGACCACCGCCGCGCGATCGATGGCCATGGTGAACCGGATGCCCTCGATATTCGGCGCGGTCGAGCGCCAGAAGCCCAGGCCGATATCCGATTCGAGGTCCAGGGTGGGCGGGAACTTGACCTGGGTGCTGGTCACGGTGCCCGCGAGGACCGCGTCGGCGTCCCGATCGGTCACCAGCGTCACCGTCCGGCCGCCGCGCAGCAGACGGTGGGCGAGGGGTAACCCGCATTCGCCCGCC
Organism: Nocardia sp. NPDC051929; assembly: GCF_044548645.1. NCBI lineage: Bacteria > Bacillati > Actinomycetota > Actinomycetes > Mycobacteriales > Nocardiaceae > Nocardia > Nocardia sp. NPDC051929. Next base: position 256,390 of record NZ_JBIUCG010000005.1, on the reverse strand, counting down.
CCGAGTACCAGTATCCGTCCCACCATCGTGTCCTTCCGGTCGTGCGATCGACTGCCGTGACAGCGCAATCGTCCGCGTATAGGTGGACACCGCGCATCGGTAGAGACCCGCGTATCCGCCGCCGCGACCCGACTACGCTGCCCTGTTGTGTCGGAAGGACGTACGCCGGGTCTGGGGTCTGCACCCGTGGCCACCAGTGACTTCGTCGGGCGTGAGCGCGAATTGGAGAAGATCGGCATGGCGCTGCTGGGCGGAACCCGCCTGGTCACGCTGATCGGCGCGGGTGGCATCGGCAAGACCAGGCTGGCGACCGAGGCGGCGCAGCGGTTCCACAGGGCGCGACGCGTGCCGGTGCACTGGGTGCGCCTGGCGCTGCTGTCCCGGGACTCCGGCGCTGCGGCGGTCGAGGAACTCCTCGCGCGTTCGCTCATCGACGCCGATTTCTCCGGGCGGTCGGCGTGGGAGGCGGTGCTGGACACGCTGCGCCGCCGCGACGCGGTCGGGCGCACCCTGCAGACGATCCTGGTGATGGACAACTGCGAACACGTGCTGGACGGCGCGGGGCGGGTGATCGCCGACCTGCTGGAGGCGGCGCCGGGGCTGACCGTGCTGGCCACCAGCCGCGAGGCGATCGGCTGGGTGGACGAGCAGTTGGTGCCGGTGCCCGCCCTGTCGCGGGAACAGGCGCTCACCCTGTTCCGTGCGCGCGCCGGTCTGACCGGGCACACCGTCGCCGAGGAGGAGACCGACCTGGCGGTGGAGATCTGCCGCCATGTGCACAACCATCCGCTCTACATCCGTCTGGCCGCCGCACGGCTGTTGCGGCAGCCGCTGCGGATGATCCTGCGTGACCTCACCGGCGAGGCGAGCGACCGGCGGCTGCGCTGGTCGCCCGGTCCCCGGATCGGCGCGGAGGCACGGCATCAAGGTATCCGCGACGTCATCGCCTGGTCGTACGACCTGTGCCGGGACAAAGAGCGGCTGCTGTTCGACCGGCTGTCGGTGTTCGCGGCCGGGTACGACGTCGACCCGGAGAACGCGGACCCGGCGGAGTCGGACGTCGGCGCGGAGCTGGAGGCGATCGAGGCGGTCTGCGCCGACGACGAGCCGGGCGGGTTGGCTCGCGCGGAGATCGACGGCCTGCTCGAACGGCTCGCGGACCAATCACTGGTCACGGTGCATTTGACCGCGACAACGGTGCGGTACTCACTGCTGGAGAGCGTCCGCTTGTTCGCCCAGCAGCGACTGGCCGAACGCGACGGCGAACCGGCCCGGCTGGCAGGCAGGCACCGCCGCTACTACCGCGACAAGGTCGTTGCGGCCGGAGCGGGATGGTTCGGCCCGGACGAGCAGGATCTGCTGGATTGGGCGCGCGCGGCCTGGGACAACCTGCTGTGCGCCATAGCGGGCAGCCTCACGGTGCCGGAGGAGGCCGTGGTGGGGCTGGAGATCGCCGCCGGGCTGATCGCGCTGCGCATCCCGTTCCTCAGCGGTTCGCTGCGCGAACCGCGCCGCTGGGCCGAGCGCACGCTGGCCGCCAGCCGGACGCTGGACCCGCAGCCGGTGCCGCTGCAGGTGACGGCGATGTCGCTGATCACGTGGATCAGCCTGTGCCAGGGCATGCACCACGACGCCGATCGGATGCTGGACGAATGCGTCGCACTCTGCCTGCCCGACCCAGCGGCTCGTGCGGGGTGGCGCGAGCGGCTCGACGACATCGAGCTGCCCGCCCCGGTGGAATTCGCCAGAGGCGCCGAGCTGATGCTGGTGCGCCGGGATGTGCGCGCGATCGCCGTACTGGCCCGCGCTCGGGAGCGGTTCCTGGCCGACGGCGACCGCGGCGGGGCCGCGATGAGCGAACTGTTCGAAGCGCTGGCCGCGGCGTTGCTCGGCACACCGGCGCAGGCTTTGGAGACCTCCCGGCGGCACCTGGACCACGCCGAGCGCTCCGGCGCGCGATGGGCCGCGTCGTGGGCCGGTTTGGCGCGGGGGATCGCGCTGACCGGACACGGCGATACGGAACAAGCGCTCACCGTGATACGGGCCGCGCTGACCACTCAGCTGGCGATGCGCGATCAGTGGGGCGTGGTGTGGGCCGTCCACATCACCGCCTGGGCACTGGCGCGCTCGATCCGCGACACCGACACCGGCGGCGGCTCCGGCACGGTGACGGCGCGGGCACGCGATATCGCGCGCCTGGTCGGTGGCGGCGCCACGTTGCGCGACAGAATCGGCGTGAACATGTCCAATCTCGGCCCGTTCGCCATCGAGACCGAGATCGCCGCAGGCACCGCCCGGGCGGTCCTGGGCGAGTCCGCCTTCGCGGAGGCCGAGCGCGAGGGTGCGCTGCTGCGTCCGGAGCTGGGCGAGGTGGTGCAACTGGCTTTGGGGAAGCTGTCGCTGGACCGGCTACCTGTCGAACATCCGGTCCGGCAGCGCCGTCCCTCGCACTGGGAGGAATTGTCGGCGGCCGAACAGGAAGTGGCCGTGCTGGCGGCGGCCGGTTGGACGAACACCGCCATCGCCGCCCGGCGCGGCAGCTCGTTCAAGACCGTCGACGCCCAGATGAGCTCGATCCTGGCGAAACTGATGATCGGCTCCCGAGAGGACATCCGCGCCTTGGTGCCCGCCGAACGGCAGGCTCAGGTAGCCGACGAAGCCGCACGCAAGCCCCAGCGCGGCCGGCGCTCGTGAGAACACCGGGTCGAGCCGGGCGGCGTCTCGGCCGTGCCGCCGCCCGGCTCGATCACCGGCAGTATTCGCCGACGGGAGCCGTGTTCACTCGTCCAGTTTGCGCGCGGTGATCTGAATACCGGGCTCGCCCGAGATGCGCCGCACCGTCGCCTCGGTGACCGGGAGATCGGCCACCAGCTCGCGGCCGTCCTCCAGGTCGATGCCGTAGCCGGCGATGTAGGTGCGGAAGAACGGCAGGCAGGCGCGCGCCATCGGCTGCGGCAGCTTCCAGCGGTCGACGAACGACCGCGCGTCCTCGAAGGTGCAGCCTCGATCCGCCTCGATCACCAGCAGCAGACCGCCCGGCCGCAGCACCCGGATCATCTCCGCGAGACCCTTGCGCTGATTCGGCCAGTGCTTGATCGAGCCGGAGCTGATCACCGCGTCGTAGGCGGCGTCGGGGAACGGCAGGTCCATCGCCGAGCCTTCCCGGAACTGGATCCGGCTGCCCAGCGCCGCGCCGCGCTTGCGTGCCCTGCGCACCTGCTGCGGGGACAGATCGATGCCGGTCAGCCGCAACGTGGTCCCGGCGGTGGCCAGTCCGACCGCGAGTTGCCCACCGCCGCAACCGACGTCGAGCACCTGGGCGCCGTCGTCGAGCTGGGCGACGATGTCGTCGAACAGGGTCGGGGTCATCTCCCGTACGGCATCGGAGATGAAGTTGTCGTAGAACCACGAGTCGATCGGGTTGTAGCGTTTGGTCTTGTCCAGCAGGACGGTCATGGCGTGCTCCTAAACGCGGGTGGCGAACTTGATCTTGCGGCCGAGAGTGTTCGGTTGTGCCTGGGAGATGATCGTTTCCTGAACCCGCTCGCGGCTGCTGCGCACGATCTCCATCGCCTCCTTCACCGCGACGTCGATGTCCATCACGGTGGGGATGTCGAGCATCGAGACGATGGATTCCAGGCGCTGTTCGGGAGTGCCGCGCACTGTCACCACCGGCTGCCCGAGCTCGCTGATCGCGTGCAGCAGTTGCCGATCGGAGATGGCGCGGTAGCGCTCGTCGACCGGACGGTGGCCGTCGGGATCCATCGGCACCTCCACCGGAAGGTGGAAGAAGATGTCGTAATTCTGCCGGGCCCGCTGCCGGGCCATATCGCCGTAGGCGTTGAGGTAGCGGCGGTAGAACGGCCGGCCGGGCAGGGTGAGGGTGTTCTTGACGGCCTTGTGCCACCGGGTCGACCCGGGGTTCGGGCCGGTGATCAGCCGCGTGGTGCCGTAGACCCACTCGTTGAGCACCGAACCGTCGGCGATGAATCCGCCCTGGGCATCGAGGATCGCCTCGGCCTGGATGCGCAACTCCAGCCTGCGGAAGCCGAGCGCCATCAGTTCGGTTGTGCTCAGGTCCTGGAACCGCATGCCCGGATAGAGCTCGGTGACCACTTCGCGCGCGGACGAGGCGTCCACCCGGGGAATCCCGGTCAGCAGGGACAGCGCCGTGGAGGTCGTGGTCTTTCCGGTCGAGTAGGTCCCGGATATCACGATGCGTCGATAATTGTTTCCCGACATGGGGGTGCCTTTCTGAACGTTCGGAATTGCGCGGGTTAGGCGGGCAGTCGGTGCGCGAGGTCGTATCGGATCTCGCACCCGGCGAAGTCCGACGCCCAGCTGGAGATGCGCCAGTCGCCGCCGCCGAAGGCGAGGACCATCGATCGCGCCATGTGCGTGGTCGCGGTGCCCGAGGTGAACGGTGCCGGGGGAGCGGACGCGCGGGCGGTCATCCGGCGCATCCACAGCGTCTCGCTGTCCTTGCGGGCGATGTTGTCCAGTTCGTAGAGCACGACCTGGGACAGCTGCGCCAGGATCACCGTCGCGTCGACCAGCGTGACCGAGGGCTGGTAGGCGTCGGCCACACCGTGCCACGGCCCGGCCGGATCCGGTTCCGCGAGCGCGAAATCGGCCTGCGCCCGGCTGCCGCCGTCGGAGACGACGACATTGCGCAGGTACTGTCCGCGGGCGTACACCCCGCCGTGGAAGTACCCCCGGCCCGTCTCGTGCACGGTGTGCCGTGCGGCCTGGGCCGGACGCGGTGGCGCGGGCAACGCCACGGTGGCCTCCAGGCTCATACCGCCGCCCAGCGCCCCGGTGATGCTGATCGTGTCGCCCTCCACCGCGACCACCGTCGCGCTGATCGGGAACTCCTCCAGCGACTCCGTCGCGATGGTCCCACTGCTGAACTGGACGAAAGGAACCCAGCACGAACGGATCTCGCTGTCGGTGAGCCCGTAGCACTCGCGCAGGATCACCTCGAGCAGCCGGTAGCCGAAGATCGAGCAATCGATGCTGCTCACGTGCGGGACCAGCACGCGGGTGCTCTTGCGCGACCAGTCCAGCGGATAGTGCACTCCCGCGGTCGCCGTCAGCCGGGGACGGTCCTGCGCGTCGCGGTCGAGGGTGATGTCGAAGATGCGGTGGGTGATCCGCTTGTAGCCCTCGCCGAAGAAGCGCCCGTCGCGGTGCCCCAGCACGGTGTCGATATCGGCGTAAGCGATGAGTTCGGTGGACATGTCGGTGCCTTTCATGCCGCGGCCTGCGCCTGGGCGGGCTCGGCGAACTGGCTGACCACCTTGGCGCCGATGCCGCGCAGCGACAGGCCCCGGCTGAGTTCGAGCGCGGAGATCTTGACGTCGAGTTCCTTCTCGGTGCGGGCCCCGAATTCCATCGCCATGAGCGAGTCCATGCCGAGGTCGGTGACCGGCTCGTCGATGTTGATGGCGTCGGTGTTCACGCCGAGCACCACCGCGAGCTGATCGGCGAGGCGCTGGGCGACGAAGTCGGCGCGCTGTTCGGCGGGCAGCGTGAGGATTTCGGTACGCAGCGCGCCGCCGGCCTCGCCGCCGACGCCGATGTCGGTGAGCAGCTGCCGGAAGCGACGGGTGTCGGTGGACGGCCGGGCCACCCGCGACCACACCGTCCAGTCGATGTCCGCCACCGCGACCTGGGTGGTGTCCAGCGCCAGGCATTCGCGCAGCAGAGCGGTCGCCCGGTCCATGTCGATGGGCAGGAAACCGATCGACTTCACGTAGTCCACCAGCGCCTCGGTCTTGTCGGCCATACCGCCGCCGCTCATGAAGCCCCAGTTCACCGCCAGTGCCGCGGCGCCACGGGCACGGCGGTCGGCGGCGAGCGCGTCCAGGGCGGCGTTGGCGGCGGCATAGCCGATCTGCGGGGTGATGCAGCCCAGCGCGCTGATCGAGGAGTACAGCACGAACATGTCCAGCTCGATGCCCGCCTCCTCGACCGCCCGGTCCAGATGCTGCGCTCCGCGCACCTTGGCGAACAGCTCGTCGAGCGATTCCCGGGTGATCTGCGGGATCGGCAGGTTGTTCACCACTCCAGCCGCGTGGAAGATCCCGCGCAGCGGCGCGACCGACCGGATGCGATCCACCAACGCGGCCGTCGCGGCGTAGTCGGCGACGTCCACCCGCTCCTCGAGCACCGTCACGGCCGCCGCGGTGAACGCCGCAACCTGCTGCCGGGCCTGCGGGGTGGACGCGCCGCTGCGGCCGACCAGCACCAGCTTCCGTGCGCCCTCGGCGACCAGCCACCGGGCGGTGGCCAGGCCGAAGCCGCCGAAGCCGCCGGTCACCAGATAGCAGCCGTCCGGGTCGATCCGGGGGTGGGCGAGTCTCGGGCGCACCATCGGCTGCTCCTCGCGCAGGTCCAGCACAACCCGGCCGATCTGATCGGATCGTGCGACGGACTCGAACGCCGAGGCCAGCTCCGACACCGGATAGGCCGTGTGCGGCAGGTATCGGTAGGCGCCCGCGCGCAATGCCGCGTGGCTGGCGCGCATCGGCGTGCGCAGCAGTTCGGGATCGTGGGCCAGCGCGCGGTCCATGTCGACGGAGAAGAACGTGAGGTTGCGGTCGAACGGCCCCAGATCGATGACGCCGCCGGTGTAGATGTCGGCCTTGCCGATGTCGACGACGCGGCCGAATTCCGCGGCCACCCGGAAGTTCTGGCGCAGGATCTCGCCGGGCGCCGAACTGTAGACCACGTCGACGCCACGGCCGCCGGTGAGATCGGCGATCTGGTCGACGAAGTCGGCCGACCGCGACTCGAACACGTGCTGCGCGCCGAGCGCGCGCACCTGCGCGCGCCGCTCGGGCGTGCCCGCCGTCGCGATCACGGTGGCGCCGATGTCCAGCGCGACCTGCACCGCGGCCATGCCCATGCCGCCCGCCGCGCCGTGCACGAGCACGGTCTCCTCCGGCCGCAGGCGCGCCAGCGTCCGCAATCCGAATTCGGCGGTGAGATAAGGCAACCCGGATCCGCAGGTCAACGGATCGTAGTCCTCGCCGGGTAGCAGCCGGTGCGGCATGGTCGCGCCCGCGTCGGCGGGCATGGTGACGTACTTGCGGAGGATGTCGCGGGCGCACACCATCATCCGGTCGCCGACCGCGACATCGGTGACGCCGGGGCCGACACGCTCGACCACACCGGAGCCCTCCATACCGACCGTCGCGCCGAAATACGTGCCCGCGAGCTCCTTTTCGGTGAGCACGCCGATGACCTTCATCGCGTCCTTGTAATTCAGCCCGGCCGCTTCCATCCGAATCTCGATCTCGCCGGGTCCCGGCGCGACCCGCTCGGTTTCGCGCAACGCCAGATCCGACATCAGCCGCGACTTGGGAATCTCCACCACGAACGAGGCTTCCGGATCCGACAGCGGGGTGGCCCGGTTGCGCTCGTCGAGATACGTGCCGAAATTCCGGTCCAGCCGCACCGCCCAGTGATCGGTTCCCCGCACACCGATCTCGTCGAGCACGTCGTCGGCGAAGACGAGATCCGCCAGCGGCGTTCCCGAGCGCGAGGACGCGTCGACCAGCCGCCAGCCCGCCGCGGGTTGTTCGTTGAGCAGCGCGCGCCGCGCCCCCACCAGTGCGCCGTGCGCCACCTTGGCGGCGCTGTCGGCGGGCGTGCACAGCGCGTCCTCGGTGACGACGACGCTGCGGACCCGGACCTGCGGCGCGTCGGCGAGCAGATGCTCGACCGCATTGGCCACCCGCGCGAGCCAGTAGACGTTGCGCGACCCGTCGAACGCGTCGCCGAATACGCTGATCACCCGGATCCGTTCGGCGATCGGTACGCCCTCGGATGAGCGCAGCGCCAGCCGCAGGCGCTCGTCGTTGTCGTCGGCTTCGGGGTCGGCGAGCACGACGGTGACGGCGGTCCGCTCGCCCAGCAGCGACGCCGCACGGTCGGCGGCGTCCGCGCCGACGCAGACGGCGACCACGGCCTCCTCCTCGGCGGGCCGCGCACCGGACGGTGTCTCGACGATCTCCCAGAGCGGCTGGTAGAAAACGCGATCCAGCTGATGGGTGACATCGATCGCCGCGCTGACCGGACGGAACTCGACGCCGAGCAGCCGCATGGCCACCTCGCCCTGTTCGCCGACGATCGCGATGTCGGCGCGCAGCGGGTCGACTCCGCGCCGGGTCACCACGACACGAGGCCGCTCCGGCAGCGGGCCCAGCCTGCGCACCCCGGCGATGGCGGCAGGCACGATCGCCACGTCGGTGTCCGAGTCCGCTGCCAGCGCGGCGACGCACTGCAACGCGGCGTCGACGAGGGCCGGGTGGGCCAGGTGCCGGATCGGCGTCTCCTCCTCGATCGGCGCGAGCGAGGCGACCACCGCGTCCGCGCCGACGACGGCCGAAACGATGCGCTGGAAGGCGGGACCGTAGTCCAGCCCACGCGCCGCCAGACCGCGATACAGATCCGGGCCCGCGACGGTGACGGCGTGCTCAGGGGCGTCGACATCCACGACCGCGGCGGTGAAATCGGCTTCGATGAGCCTGCCGTGGGCGTTGAGCGTCCAGGTGGCGGCGGTGGCCGAGCGTGAGCGGATCTGGAAGCGCTTGGTCGACTCCTCCACGCTCACTCGCAGTACCGGGATGTCGTGCTCGTCGATCACCAGCGGCGCGACGAATTCCACCGACTCGAGGCCGAGGCTCGTGCGTCCGGTGCGCTCGACGGCGGCGCTGAGCGCGGCATCGAGATAGGCCGCGCCGGGCAGCACGACATGTCCCGCCACGACGTGGTCGCGTAGCCAAGGCAGCCGCGACACCGAGAGTTGCACCTCCCATTCCGGGCTCCCCGCCGTCGTGGGATCGCCCAGCAGCGCGTAGCCGTCCGGCCTGCCCAGGCGATCGAGCAGGGTCACCGCCTCGTCGTGCCAGACCCGCTTGCGCTGCCACGGGTAGGCGGGCAGGTCGAGGTGCTCGACGATCGAGTCCGGACGGCCCGGCACGGCCGAACCGTCCAGCGAGCCCGCGACATACAGGTCCGCGACGGCGCGCAGCACGTTGTTGCGATCGCGCAGATCGCGCGAGAGCGTGGTCACCGCGGCGCCGATCACGCCACGATGGATCAGCATCTCGCGGATGTTGCCGCTGAGCACCGGATGCGGGCCCACCTCGAGGAAGACCCGGTGACCCGCGTCGACCAGCGCTCCGATGGCGTCGGCGAACCGGACCGGCTCGCGGACGTTGCGGCACCAGTAGTCCGCGTCCCAGTCCGTGCCCGCGATCTCGGCGGCGGTCACGGTGGAGTACGTGGTGAGTTTCGCGTCTCGCGGCGCCAGTTGGGCCAGCGCGTTCCGCAGATCGTCGAGAATCGGGTCCATCAGATGGCTGTGGTACGGCACCTCCACACGCAGGCTGCGCGCGAATGTGCCTGTGGCAGAAAGCGTGTCGCGCAGCAGTTCGAGGTCCTGGCTGTCGCCGGCGAGGGTGACCGCGCCGGGGCTGTTCACCGCGGCGATCGAGATGCTGTCGGTGCGGGCGAGCAACTCGCGCGCTTCGCTCTCGGACATGCCCAACGCGAGCATGCCGCCGGTGCCCGCGGTGGTCGCCTGCAGTCGCGCGCGGTGATAGCTGACGGTGAGCGCGTCGCGAAGCGAGAGCGCGCCGGACACGTACGCGGCGGTGACCTCGCCGACGCTGTGCCCGACGACCACCGCCGGATACACGCCGTACTCGGCCAGTTCGGCGGTCAGCGCGGCCTGCAGCACGAAGTTGGCGGGCTGGGCGTACGCGGTCTGCATGATCCGCGAGCCGTCCTCGTCGGCGAGCATCTCGTCCAGGATCGACCAGCCCGCGATCGAGACGAACTCACGGTCGATCTCCCTGGCGACCTTGGCGAACGTGCTGTCGGTGGTGAGCAGCTCGCGGCCCATGCCCCACCACTGCGGGCCCATTCCGCTGAAGACGAAGACGGGTTCGACCTCTCCGTCGCCGATGATCCGGGACGGGGCGCGACCCTCTCCGGCGGCGAAGGCGCGCAACTGGGTGCGCAGATCGTCGGCGTCGTCGTAGGCGAAGCCGACCCGCAGCGGGTGGTGGGCGCGGCGGGTCCAGGCGGCCGCGGTCACCGACTCGGCGGGATGCCGGTCGAGCGCGTCGGCGAGTTCACCGGCGAGCGTGCGCACGGCGGTGTCGTGGCGGCCGGAGATCGGCAGCACCCGCGGTACCGGGCGCTCGTCCTCGGTTCGTGCGGCCGCCGGCGGCGCTTCGACGAGTACGGCGTGGGCGTTGGTGCCGCCGTAGCCGAAGCCGTTGACCGCGACCACACCCTTCCCAGGCGCCGCGGACAGCGGTTCGGCGCTCAGCGGCACCCGTAGTCGTAGCTCGTCGAACTCGATCGCCGGATTCGGCGTGATCAGCTCGAATTGGGGCGCGACCGTGCGGTGGTGCAGGGTGAGCGCGGCCTTGATCAGACTCGCGACCCCGGCCGCGGCCTCGGTGTGCCCGAAATTGTTCTTCACCGAGCCGACCGGCACCGGTTCGCCGCGGCCGTCCACCGCGCCGTACACCGCGCCCAGCGCGGACAGCTCGATCGGATCGCCGACCGCGGTGCCGGTGCCGTGCGCCTCGAGGTAGCTCACTTCGTGCGCCGCGACACCCGCGTCGTCGCGCACCTGGCGAGCGAGTTGTTCCTGCGCAACGGGATTCGGCACCGGTATGGCCATGGTGCGGCCGTCCTGGTTGACCCCCGTCGCGCGGATGACGGCGTAGACGCGGTCGTTGTCGCGCTGTGCGACGTCCAGCGGCTTGAGCAGCACCGCGCCCGCGCCCTCGGCCCGGCCGTAGCCGTCGGCGGCGGCGTCGAAGGTCTTGCAGCGACCGTCGACCGCCAGGAACCGGCCTTTGCACATCGAGATGAACGTCTCCGGCTGCAGCATCGCGTTCGCCCCGCCGACCAGCGCGATCTCGCACTCGCCGTTGGCGATCGCCTGCACCGCCAGATGCGTGGCCACCAGCGAGGACGAGCAGGCGGTGTCGACCGTCAGGCTCGGGCCGTGCAGGTCGAGCAGATAGGAGATGCGGTTGGACAACAACGTGTGCGAGGCGCTCATCGCGGTGTGGCTGGTGATCGCCGAGCGGACCAGCGGACCGCTGCGCCCGAGCACGTTGTCGAGGATGAAGCCGCCGACGTAGACGCCGACCCGGTGGCCGGAGACCCGACCGGCCATACCCGCGTCGTCGAGCGCCTCCCAGGTCACCTCGAGCAGCAGCCGCTGCTGGGGGTCGAGGATCGCGGCCTCCTTCTGGGCGATGCCGAAGAAGTCGGCGTCGAAATCCCACAGCGGCTGGGTGAGAAATCCGCCGCGCCGCGTGTACATACGACCCGGCGCGTCCGGATCCGGGTCGTAGTACTTTTCGATACTCCAACGGTCCGGTGGGATATCGACGATCCCGTCGCCTTTGTTCAACAGAAAATTCCAGTAGCTTTCCGCATCGAATACACCGCCTGGAAACCGGCAGCCGATACCCACTATTGCAATGTCGACCATTATTTCTCCTGGCCTTGAATGCGGGACCATGCTGAGCCCCCCGACCGCAGCAGCACAAATATTGTGACGAGCTCCTTCGCTCGAATGCATGCTATTGCTCGGGCGGCTCGGCCGTCAATTGTCTTGTGTTACAGACGTTTCAATTTACGTAACGTCGCCGCCAGGGGCGCGTTCGAAAACATCCCTCGTGTGATGCTCGGATGAATTGCGCTGAGATTCATGAGCACGGCATAGCGCAGACCGTGGTCGCGCCAGTGCGCGAGTTGCTCGACGATCTCGTCCGGCGTTCCGGCCAGACAGAATTCCCGTACCAGTGCGGCCGGGACCTTCTCGATGTAGTCCAGGACGGTGCGCTCGTCCAACGTCTGCGGCAGGTAGTCCTGCAGGCCGGTGAAGTCCTCGCCCAGCGGGTGGGTCGCGCCGTGCCTGGTCCACATCTCCCCGGGGGCGCACAGGGTCAGCGCCCGCGCGCCCACGCTCTCGACGAGCGCGTCCACCTGCCCGGGACGGGCGGCGGTGAGCACGCTGAACACGGCGGCCGGCGCGACCGACGACGGGTCGCGGCCCGCGTCGGAGGCCGCGGTGCGAACCAGGTCGAGGCGATGCCGGTATTCGTGTGGGCGCTGCGCGAAGCCGGGGAACCACACGTCGGCGTAGCGCCCGGCGGCCCGCAGCATGCGCGGGCCCCCGGCGGCGACCCAGATCTCCGGACGGGTGCCCCGGTACGGCGGCACGTCGAAGACCGCGTCGCGCAAGGGGAAATACGGGGAATCCCTGGTGACCAGGCTGCCGTGGGAATCCCACAGGGCCCGGATGGTCGCCAGCGCCTCCTCGAACCGTCCGACCGGAGCCGACCAGTCCACGCCGTAGGGCTCGTTGTTGTCCCGTATGCCGGTGCCGATGCCGAGAATGGCGCGGCCCCCGCTCAATTGGTGCAGCGTGGCCGCGGCCTGCGCGGTCACGGCGGGATTGCGGCGGCCCGCGTCGGTGACGCCGACGCCGAGCCGTAGGCGGGCGAAGCGGTTCTGCGCGGCGAGATAGCCCAGCGCCGTCCACGGTTCGTAGATGCCGTCGGCGTGCGGTGCGAGCCGGGTGATGCCGACGTGCCGCGGTTTCCAGATCGAGGCGGGCAGGATCGAGGGCAAATGGTCGGTCACCCAGAGCGAGTCCGCCCCGCCCGCCATCGCCACCGAGCGGCTGCCGCGAAATTGCAGATCGGGCGCGAACCGGGTGTAGACGCCGGAATCCATCACGCCTGTGCGGAATTTCGCCATGTTGTTCCTATCGCACTACTTGGGTACTGGCTCGAGAGCTGCGCTGGTCTCGGTGATTTCGATACGTTGGTGCCACCGGGCGAGCCGACGCGGGGCCCACCAGTTGGCCGCGCCGAGCAGGCGCATCAGGGCGGGCGCGAGCACGCCGCGGATCAATGTCGCGTCGCTGAGCACGGCCAGGGTCAGGCCGAGGCCGAACAGCTGGATGAACGACACGTGCGAGGTCACCATGCCCGCGAAGGCGATCGCCATCAGGCAGGCGGCCGCCGTGAAGATCCGCGCGGTGCGCGCGACGCCGGTCGCCACCGCGCGGGTGTTGTCGCCGGAGGACAGCCACTCCTCGCGAATCCGGGACAACAGGAACACCTCATAGTCCATCGAGACGCCGAAGGCGATGCAGAACATGAGGATCGGCATGGTCGGCACGAGGTAGCCCGTCGGGGTGAAGCCGAGCGGGCCCGCCAGGTGCCCTTCCTGGAAGATCCAGACCATGGCGCCGAAGGTCGCCGCCAGCGAAAGCGTGTTGAGCAGCAGCGCTTTGATCGGCAGCAGCACGCTGCCGGTGAAGAAGAACAGCACCACCAGCGTCGACAGCGCGATCACGAGGACGGCCAACGGCACTTTCGCCGCGAGCGCGTCGAGCGAGTCGACACTTTCGGCCGCCGCGCCACCGAGTAGCGCCCGGCCCGGTGCGGGGACCGCGCGCACCTGGTCGAGCTGATCGATCGCGGCAGGGGAGTACGGGTCGAGCCGGGTGCCCACCCGCAGGTACGTGCCCGCGTCGTCGCGCATGCCGGGCGGCGCGGAGGCCACTTTCAGCCCGCCTGCGTAGACGCCGGCCGCGGAGAGCACGGACGTCACGTGCTCCACTCGTGACAAACGCTCCGCGTAGTCCGCGATGTCGGCGTCGCCGCCCCGGTACCCGGGCATGGCCACGACCACACCGGCCATGGCGTTCTCCCGGAAACCGGTGCGCAAGGCGTCGCCGACCACGTGGCTGGACGCCCCCGCGATGACCCGGTCGTCGGCGGCGCCGAACCGGATGGACAGGAACGGCGAACCCAGCACCAGCAACAAGGCGATCACCGAGAGCGCGGCCACCACCGGGCGGCGCATGACCAACTGCACCAGGCGATACCACCTGCCTGCGGTGACCTCGACGGGCTCGGGTTGCGGCCGCCGGAGTCGGCGGCGCAGGAGCACCCGCAGGTCGAACGCGTCGACGCGGGGGCCGAGCAGCGCGAGCGCGGCGGGCACCAGCAGCAGCGTGGTGAATACGGCCGCGCCGAGCACCGCCAGCCCCGCATAGGCCAGCGACCGCAGGAAATACAGCGGGAAGACCAGCAGCGTCGACAGCGACAGCGCGATCACCACGCCGGAGAACAGCACGGTGCGGCCCGCGGTGCGCGCCGTGCGCGAGACCGCGGAGCCGGTGTCGTGCCCTGCGGCGAGTTCCTCACGAAACCTGCTGACCATGAACAGGCTCGAATCGATCGCGACCGCGAAACCCAGCGCGCTCATCATGTTCAGCGCGAAGATCGACACGTCGCCGACCTCGGTGAGCAGCCGCAGGATCGGCAGCGTCGCGAAGATGTTGAACACCCCGACCGACAGCGGGATCAGCGCGGCGGTCAGGCTGCCGAAGACCAGGATCAGGGCCAGGCCGGTCAGCGGTATCGCGATCGCCTCGGTGACCAGGAGATCGGTGACGATCTGATGACTCATCTCGTCGAACGCCACCGCCTGGCCGCCCGCCCGCACGGAGACGCCGTCGAAGTCGCCGCTCACGTGTTCGGCGATGGCGCCCGCCCGTTTCGGCGCGTCGGTGTCGTCGCCGGTGACATGAGCCAGGACAAGGCCGGCGCGGCCGTCGTTGCCGCGCAGCCCTTGCCGCAGATCCGGTGGGAGCTCCCAGTAGGACTGGACCGCGTCGACCTCGTCGTGGACGCGCAGATCCGCGGCCAGGCGCTCGCCGACCGTGCGGGCCGCGGGGCTGTCCAGCCCGTCGGGCGCTGTGACCAGCAGCACGAGATTCGGTGCCGCACCCGGGAATTCGCGATTGAGGAACGCCGCGACCTCGGTGGATTCGGTGTCGGACGGGATGTAACCGCCGGACTTCAGGTGGGCGGGCGCCGACCAGCCGAGCCCGACGCAGACGATCCCGATGAGCAGCGCGCCGTACAGGATGGATCGCGGGCGCCGGGTTGCCAGGCGTGCGAGACCAACAAGCATGATGAATGACCTTTTCTCGAACTCCGGCGGTGGCGAATGCCGATGCGGCCGGGCGCTATTCGGCGGCGCCGGGATCGATGTAGCTGGCCAGCGCTCGCCATTCCTTGGCATTGCGGCTGGCGAGTTCGGCGACGGCCGGGATGCAATGCGGTGGGACCGTGGCCACCAGCGTGGTCCACACTTCGCGCTGCATCGAATGGGTGTGCAGCCAGCGCAGCAGGTCACGGCCCTGCTGGCTGTGCCGCATGGCCGGGTCGCGGGTGAGCTGTTGCAGCAGCAGCGCGCTGCCCTCGGGCTGTTCCGCGGTGTTGTCGCGATCACAGGACCCGGTCTCGCGCAGGCGTTTGCGGATCGCGTGTGCCGTGCTGATGGATACCTCGGCCGCGGCGGCCAGCGCGCGCAGCGGCATGTCCGGCGAGGCCGCCAGCAGCTCGGCGACCCGGCGCCTGCGCTGCGCGCGGTCCATCGGCC
Source organism: Nocardia sp. NPDC051929 (assembly GCF_044548645.1). Taxonomy (NCBI): domain Bacteria; kingdom Bacillati; phylum Actinomycetota; class Actinomycetes; order Mycobacteriales; family Nocardiaceae; genus Nocardia; species Nocardia sp. NPDC051929. The sequence goes on along the minus strand of NZ_JBIUCG010000005.1, from coordinate 240,880 downwards.
TGCGCCTGCCGTCGGCGCCGACGCGGATGTTCGACTGCGGAATTTCCGCACTCGAACGTTGGCGGATCGTGGCCACCGTGCGCGCGGACAGTCCCGCGGTGGACGCGATGGCTCGATCGGACAATTCCGGCATCGTCTCGATGATCCGTTCGGCCGCCGCTTTGCGGTCCGAAAGTGTCAGCGGCAGACCGTGTGTCGTATTGAGCTCGACTCCGCGCAGAAAGGCCTCGGCCGGTGTCCCGTCGAAGAACACGACGTCGATGTGCTCGCGTCCGAGCCATTGCGCGGCGCGCAACCGATGCATTCCGTCGATGACGCGCATGGTGCTGCGATGCACCAGAATCGGCGGTAATTCGGTATCGCTCTCGGCCAGTCGCGCGATATGCCTGCGATCCTCTCCGTTGGACCGCGGCGAATCCGCGGGCAACAGGTCGTCGATCGATACGAGATAGCACGCGTTCGACGCCAGCGGCACCACATCGCCGCTCACCAATTTAAACTCAGCGGACATTTCGAACCCCCAGGGTCGCCCGGAATCAGATCGGTCCTCGATGACCCGATGGCCCATCCGGAACCCAGCTAGGCTTCGACCGACCGATCGGTCACAGCGTAGGTGCGGCCGGTGCACGACACTAGGCTTTTCAGAAAGAGTGGGGAGAATTCGGAAACATGACAGTCATTGCCGACCCCGGTCGCACGGCGCTGCTCATCGCGGGCACCGTGGTGGCGGAACGCGAAGGGCTGCACCGTCTCTCGATCAACGCGGTGGTCGAGGAAGCCGGGATGGCCAAGGGCACCTTCTATCACCACTTCGTCAACCGCCGCAGCTACGTCATCGCGCTGCACCGCCGCTTCTTCGACGCGCTGTCGCAGTCGGTGGCCGCGGCGCTGGCCGGGATTCCGCCGGGGATCGAACGGATCGGCCCCAGCCTGGACGCATTCCTGGATGCCTGTCTCGATGCCCGCGGCACCGAGGCGTTCATGGTGCAGGCGCGCACCGACCCGGATCTGCGCGAGGAGATCCGCCGTCGCCACGAGTTGTTCATCGCGGTGGGACGACCGGACATGGTGGCCGCCGGATGGCCGGACCCCGACGCGGCCTCCCGGATGAAGGTGGCCATGGTCGGCGAGATCTGCCTGGCCGAACTCACCGCCCGGCGACCCCGTCCGGACCTGCGCATCACGGCCGTCCGAATGCTCACCGCCAACCGCACCGGGCCGCTTGCCCCGGAGTCGCCCGAGGACGGCTGCTCGTCGACCTAGACGGTCGGGCAGTGCGCGGAAAGCTCTGCGGCTGAATATCTCCAGTGTCGCACATCGTGGTGGAGGCCTTCGTTGCCGACGGGACGCTCATGATCGCGGGATCGTCCGCAGCGCTGCGGACGGGACGGCGACAGTCGGCTCGTCGGTTGTTCGGAAACAGCTTGTAGGGTTGGATGGCCGTAACCCAGCACCGACAGAATGAAAAGCTCCGAGCTGGGCGAGATCACGACGGGACGTGATGACACTCCGTAGCTTGGCCGCAGCCACCGTGTTGACGATGGTCTGCGCGGTGAGCGCGGTGACCGGTTGCGGAAAGAATGTCACCGAGGATCGGGTGGCGCCGAGCAGCACCAGTAGCGCGCCGACCGGAACGACGACGACATCCACGCCCTCGATCACGGCGAGTTCGGTGGGCGAACACGACCGTATCGTCACCAGCCCTGGCGCCGAGCCATTGATGGCCGGAATCCGGGCCGCCGATCCGTGCTCGATGCTGGACACCGAGCCGTTGCCATCGATGAACCTGGGCACGAAATCGGTGTTACGCGAGGGACCAGGACTCACCGGGTGCCAACTCAGAGTGGGCGATCACGTCGGCGAACCCGGCTCGAAGGAAGCGCTCTACCTGTTCGAACTGTCACTCGGCGAGGTATACGACGACGATGACCGTGCGCGGGACAAAGCCGAAACGGTCAACGGTCATACGATCTACCGGTCCCGCCTGGCCGACGAGCGTACTGCCGCCGACACGTGCTACTACTATGTGCCCGCAGGGAACAGCGGCTACGCGCACCGGTTGCGGTTGCGCAAGATCCCGCCCGACGGCGCGCCGGCCAATACGCCATGGCCCGAGAAATGCGATGTGGAGAAGAGTTACGTCGGCAAGATCATCGATCGGCTGAACACCCTCGCGCCCCGCGGCAAGCCCGCCGATGGGAAGGCGCTGTACGGCAAGGATCCGTGTGCGGCCAGAGACGCCGTGCAGGCTCGGTACAACGATTGGACGCTGAACTCGGTCGGGTGGATCGCTCCGTATCACTGCCAGTTGACTTTCGCCGAGTCGGGCGCGAAATACAGCTTGCAGGTCGACCTGGAGTACCGCTTGGACGCGGAGCAGAAGGTATCGGCCGGACTGGACGGCGGCCCCTACCGGGCCGCGGGCCTGAGCGGGATAATTCTCCGTTCGACCGTGTACGGTCCCGTGCCGTCGCGGTGTGCCGTCAGCCTGACCTACCGGCCCAGTAGCGACGGCCGCCTGAACGGTCATCTCATCAGGCTCGCGATCGATTGGACCGCGCTCCCCGGCGCCCAATACGGCGATCCCGATCACCCGACGGACGGCAGCTATCCGCCGCTCCCGTTCGATGCCTGCGCCGACGTCGACGATTTCAGCACCGCCGCCGTGCGGGCGGCGGGCTGACTTCGCTCGGCGGGTTCCCGGGCGCGGACAGGTCATCGGCGGGATCTCCAGCCGGTCCGAGAGTAGTGTTTCACCTGGCAGAGCCAGGAGCGCGCGTCTCGAGTCGGCAATGCTGCCGGGCGGTCGCGTCCTCCGGGCGGAGGACTCCACAAGGAAGGCCGCGCCATGACTCGAGCAGCCGACGTCGGCGGCACGCGACCCAGCCGCACGGCGTCCATCTGGCAGTACGTCCGCACCGCCCCGTGGACCTTCGCCTGGCTGGCTGTGCTGCTGGGCACCACGATCATCCAGCACCTGGTGCCGCGCGGCGATCTGGAGCGACTGCTGGGTGAGCGTTCCACCAACCTGCGTCACCTCGAGTCCGATCCGGTGCACGTCCTCGTGACCAGTCTGCTGTGGATCGACGGCTACTTCTGGCTGCCCTACTTCGTGCTGTTCTGCGTCTTCCACGCGCCGGCCGAACGGTGGCTCGGCGCGTTGCGCTGGGCGATCGTCGGTCTGGGCGCGCACGTCGGAGCCACGTACCTCAGCGAGGGCATCCTGGCCCTGGCGATTCGCCACGGCTACGCCGATCCCGGGATGATCGATGTCCGCGATATCGGCGTCAGTTACTTCCTCGCCGCGATCATCGGAGTCCTGACCTACCATGTCGCCCGGCCGTGGCGGTGGCTGTACCTCGGCGGAATCCTGGTGTGGTTCGCCATCCCGCTGCTCATCCACCCCACCTTCACCGGCATCGGGCATTTTTCGGCGCTACTGATCGGGCTGGCCGCGTTCCCCCTCACGCGTGGGCGGACCGCGCCGGACTGGAATCCCTCCGATATCTGGCGACGCCGGATCCACGTCGACCGAGCGCCGAGCGGTCGGGCGCAGGCCACCGGGTCTCGAATTCCGCCGAACGGGCACGGGTAGCGCAGGGAAGGGGTGGGCGGCCGGATCGTTCTTCCGGCCTCCCGTAATCGGCGGTCGGCACGTCTTCGGAGCTTATTCCGGGGCCGCGTTCGATTCGAGAGCTTTGTCGTAGGCCTGTCCGGCGTCGCGGACCTTCGTCGCGAGGAATCGCATCCGTTCCGAGGTGAGGTAGCCGCCGCGAAGAGCCGTGCCGTCCAACTCGGCGGCAACCTGGTCCAGCGCCAACCGCGCGAACCGCGTTCGATCGACCATGGCCGAGTTCTACCAGGTAGTTCCGGCAGACGCTATTGCACCACGCGGTGCGTTTCCGAAAAGCCGCCGCAGTAGTCCAGCGCCGGCTTCCCAGCAGTGGCGAACTTCTGGCTATCGATCAGCCTATCCTGCTTGGCGGCCGCCGGATCGGGGCCCTGAGCGGTAGGTGAACACCTGATCCGTTCGGGTGGACTACGTGTTGGACAGGCGATGACCCGACTCGTGCACTTCGTGGGCAGCTTGCCCGCACCATTGACGACCGATGACGGTGACGTGCTGGAGTGGTTCGTCCAGCGCAGCCAGGGCCGCCGGCTCACCGGCGTACCGCGGGACCTGGATCCCACCTGGGTCGTGGAGTACCTGCGGGAGCGGGAGAAACACGACGACGTCTTCGAAGTGGTGCGCAGCGGGGACTTCGCCGATTACGCCGACATGCGCGTGTACGGCATTCGCCCTGGCGCCACCCTCGAACCCCGGCACGTGGCGATGGATCGCGCCGACCGTATCGGCGCGGCCGTCACCGCCTTTCGCGCGCTGCGGGATCGACATCCGGAACTCGCCGACACGAGATTGCAGATCAGTCAACCGAATCCGCTGGACTTGGCGTTGTTCGTGTTCGGAGGCGCCGCGGTGGCCGACGGTCTTCCGCTCGGGCGCGCGCTGCGCCACCTCCGGACGGTGACTCCCGCGCTGCGCAACCTGCCGGTTTTCGTGGAGGCCGTGCTGGCCGAAATGGCCCGAGTCACCGCCGAGCACGGCGACATGATCACCTGGCAGGTGGAGTCGCCGATCGCCCAGCTCGCACTGGTGAAGGCGGCGCGATTCGGTGCGCAGGCTCCGGTCGGGCGTCTGGTCGCGCGACAGTTGGCCGATTTCCTCGCGCGGGCACACGATCTCGGCGCGCGAACCGTCCTGCATCTGTGCTACGGCGACTACCAGCACAAAGAACTTCTCGCCCCGCGTAGTCTCGCGCCGGCCGTGCGGCTGTTGAACACCGTCGCACGAGACCTGCGCCCTCGCGCGGTGCCGCTGCCACCCGCGCACATCCCCTGTGCCTACGGTGCTCATCCTGCCCCGCTGGAGCCGGCGTTCTACCGGCCGCTGCGCCGGCTGGACCCGGACTGGCGCGTCATCGCCGGGGTCGTGTCGCCCGCGGAAGCGCAAGACGGTATCCGAAGCCTGGCCTTGTTCGAAGCGGCCGCCGGGCGATCCGCTTACGGCGTGGCGACGGCGTGCGGCCTCGGCCGCTGCACTGTCGAGGAGGCCGAGCGTGCCGCCGCGGCCACCGTGGCGACCGCGGCGGCGGCGCCGAGCGAGGTCGCGCGAACCGGAATGACGCGAGACTGACTTCGGTGCAGGCGACGCGCATCACGCCGCCGGGAGGCTCGCGAAGAAGTAGCTCGAGCGACGCCGCTGCGGCCGACAAGTGCGGTGCGCCAATGGATCACCTCATCGAGCCTGTGATGGCAACGGACGAAACGGGCACGGGCATGGGGCGGCTCGGGCCGGTACCCTGGTTTCAGGGGTTGTCGCCAGAAGCGCTAAGTTACTGCGAATTTCCGTGATCCAACCCGTGATTTCCTCGGCGTTGTGTACCTTATGTTATCGAAGGTTCGCTTCATCAGAGGGAGCGGGCCGGGGTCGTGGTTACGGCCCGGCAGAAGGACTCCGTTGTCCGTGCGGTGCATCCGTCCCGAGACGCGGACGACGTCGAGGATTGGGTGTGGCCGAATGCGTGTATCTGCTCCGATAACGGTCTCGGCTTTGGTTGTTGCTGGTGTGGTGGTGAGTGGTTCGGGGGCGCAGTCTCCGGTGGGGGTGTCGGCGCCGCGGGCGCCGGAGGTGTTGGCGGCGGCGGCGAACGCCGAGTCGCGGGTGGTGGGGTTGTTGCCGGTGGCGGCGGAGGGGCCGCGGCGGTTGCGGGCGGTGACGCCGGGGGTGGCGCCGTTCGCGGGTGCGGTGCCGTTGCAGGAGTTTTCGTTGCCTGGGGTGGGGGGTGCGTTGGGGATTCCGGAGGTGGTGTTGGCGGCGTATCGGAATGCGGAGTTGGCGTTGGCGTCCTCGACGCCGGGGTGTGGGTTGTCGTGGAGTTTGCTGGCGGGGATCGGGCGGATCGAGTCGGGGCATGCGGGGGGCGGGCGTACGGATGCGGCGGGCACGACGGTGACGCCGATCTTCGGTCCGGCGTTGGATGGGAGTTTGCCGGGTAACGAGGTGATCAGGGCGGCGGAGGGGGGGTATGTGCGGGCGGTGGGTCCGATGCAGTTCTTGCCGGGGACGTGGGGGGCGTATGCGGCGGATGGTAACGGGGACGGGGTGGCCGATCCGCACAATGTGTTCGATGCGGCGTTGGCGGCGGGGAAGTATTTGTGTTCGGGGGGTTCGGATCTGCGGGATCCGGCGCAGGAGTTGCGGGCGGTGTTGCGGTACAACAACTCGATGGCGTATGCGGCGAATGTGTTGAGCTGGGCTCGGGCGTATCGGTCAGGTGGTTCGCCGACGCAGGTGCGGGTGTCGCCGGATCTGGTGGCGCCGGGGTCGTTGCCGCCGGTGGGGCCGGGCACGGACATGAGCGCGGTCACCACGATGGTGCAGGCGCCGGAAGTGGCGCCGCAGACGTCGGCGCCGCCGCAGCGGCAGTACGCGCCGACGCAGGTGATGATCACGCTTCCGGGTTTGCCGCCGATCCCGTGCGGGATCTTCTGCCCGCCTCCGCCGCCGGTGAATCCCTGTGTCGCGCAACCGGTTCCCGCTCCGATGCCGCAACCGGGACAGCCCGGCGCGGGGCGCATCCCTTTGGCGCCGGGGCAACGGTACGGCGCGGCCCCCGGGCAGCTCCCCGGCCCGGACGTGAACAGTGCCGAGGCCGAAGGCATTCCGCAAGCTGCCGGTGCCGAAGCTGTCGACTGCACGCAACCCGGAGCGGACACCGCCACGGGCCCCGCGCCCGACGCTCCGCGGCGGGACGGCGCACCACGCAACCCCGAACCTGCCATCACCACACCGCCCGCGCCGGAACCAGAACCCGAACCCGAACCGGTGCCCGACGCGGAGTCGACACCCACGCCGCAGCCCGGGATCACCCTGCCCTTCGGCATCGTCATCCCACTGCCCGGGCCGCCCCCGCCGCCTCCGGCGGGCTGACCCCTTGCCCGACACACCGACCTGCTCGCATCCGGAGCCTGCCGCTATGCCGCCTGCGGGGTGTCACGGCGGTAGTTCTGAGGATGAACGGCGGCATCGGCCGCAGACCCATTGCGCTCGGCTTGCCCGCCGGCGGGATGCGCGAAATCCGATCCGAGTGTGGGCGCAGTCGCCGAGCGCCTGAAGGAGTTCTTCGAACATTGCGTCCGGCTGGGCCGGATCATGGTTCGCCCGGCGGCGGGAGCCTACTTCGGTAAGAGATCGCACGCACTCGAAGGCGGCCGCAAGCGCGAGAGTGCACGACGCTGCCGCAAAGGCGTATCCGGACTGCGTCGACCAACGTATTGTGGTCGGTAGCTATCGCGTGGCATCTACCAGCGGCGCCCAAGAGACCAGCGGTCTTCGCGGACGCCATTTCGTGCGGTGGGCGCTCGGCGAACGGGTGGTCCGGTGCACCGACCGGAGCCGATCGCCGGCGGCCGCGGTGACGAACCTTTACCGAGACCGGTCGAGCAGAGGTGATCTCATGAGGGCCACAGTCGGAATATCAGCGGAGCAGGCGGTGGTGCGCGGTGTGATGGTCTCGTCGACGGCGCGACGAGGCACTCGCCCGGCCGTGCTGCGCGAGATCGAACAGCCCGTCGAGCACTCCACCGCCGCCTCGGTGGCCGCCACGCTGGACGCGTTGACGTCCGCCGCGGGATCGCGCACCGAAATCGATGACGTCGCGGTCGCGTACCGCACCGTTGCCGAACGGCGGGCAATCGTCTCGCAACTTTCGTCGGCCGCGTGGCGATCGTCGTCGCTGGTGTCGACCAAGACAGCGCTGCTCGCGCTGCTCGAGGAGATGCCGGGCCTCGGCGAGTACGACACGTTGCTGGTATCGGAGGTCGTCGGATACCACACGTCGTATCTCGTGGCCGGGCCGAGTCGGGGCGAGATCCTGGTTTCCGGCACATGGTCGTCCGGTGTCGTCGACGCCGAGAGCGCGGATTCGGCGGTCGACCGGATCAGGCCCGCCCTGGAGGCGGCCGCGCTGCGGCCCGACGCCGTGGTGCTGTGCGGCGCGTCGGCGGGAGACCCGGACGTGGTCTCCGCGCTGCGGACCGGGCTCGACGCCCCGGTCATCGTGGTGCCCGACCATGCCAACGCCGCCGCTTACGGTGCGGCCTTGGTCGCCGCAGCTCCGTTCCGGCGCGCGGCGGAACCGGCAGTGGCCGATCGCAGGCATGGCGGCCGAGTCATCCTCGCTGGGGCCGCCGTCGCCGCACTGCTGGGCGGAGCCGCGATCGCGGTCGCGCAGGCGCGGGAGGACCGTCCGGCCGACGCCGCGATCGGCGGCCCCGCGGAGGCGTCCCTCACCGCCCCCCAGCCCGTCGACCCGAATCCAGCGCTCGCGACCCCGACGCCGGCGGCGGAGCGGGCGCCCGTGTCCATCGTTCCGGAGGCGGCGGTCACCCCGGAGCCGTATCCTGAGCCGCCGGCGCCGCGTCCCGCGAACGCGCAGGCTCAACTGCCTCTGCCGGTGCCCCCTGGCCCCGAACCGCCCCCGGCCGAGCAGCAACCGCCGCCGCACCCGCGCACCACCACGGAATACCCCGAACCGACGACCGCCGCCGCCCCCAACGACACCTTCCTGTTCCCGGGCGAGTCGCCACCGCCACCCTGGAACGCCGACCCGGCAGCGGTTCAGGCCTGGTGGGACAACCACGCGAAGCTGAAGGAGAGCTGGCTGAACGGCCGCTGACCCCGATCGGTGTGCCGCCGCCGTGATCGGCGGGGCGGCGGCACCCGCGGCCGGTCGATAAGCTGGCCGGGTGAGCGCACCAACGGCGGGATCAGTGGCGATCGTCGACGACCTGGAGGCCGTGACGACCCGAGGCCCTGAAGACGATCCCGCGGCGACCGGGATCGGCCGCGCCGACGTGGAGGCGCTGTGGGCGTCGGTGCAGGCGTGGTACCGCTTGGGCACCACTCCGGCGATCCAGGTCTGCCTGCGCCGCGAGGGCAGGATCGTCCTGAATCGCGCCATCGGGCACGGCTGGGGCAACGCGCCGGGCGACGGGCCGGACGCGGTCAAGATCCCGGCTACCCCGGACACGCCGTTCTGCGGCTTCTCGACCGCGAAGGGCGTTGCCGGAGCGCTGATGTTCATGCTCGTCGAGCAGGGGGCGTTCACCCTCGACGAGCCGGTGTCCGGCTACATTCCCGAGTTCGCGTCGAACGGCAAGGCCGCCATCACGATCGGTGACGTACTTTCGCACTCCGCCGGGATCCCCTTCGTCACACCGCCGTATCAAGGCGTCGATCTGGTACTCGACGAGGAACTGGCCGTGCGTGGGTTGGCCGACCTGGTCCCGAGTTGGAAGCCGGGACGGTTCCGCGTGTACCACGCGCTGACCATCGGGTTGATCCTGCGGCTGCTGGTGCAGCGCGCCACCGGCAAGCGGATGCGGGACCATCTCGCCGAGCAGGTGCTCGAGCCGTTCGATTTCCGCTGGACCAATTTCGGTGTGCGACCCGAGGACGTCGGCAAAGTCGTGCCGAGCGTGAAAACCGGTCCGGCTCCGTCGCGCACGGCGACCTTTCTGGCGAGCAAGGCCATCGGCGGACGAATGGACCGGGCGTCGCGCTCGGCGACCGACGCCTTCCTCACCGCCGAGCTGCCGTCGGGCAATCTGATCACCACCGCGTCGGAGTTGTCGCGGTTCTACGAGATCCTCACGCGCGGCGCACCGGACGGACGGCGCATCATCAGGCCGGAGACCTTGGCCGAGGCGGTGCGCCCGGCTCGCTGGATACCCGGTGTCGCCGGACGTGTCAGCCGGGCGGGGTTCGAACTCGGCGGGCGCAGGTCGAAATTCGGCCGCGACACCGGGTCGCACTTCGGGCGCAGCGGATTGACCACCCAGTACGGGTGGGCCGATCCGGCTCGTGGGCTGTCCGGGGCGATCCTCACCAGCGGCAAGGCCACCACCGACACCGAGCGGCCGTGGCAGCTGGTCGCTCAGATCTCCGCCACTGTGCCTGCCGACCGGTAGCCAAGCACCGGGAGCCCGCCCGCGCCGATCGCCTCCACCAGTGAGAAGCCTTAGCCATCCGAACGATTTAGTCTGTTAACTCGCTTGTTGCCAACCCGTCGGGTTGTGCTAGCGCTAGCGGAACAGACTGACCCGTCGGCTCTTTGGCGGTGAAAGCGTTGGTGTTGATGAGGATTGACCTTGACGTGGCGGTGAGCGCATCCCGGCACGAGAAGTTCCCCGACGAACGCGGGCGGTTCGGCGTGTTCGGCGGCAGATTCGTCCCCGAGGGCCTGATGGCCGCGCTGCTGGATCTGGAGGACGCCTATCGCCTCGCACGAGACGACCCCGGGTTCCTGGCCGAGTATCGAGAACTGTTGCGGGACCGGGTCGGTCGGCCCACGCTGCTGCATCAGGTACGGCGCTTCGGAGAGTTGCTGGGTGTGCCGGACGCCCGCGTGTATCTCAAGCGAGAGGACATGGCCCACACGGGCGCCCACAAGATCAACAACGCCATCGGGCAGGCGTTGCTGGCCCGGCGGATGGGCAAGAAGCGGATCGTCGCCGAGACCGGCGCGGGGCAGCACGGCGTCGCGGTGGCGACGGTGTCGGCGATGCTCGGATTGACCTGTGTGGTCTACATGGGAACCGAGGACATGCGCCGTCAGGCTTCGAACGTGATGCGGATGCGGCTGCTCGGCGCCGAGGTGCGGCCGGTCGACATCGGTTCGCGCAGACTAAAGGAGGCGATCAGCGAGTCGGTCCGCGACTGGGTGTCCACCGTGGACACCACCCACTACCTGTTCGGCACCGCGGCGGGGCCCGCGCCGTACCCGCGGATCGTGCGGGATTTCCAAACGGTGATCGGCACGGAGACCAGGAACCAGATCGCGCGCGTCGAGGGCAGGCTCCCCGATTACGTCCTGGCCTGTGTCGGCGGCGGCAGCAATGCGATCGGGGTCTTCCATCCGTTCGCAGACGATCCACAGGTGCGGCTGATCGGCGTCGAAGCGGCCGGGCGGGGGGTGGACACCGGCGAGCACGCGGCGACCCTCTGCATGGGCAGCCCGGGTGAGATCGACGGCTCCTACAGCTATCTGCTGCAGGACGAGGACGGCCAGATCGCGCGGACGCACAGCATCGCGGCGGGACTGGACTATCCGGGTGTCGGTCCCGAGCTGAGCCATTTGAAGGACAGCGGACGGGTGACCTATCGGGCCGCCACCGACGCGGTGGCGCTGCGCGGCATGCAGGCACTCAGCCATACCGAAGGAATCCTCGCGGCATTGGAATCCGCCCACGCCGTGGGCTATCTGATGGAGATGGCCGACCGCGGTGAGATTCCCGCGGGCTCGCTGATCGTGCTGTGCCTGTCCGGCCGCGGGGACAAGGATCTCACCGTGGCCGCCGAGCGGCTCGGTGTGGCATGACCGCTGCTATGGTCGAAAGCGCCCATGGCGCCGGAGAGGGACCGCGCGCTACACCCGCGCACGAGGACGAGCCCTCTTGAAGTTTGTGCCCCGCCTGATCTTGTTCCTGGCGATTCCCGCTGTCTTGTTCCTGCTGCCCTGGTGGACGCTGGTTGCGGCGACCACCGACGAATCCGGCCCGCTGTTCTGGCTGGGTTCGGCACTGTTCCTGCTCGGGTTCGCGTGCCTGCCCGCGGCGATGTATCTCGGCCACGGGCCCGTGCAGTCGGACGCGGCCTCGATCGTCGGCGACACCTTGCTGGGCGTCATGTGGGTGCTGTTCAGCTGGTCGGTGCTGGGCAATCTGGCGCGCGCGGGATTGAGCGTCGCGGGCGTGGACGACCCGGCTCGCTCGCGGATCGTCGCGGCGGGCGTGCTCGCGGCCGCGACGGTGCTGGTGGTGTGGGGTGTGATCGAGGCGCGCCGGGTGCCGCGGGTACGCACGGTGGATGTCGCGATTCCAGGTCTCGGCTCCGCGCTTGACGGACTGCGCGTGGTCGTCGTGACCGACACCCATTACGCCGCGCTGAACCGGCTGCGCTGGTCGGAACGCGTGGTCGAGGTGGTCAACGCGCAACGGCCCGACATCGCCTGCCACGCGGGCGACCTCGCGGACGGATCGGTGGCGAAGCGGCACGCGCAGGTCGATCCGCTCGGCAAGGTCGAGGCCGAACTCGGCCGGTTCTACATCACCGGCAATCACGAGTATTTCGGTGACGCGCAGGGCTGGATCGAGCACATGGCCGCACTCGGCTGGCAGCCGTTGCACAATCAGCACGAGGTCGTGCGCCGCGGCGACGACCGCCTGGTGATCGCGGGCATCGACGACCCAACCGGCATCGGCTTGACCGGTCACGGCCCCGACCTGCCCGCCGCGCTCGCAGGGGCGGACCCGGACGTTCCGGTCGTCTTGCTCGCCCACCAGCCCAGGCAGGTCGCGGAGGCCGCGGCCGCGGGAGTGGCGTTGCAGATCTCCGGCCACACCCACGGCGGCCAGATCTGGCCGTTCCACTATCTGGTTCGCCTCGAGCAGCCCGTCGTGGCCGGGCTGAGCCGCCACGGCGAGCGCACTCAGCTCTACACCAGCCGGGGCACGGGATTCTGGGGTCCGCAGCTGCGGGTGTTCGCCCCGAGCGAGATCACCGTGCTGATCCTGCGTGCGGAGTCGGCGACCGGGTGAACCCCGGGGCGCCGGGTCAGCGCGGGCCGGGCTCGGCGTCGGCGCGGCCGACGGCATCGGGTGCCGACGGCGGCGCAGGGGAATCGCCGGAACTCCACGCCTCGGTGACACCCGGAATGCCGTCCTGGACGATGTAACTGGCGCGGGTACGGATCGGCGCGCCGGGATAGCGGACATAGGGCACGACACGAAAGTCGTTGCGCCACAACCCGTGATCGAGTTCCACCCGGACGTACCCACGCTGGGCGTTGAAGAACTTGACGTCCGGATTCGCCGCGAGCAGACCGCGGCCCTTGTCGCTCAGGTCCACTCCGTCGCCGTTGCTGGTGATCGAGGTACCGGTGAATTCCGCCGCCACAACCGGTGATCCGGGATCGGAGTAGTCGCGCCGCAGGTCGGCGGCCTGGTTCTCGTGCCGGTCGCCGGTGATCACCACCAGGTTTCCGGCGCCGCGCGCCGCGGCGGCGCCCAGCACCGCGTTGCGGTCGGCGACGTATCCGTCCCACGCGTCGGTGGAGACGGCGACCCGCGGACCGGGGTCGGAGTCGTTCTGGCTCATGCCCACCTGGTTACCGAGGACCTGCCAGCGAGCCGGGGAGTGGGTCAGACCGTCGATCAGCCAATCGCGTTGTGCCGCACCGAGGATCGTGCGGTCGGGGGAGAAGCGCTCGGCGCAGCCGCTGACCACGGCGCCGCCGCAGGCCTGCGGGGTGCGGTACTGGCGGGTATCGAGCATGGTGATCTCCGCGAGGTCGCCGAACCGGAAACGGCGATGCAGCCGGATGCCCGCCGCGGACGGTGACTGCGCCAGGCGCAGCGGCTGGTGCTCGTACATGGCCTGGAAGGCGGCGGCGCGGCGCCCGCGGAACAGGGCGGGCACCCGCCAGATGTCGAGGCCGATGCCGGGCGCGTCACCGGCCCAGTTGTTGTCGACCTCGTGGTCGTCCATGGTGACCAGCCACGGGAACGCGGCGTGCGCGGCGCGCAGCGGTTGCTCGGATTTGTAGAGCGCGTAGCGCAGCCGATAGCCGGGCAGGTCGACGGCTTCGTCGCGAAAGCGGGGACCCATCGTGACGCCCGCCCGCCCACGCAGCCAGGCCCGCTCGTAGATGTAGTCGCCCAGATGCACGACCAGATCCAGGTCTTCCCGGCTCATGTGCTCGTAGGCGGTGTAGTAGCCGGAACTCCAGGACTGGCAGGAGGCGAAAGCGAAGCGCAGCCGCGCCAGGGCCTGGCCGGGCGCCGGGGCGGTGCGGGTCCGTCCTACCGGCGACACGGCCGACCCCGCCCGGAACCGGTAGAAATACCAGCGATCCGGGGTCAGCCCGTGCACCTCCGGATGCACGCTGTGGCCGAGTGCGCGAGTGGCCACCGCCGATCCACGTGCCACCACGCGGCGGAAGTACTCGTCGTCGGCGACCTCGTAGTCGACCGTGACCGGGTGCAGCGGCATGCCGCCGAGGCCGTCGGGCGCCAGCGGGTCGGGGGCCAGCCGCGTCCACAGCACCACACCGTCGGGGGCGGGATCGCCGGACGCGACGCCGAGCGAGAACGGATCGCCGAGCCGGCGCGGGGCCGGAAAACGGGCACTACCCGCCGCTGCGGTGCCCGCCAGGACCGCGGCAGACCCCGCGGCGCCGAACCGGAACAGTTCCCGACGTGAGAGGGCCATACATCAGCGTAAAGCCGCGTACGGCGACGGGAAGGCGTCGCGCGAGCGGATGCGGCGTCAGAGCAGGCCGCCGCGGCGAGCGTGATGCAGCGCGTCAACGCGGGAATTGGTGCCCAGCTTGCCGTAGATGCCGCGCAGGTGGGTCTTCACGGTGTTGACCGAGACGCCGAGGTCCTCGGCGATCTGCTGGGCGGTGCGACCGGAGGGCAACTGCTTGAGCACGGTCATCTCGGTGTGGGTCAAGGCGGGGTAGGCAGGCCTGCGCCGCGCCGCGGGATGACGGCGGATCGACTCCGCGAAGCTCTCCGCCCGGCCGAGACGGCCCGCGTAGCTGTCCAGCAAGGGCATCGCGGCGGGCACGTCGAGGAACGGCCGCAGCAGCCGGTGCGGCGTCGCGGAACCCAGCGCGTTCTCCAGCGCGGCGAGGGCTTTGGCCGGAGCGCGGGACTCGTGCTGTGCCGCGGAGTAGAGCAGCCACCCGGTGACCGCGCTGACCGGACGCAGCTCGCCCGCGCGGTCCAGCAGTGGTTCGAGCACCGCGCAGGTCGCCTTGCGACGATCGGCCGCGGTGTGCAGTGCCGCATCGGCCAACCGCACTTCGGGCAGTTCGCCGACGATACCGCGGGCGCGTTCGACCAGCAGTTGCGCCGTCCTGGCATCGTGTACGCGCAGCAGCGCCCACACCACCGGCAGGATCAGGCTGCCGGTCGCCGCGGGCACCGCCTTGTGCTCGAGCAGGACGAGCAGGCCGCGGCGCAGCGCGTCGACCGCGGCCGACTGCTCCTCGGCTCGCTCGAGTTCGAGCAGGCGGCCCACGACGTGCGCGCGCCATCCCGCGACCGGACCGTGGGATCCGTCGTGGTCGACCCGCTCGGTGAGCACCGACGCGATCTGCGCCGCGCCCGGCGTCTCGCCTTGCAGGTAGGCGCCGTAGGCGGCCACGGCGGTCGCCTGGACGGCGTCAGTGGTCTCCAGCAGCCCGTGTTCCTCCGCGATCGCCAGCGCGCGCGCCGCGCGGTCCCGCATCGCGGTGGCGGCGTCGACGGCGTCGGCGGCGAACGCCAGCCGGGTCAGCGCACGCAGCACCAGGCGAGGGCGCCCCGCGTGCTCGGCCAGCGCGAGCCCGGAGTGCAGCAACTGTTCTCCGCGCGTGACCGCGCCGCCCGCGACGAAGGCGGTGGCGATCTGGATCTCGGTGTAGGCGTCGAGATCGGGATCGCCGGTCGGCGCGACGTCCTCCGGAGACTCGGGCAGCACCGCCCCGGTGGTCGCCGCGACGTCGATGGTCGCGGCGAGGGTGAGCGCGTCCAGCCGCTTCGCGTCGGCGAAGGAGGCCTTGGCCGCGCGCCGCGCCGCCGCGGTGTCCAGGCACGCCACCGCGGCGGCCGCGCTGCCCGCGACGAGAGCGTCGACGACGCGCACCAGCCAGAGAAAGGGGTCGTCGAGCAACGCCGGCGCCGAACGGGCCAGATGATCGAACAGCGTCCGGCCCGTGCCGTCGAGCACCATGCGCAGCGCGCACGCCGACAAGAATTCGCACAGTTGCTCGTGGTCGGCGCCCGCGAGCTGATGCGGCAGCGCGGTCTCGGGCAGCCCCGCGGTCCGCAACCAGCGGGCCGACCGGCGATGCAGTTCCGCGCACACGCGCGGCCCGAGGCGGCGAGCTTCGGCGAAGAAATAGGCGCGCACCAGCGGATGACAGGAGAACCAGACGTCGCCGTCGCGCACGACCGAGTCGATCGGGAAGCCGATCAGGTCGAGTTCGTGCAGCGAGTGCCCCGCACCGCCGCCCACGAGTTCGTCGGCGAGCTGCTCGGTGAACGCGACGGGAATGCTGGTGCAGGTGAGGAACCGGCGCAGCGTGGGCGGCAGTACCTCGACGAGTTCCCCGAGCAGGAAATCGGTGACCGCGCGCGCCGGGCGGGCGAGAACGGCGAGCGCCGCGGCGCGGTCGTCGGATCCGGCGGCCAGATGGATGGCGGCGATGCGCACGAGCGCGGCCCAGCCCCGGGTCAGGGCGCCGAGCGCATCGAGTTCGGCGCCGGTGAGTTCGCACCCGTGGTGGCGGCACAGCGCGTCGATCTCGTCCGCGGTGAAGGCGAGTTCGCCCGCGCCCCAGCGGGTCAGCCGCGCGTGCAGTTCCAGGACGTGCCAGCGGATCGGCGGAGCCGAGCGGGCGCACAGCATCGTCGTGACGGTGGGCGGCGCGTGGTGCAGGAAATATTCGATACCCGCGAGCAGGAGCGGATCGGTGAGCAGATGAGCGTCGTCGAGCACGAGGATCGTCGGCGTCGTGCGCGCGGCCAGTGTCTCGACGAGCGCTGCGGCGTACGCGGCAGGGGGGCAGGCGTCGGTCGTGGTCGCGATCTCGAACCGCTCGTGCAGCACCGTCCACAGCGACGTCGCGTCGTCGAGCTGCTCGGTGACGGTCAGCCAGGCGACATCGGATCCGCCCGCGGCGTGCCGGGCCGCCCAGTCGGCCGCCAGCACCGACTTCCCGGTCCCGGCGGGCGCGCGCAGCAGTAGTACGTGCCCGGTGCCGGACCTGCTGTCGGCGGCGGCGTACAGATCGGGCCGGGGAATCGGGGTGAACGGCAACGCCGGTATTTCGGCAGCGGACCGCGCCGCGGCGGGGATGCGGCGTAGAGCGGGGACGTGCGATGTGGTCACCGTGCCTCCCGGGCCGTGTGCTGGCAGATCACTACCGCGCCTCGGTAGCGGAACATACCCGGTGCGAAGTCCGCTCGATCAGATCGTGTGTCGTCGTTATGGAACTTTCATTTCGCGCGAACACGAAATATCGGAGTCATCCGAAACGGGTGAAGTGCTGGACGGGGCGACTGGTGGAGATTCGGAAGGCGTCCATTACTTCCCGAGAAAGGGGGCGACCGATGACGCACATGACCGAACCGGAGGCACACCCCGTTCGCCGTGGCATCGCGGCGGGCACGTCCATCGCGGCCGCGATCCTGCTGCTCACCGTCGGTGTGCTGTCGATCTTCGAGGGGATCTCCGCCGTCGCCGAGGACGAACTCATCGTCGTCGGCGCCGACTACGTCTACAAGTTCGACACTACGACGTGGGGCTGGATCCACATCGTGCTCGGCATCCTCCTGGTCATCGCGGCGCTGGGCTTGATGACCGGTGCGACTTGGGCGCGGGTGGTGGCGATCTGCCTGGCCGCGCTGTCGATCATCGCGAACTTCCTGTGGCTGCCGTACTACCCGGCGTGGTCGATCCTGGTGATCGCGCTGAACATCGTCGTGATCTGGGCGGTCGCCACCTGGCGTCCGGAAGCCGTCTGACCGGGCGAACATTGTGGCATGTCAATACACCGGCGTGCGGGAATCGTGGTCCGCCGGTGTGGGTGGGACGGGGGTGGCGGCGATACCGGCTCGGCGGGCAGCGTTGCGGAGAGCAAACTCCGGCGATCGCCCGGTGAAGTCGGGGTTTCCGCTGCCCCCATAGGTGAGGTTGTGGTATCCACCTTCGAGACCGCACTACGAATTCGAAGGGACGCCAATGCCCAGCAAGCCCCCGCTCGTTCTCCTGCACGGTGTCACGATGTCCGAACGGGTGTGGGATGACGTCACACCCTTGCTCGCCGCGCGGCACGAGGTGATCACGCCGACTGCGGTCGGGCATCGGGGCGGACCGCAGGCCCTGCGGCGTCCGGCGCGGGTCGAGCACTTGGTGGACGACATCGAACGGCGGCTGGACGGGCTCGGACTGCGCCGGGTACACCTCGCGGGTAATTCGCTGGGCGGCTGGATGGCCATCGAATTGGCCCGGCGCGGGCGAGCCGAGACCGTCTGCGCGCTCTCGCCAGCGGGCTTCTGGGAAGCCGGGGACCGAAGCCGTTCGGCCGCGACCCGCCGCATCGCCCGCGAGGTGAGCACCGGGCGGCTGCTCGGCTTCCTCGCCCCGGTGGGCCTGCGCAGCGCGGCGGTGCGGCGAACGGCGTTGCGCAACATCGCCGTCCACGGTGATCGCGCCTGCGCGGCGCAGGCCATGACGTTCCTCCGGGACCTGCTCGGCTGCACCGTCACCGCTGATCTGCTCGGCACCGACGAACAGATCGCCGCGCTGGACCCGTTGCCGTGCCCGATCACGGTGGCCTGGTCGGAGCACGATCGTGTGCTGCCCGCACAGGTCCACTTACCGATCGCGCGGGCGCGGCTGCCCGAGGCCGCGTTCTCCGTTCTGCCGGACACCGGGCACGTTCCGATGATCGACGACCCCGAGCTGGTCGCACAGACGATCCTGACCACCACGAGCATGACCGCCGCCGAGGCATCCTAGGGCTGCCCTGATTCACGCGGCCGCGGCTCAGGCTCCATGGGAGCGGGCCGCTCACACGTCGAGCAGGTGCGGCAGTCCGGCGCGGTAGCGGTCGGCGTCGATGCGTTTCCACGGGTCGAAGACCGGCAGGGACACCAAGGGAAAGACCGGGACGCGGGGCGCGGGATCGTCGGCGGCATCGAGGATCGCGTTCGTGGCGGCGCGGCCGGATTCGTTGGCGCCCTCCATGGTGGCGAGGTCGATGTTGTTGCGCACGTGGTCGCCGCCGAAGAAGAGGTTCGGCACAGCGCAGCGGGCCTCCGGGCGATGGTCGTAGGAGCCGACGGTGTTGACCAGCAGTGGGGTTTCGTTGTGGATGCCGCTCGCGGTCCAGCTGACTCCGGGGTCCAGATGCCAGGAGCGGATGTCCTCGGGACGCAGCCAGCCCGTGCCGGTGTTGAGCCATTCGCTCAGCTGTGCCCACACCTCTTCGGCGATCTCGGCGGCGGTGCACTGTTTGGCCGTTCGGTGGAAGCGGATGCCGGGGGAGTCCCAGTCGGAGATGTCCACCGAAAGGCATTCCCGCACGGTGCCGTCGCCGTACCGGGCGGCGAAGTCGCCTACCCACATCGGCGCTTGACGCAATGCGGTGAGCGCCCACGGCGAGCCGAGCGCGGCGATGTGGCCTTCCGGCAATTCGGTCGGGCGGGAGAGATAGTACTGGATGCCGACCATCCAATCGGTCCGGAGTTCGCGCATGCCCGCCAGATGCGGGTCGGCGTCGATGATCTCGTCGCTCAGTAGCGCGACCGCCTTGTCCACCGGCATCGCGCACAGATACCAGTCCGCGGTGACCGCGCTGGAGCGGCCGCTGGGATCGGTGACGGTTGCCGAGGCGATCCGGCCGTCTCGCAGCTCCAACTGTGTCGCCCGCTGCCCCAGCGCGAATCGCACGCCCCGCGACCGCAGGTGCGTCACCCACGGATCGATCCAGGCTTCGTTGGTGGGGCGGTTGAGAATACGGTCGATACCGGCGGAGTATTGCGGGATCGCCCCGGTTCCCGCCAGGACCAGGGCCTCCCCGATGGTGCCGATCGTGCGGGCCGAACTCGACTGGGGTTTGGCCGCGACGGTGATGCGGGTGAGGGCGCTGACGAGATATTCGCGGTAGGCCGCCGACTTGCCCTCGGCGCGCAGGATCTGTTCCCACGTCACGTATTCCCATTGCCCGAACCGCCGTTCGGTGCACGAGGTGAACCAGACGGCCATCTGTTTGGCGAAGAACGCCAGTTCGGCCGGGGGCAGTTCGGGGATGAAGCCGAAGGCGCCGATCAGCGTGTTCTGTATGCGCTGTGGTGTGAGCTGGTCGATGCCCCCGAAATCGACCGGCGCGAACAGTGGCGGCCTGCCGCGGAATCCCGCGACCGTACCCTCGACGCGAACCAGGTTGCCCGCCACGCCATCGGCATTGCCGGAGAACGGAATTCGGCGCATGGTGTCCGGAAGATTCTGATAGCAGCCGGGGAAGAACCGGAAGCCGTGCTCGCCGGGCAGGTCCGCGCGGCCGTCGGCGCCGGTGCCCGGCACTCCCATACTGCGTGCCTTGCCGCCGAGGAACGCCGGTTCGTACACGGTGACCTCATAGCCGCGTTCGATCAGTTCGTGTGCCGCCGAGAGCCCGGCGACTCCGCCGCCCAGGACCGCGACCGACTTTCCGCCGGTGCGTAGTCCTGGCGTTCGGCGTACTCCCGGTGGTGCGGCGTGGGCGGGGGCGGCGGCGATGGATATTCCGGCCGCGAGCGCGCCGCGCAGCAGGTCGCGGCGGGTGAGGTCCAGGGTCGGCCGAGGGCGCGGGTCATGCATGTCGATCTCCTGAAGATGCCGCGAGACTGTCTTGCGGCGGCCGGGACGGGATGGCGTCGGCGGGCCCGGTGCTGGTGAAGGCCCGGGCTTCCCTTCGTTCGGAGACCGTGTCGCGGCATTCGCCGACCAGGTCGGCGAGGACGGGCCACGGTGCCCGCCACGAGTCGCGCAGCGCTCCCGCCGCGAACGCTGCGGCGCGTGCGGGAGTGAAGACGTCCTTCGGTTCGATGGTGCGGGAGAAGACTTCGGTGACCCGGTCGGCCAGCACGGGGTCGCCGGCGGCCTTGCGGTAGAGCTCGAACTCCAGCGGGCGCATCGCCGTGCCCCGGGCCAGGCGGTTGGTCCACTGGTAGACGCCTAGGCACTCGCGATCGCGCAGCTGTTCCCACGCCGTCAGGGCGGTGTCGAGATGCGCGGTGTCGTCGAGGGCGGGTGCGGCGAGTTCGCCGAGCAACCGGCCGTAGCGCAAGGCGTCGCGTATGCCCTGCGCGGTCACCGGGTCCTTGAAATGGCCCGCGTCACCCGGCAGCGCCCAGCCCGGCCCGGTCGAGCGCCGGAAGTAGGACGCCAGGCCGGTGGCCGCACGCACCCGCCCGACTCTGCGGCAGTCGCGCAGCCGCAGCCCAAGACCCGGTAGTCGGTCGATGGCCTCTTGATACCGGCGCTCGGCCCGACCGGCGCCCGGCTCGGGAGGCTGCGCGGGCGGTTGGACCAGGCTGAGCAGCAGACCGTCGTCGCAGGGGAACGCGGTGCCGAGGTCGGGACCGCAACGCCATTGCGCGGCGACGTGCCGCTGGTCGGTTGCGCCGTCGTGCCAGTACGCGAAGTAGCAGTCCCGCCCGCTCGGTGCGGACAACCGGGGCCGGGCGGCGCCGACGAGCCGGGCCACCGTACTGCGGCGGCCGTCCGCCCCGACGATCAAGCGGGCGCGCACCTCGTGCACGCCACCGGCTTCGGTGTAGCGGACGCCGACGCAGCGACCGCCGGACCACACCAGGTCGGTGACCCGGACGCCCTCTCGGATCCGCGCTCCGGCCGCGACGGCGGTGGCCACCAGCGCGGCGTCCAATCCGGTGCGCCGCACGCACATCGCGTGGCCGATGCCGTCCACCGGTGTGAACGACGACCGGACCTGAAGGCCGTCACCATCGGCGAAGGCCGTGGTCAGCGGGGGCGCGCCGAGCCGAAGGACGCGCTCGAGAGCGCCCACGCGGCGCAGTTCGGCCAGGCCCGCGGGCCACAGCAGGTGTGTCGAAAGGGTGTCGGACGGAAAGCGCGCCGAGTCCAGCGCGACGACGTCCCGCCCTGCCGTGGCGAACGCGATGGCGGCCGCGGAGCCCGCGCAGCGCGCGCCGACCACCACCACGTCGGTGTACTCGATTGCCGGAGCGGAGGATCCGCGCATCCCCGAACACCTCGGTCGCATAGTCTCGGACACTGTGTCCGATCGATCGTGAGCCGTGGGTGCCCGAATGTCAATATCGGTGCCGTGTCGGCAGAATGGACGCCATGGTGGGACGCACCCGACCGGCACAGCCGAGTAAGGCGGCCGCCGCGCCGCAGAGAGGAGCCGGATGCCCTCGCTGACCCGAGTCCCCAGAAGCGCGCGGAAACCGGTCGACGACCGGCGCGCGGAATTCGAACGACGTGTCCTCGCCGCGGTGGAGGAGTTGCTCGCCGATGGCACGCCCTACACCGAGATCGCCGTCCACCGGATCGCCGCCGCGTCGCAGTCGGCACGGTCGACGTTCTACCGGTACTTCCCGGACAAGAGTCAGCTGCTGATCAGGATGGCGGAATTGGCCACGGCCGATCTGTTCGAGGCCGCCGAGCGCTGGTGGCTCGCCGAGCACAGCGGGCGGCAGGCCGGTGTGGTGGCTGCCGTGCGAACCATGATCGCGGGCTTCCGCGAGCACCGCTCCCTGCTGCTGGCGCTGAGCGAGGTGGCCGCCTATGACCGTGACGTCGGCGCGTATTGGCGCGGGCGGGTCGCGGAGTTCGTGCGAGTGGTGCGATCGCGATTGGAGACCGACCTGGCCGAGGGCCGGATCAGCCCGGCGATCGACCCGCAGGCCACCGCCATCGTGCTCACCTCGATGGTCGAGCGGGCGATCGCGGCGAGCTTCTCGTCCGGGTCGGGAGTCACCGACGACGCACTGGCGGAGGCGCTGGGCCGCGCCATCTGGTTGACCGTATACGGCGACGCACCGTCCTCCTGACGGATCACTCGGCGGCACAAGCGGTCCCATTGCTACAGTCGCGCCCATGACGCAACCCGGACCGCCCCTGCGGATCGGCATCCTGGGCGCCGCACGCATCGCGCCCGCGGCTCTCGTGCGGCCCGCCGCGGCGAGCCCGGACGTGGTGGTCGCCGCCGTGGCCGCCCGCGAGCCCGGACGCGGACGCGCGTTCGCCAGGAAGCACGGCATCGCGCGGGTCTTCGACAGCTACGCCGCACTGATCGCCGCACCCGACATCGACGCGGTCTACAACCCGCTGCCCAACGGTCTGCACGGCCGGTGGACCAAGGAGGCGCTCGCGGCGGGCAAGCATGTGCTGTGCGAGAAGCCGTTCACCGCCAACGCCGCCGAGGCGCGGGAGATCGCGGCGCTGGCCGCGACGTCGGACCGGGTGGTCATGGAGGCGTTCCACTACCGCTACCACCCGATGACCAGGCGGGCCGAGGAGATCATCGCCTCCGGCGAACTCGGCGAGCTGGTGCGGGTGGACACCGCGATGTGCTTTCCGCTGCCGCGGTTCTCGGATATCCGCTACGACTACACCCTCGCAGGCGGGGCGCTGATGGACGCGGGCTGCTACGCGGTCCACATGGCGCGGGTCTTCGGCGGCGAGAATCCGGATGTCGTCGCGGCGACGGCGAAATTACGTGGCCAGGACATCGACCGCGCGATGAGCGCCGAGCTGCGCTTTCCTTCCGGTCACACCGGACGGCTGCGTTGCTCGATGTGGTCGTCGGACGTGCTGCGCATCGGTGCGCGAGTGGTGGGCGAACGCGGTGAACTGCGGTTGCTCAATCCGGTGGCGCCGCAGCTGCCGCGCAGGCTGTCGGTGCGTTCGGAGCGCGGCAGTCGCACCGAGCAGGTCTCGCGCCGCAGCACCTACGCCTATCAGCTCGACGCCTTCGTCGCGGCGGTGCGGCACGGCGAGCCGGTACTCACCGCGCCGGACGACGCGGTGGCGACGATGACGGTCATCGACGCGATCTACGCGGCCGCGGGTTTGCCGCTACGGCAACCGGCCTGACGCGGCGATCGCCTCGGTGTAGACCGCGACCAGGCGTTCGGTGAACCGGGACTGCAGCGTCCGATCCGCGTGCCGCGCCAGCACCTCGCGCATGGCGTCGAGCCGGTCCCGCTGCTGCGCCAGCAGGCGCAACGCCTCGGCGAGCGCGTCCGTCGAGGCGTCGCGCGCACGGAATTCGCCGCCTTCGGGGACGGTTTCGGTGACGTCGGGGTCGCAGTGCAGCACCGGAATCCCGGCCGCGACCGCTTCGAGCAGCACCATGCCCTGCGTGTCGCACCCGGCGGACGGGAACAGCAGCACGTCGTTGGCACGCATAGCCGTAAGGCACTCCGCCTGGCTCACTTCGCCGTGCAGCCGGACTCGCTCACGCAGGCCGGGCCGGTCGACGGCCGAGCGCAGGCGCGTTTCCAGCGCTCCCGCACCGTAGATGTCCAGGGTGCAGCCCTCGGCCAGGCGCACCGCCTCGACGGCGTCCAACGGTCGCTTCTCCGCGGAGAAGCGACCGCACCACAGCACCCGCAGCCGGTGACCCCGGTCGCGGGAACGCTCCGGGAGGGCGCGCACCAGATCGTCGTCGACTCCGTTGGACACCACGTGCAGCGGCCGATCCACCCCGTGAGCGGCCAACCGCTGCGCGAAATGCCGTGTCGGCACCACGACGTGGTCCGCGGCCTGTGCCTGCGCGACGAGCGGCCGCCAGGCGTGCCGCGCCGTTCGGCTTTCCGGCAGGCGCGGCAGCTCCTTGCGCAAGCCGACGAACCCGCCGTGCAGCACGCGCATGGTGAGGGCGGCGAGGTAGGGAAACGGCGAATTGCGCTCGATGAAGGAATCGTCGCGGCTGTGCATGGACTGGACGACGGGAAGTCCGTGCCTGCGCGCGGCGCGCAATCCGGCGATGCCCGCGCCGTAGGTGGTCTGCGCGTGCACGACGTCGAAACCGCGCTCGGCGAAGACCGTGTCGATGAGGCGCGCGTTCCTGCGGGTCGGCAGCGCCACCGGATACCCGTTCACGCTCATTCCGCCCGTGGTCGTGAGAACGACGATCCCGGAGTCCGGCGGTGTGGGCTCCGGCGGGGGAATGGTGAACACGGTGACGCGATGCCCGAGCCGCTCCAGCGCCGCGCGTTGTGCGCGCATCGACGTCTGGATGCCGCCGAGGGTGGCGGGGTGGAAATCCGCGAACATCGCGATGCGCAGCGAACGTCCGTCGCCCGGTGGCTCGCTCACGCCGTATCCCGCGTTCGGGGTGTGGAGCAGCCGTCGAGGAATTCGAGGATGTGCCCGTACACGTCGAGTGCGGAGCCGCGTCCGAGGAAGGTGTCGAGATGGCCGTAGGAAGGGATCTCGACGTAGCGGACATCCAGCCCGGGGTGCCGTGCGGTGAGCACGTCGTGGCACAGCTTGTTGGAGTCGAGCCAGACTTCGTTGCGGCTGCCCGACAACAGCAGGACCGGGCAATCGATCCGGTCGGCGTGGTCCAGCGCGTTCTCCGGTAGCACGCGGTAGCGGTCGTCGTTGTCGTTCCAGCGCTGCACGGCATGCGCCAGCTCCATCCGCCGCAACTGGGGCAGAACATGCACCGGGACCGGCCCGAACAGTTGCGCCAAGCGGTCGTGGGTGCGCGGATCGAGATGGTCGTGGACGAACAGCTCGGCACCCATGCCCCAGCCGCCGTGGACCATCCGGCAGGTGGGGTCTGTGCATTCCCCTTTCCGGGTGAGCAGCGCGTACAAAAGCGTTTTCCGCGACCACAGCCCGACTTTGCGGAAATCGGACTCGAGGTGATGGACGCGGGAGCCGAGCAGTTCGCCGCCGACGAGCACGCGCATCCGCACCGCGGCGCTCACTTTCGGAGTGAGGAACACGCCTTGGGCGACGACTCCGGCGAGGCCGGGCACCAGTCCCGCGGCCATGCTCATCGACAGCGCCAGGGCGCCGACGCAATGCGCGACCACGAACAACCGCCGGTCGCCGATGCGTCCGCGGATCTCCTCGACGGCTCCCGGCAGGTCGTAGAGCGCCACGTCGTCGAAGCTGAAACGCGGGCCTGCGGCGTTGTAGGGCAGCCGACAGCTGCCGCGCCAGTCCAGCAGCCACGGCTGGTATCCGGCGTCGACGAGAGCGTCGACGATCGTGCGGATCTCCGGCAGCAGGAACATCTCCGAGGACACGCCGTGGCCGTGGACCAACAGAACCGAGGGCCGCTCGGGATCGTCGACGACCACGCGCCGCAGGCCGAGCAGGGTCCCGTCGGCGGTGCGGAACGGGATCTCCTCCACGACCGGTGCGGCTCCGGGCCGGGTGGGGGTGAGCATCAGCGCGACTCCTTCGCGTTGCGGCGCAGATCCAGCAGTTCGGTGCCCACGCGCAGCGCCGGTTCCAGTAGGCCCTTGCCGAGCTGGGATCCGAACCAGCTCAGCCACAACAGTTTCGCGGTCCGCCGCTGGCGTTCGGACAGGCGTGGATCCACCTGGATGCCGTCGATTTGATCGTGCAGGTAGGTGTGCAGGGGGACCGCGACCTCGCCCGCGAGGCTCGCCGGTTGGTCCTCCCGGCCGAGTTCGACGGTCAACGTGCGTGCCTGCCGGATGATCGTGCGGCGCGCTTCGGCGTATTTGTAGCCCGACAGCCACCACGTCCCGCCATCGGCGTCGCGCAGCGACAGCCGGTAGTGCATCAGCGGGTGTTTCAGTCCGTGCCGCATCGGGATGCCGTCGTGCGGACGCACCGACGCCACACCGGATACCGTGAGCGGGCCGTCGTGCAGACGCGCGCACCGCAGCTCGCCCCCGACATCGACCGTGCGCCCGGCCACCAGCTGGTGGGTGCTCGCGATGGACAGCCGCAGGTTGAGCGTGCAGGAAGTGTCCGCCGCCGCGTCGACGGGCCCGATCGTGCCCACCAGGGTCTCCGCGAACCACAGATACGGTGGGTCCTCCGGCCGTGGCAGCCGTGCCAGGCCGGTGCCCGCGAGCATCTCCAGCGTTTTGTGTTGCGACCGGGCGCCGTAACGGACCGGTTGGGGCAGGTTGTGCGCGCGCAGGAAGGCGCGGGTGCGTTCGTCGGTCGCGGCCGGAACGGACGCCATCGTCTCCAGCGGATGACGCGCGGTAGGGCTGCCCAGCACCTGCGCCAGCGATTCCAGCTCCGGGACCGGCTCGGTGCGGATCCGCTCGACCACCTCGTCACACCAGGCGGCCCAGTGCCGCACCCGCATGTCCATGCCGATCGCCGCCGATTCACCCAGCATCTGCTCCAGCGTGGTCGGCGTGCCGGTGAGATGGTAGTTGTGGCCCCACGCCGTCGGCGCGCACACGATCGCCGCCGCGACCTTGCTCACCCAATCGACCGGGGCCACATGGAGATTGCGCAGCGCGGGGACGGTGCCGAACCGCGACAGCGCCGCGATGATGCCGCTGTTGAGGTCGCGCGGATTGTGCGCGCCGGTCTCGCGGTGCCCGCCGATTCCACCGGGGCGCAGCACCGTGACGACCAGTCCGTGTTCGCGGGCGCGCCGCAGGACGGCCTCGGCCGCCCATTTCGTCCGGTCGTAGCCGATCACGAGTTTGCCGATGTTCGCCACCGGATCGTCCTCGCCCATCGAGGCGATGCCGAGCTCGTTGAACACCGCGATGGAGGAGACGTGGTGCAACGGTTTCGGTCGTCCGGTTGCCGCCAGCCGGGCCAGGGTCAGCGGGCCGAGCACGTTGCCGCGGCGCAGCGACCGGTAGCCACGCAGGAAGTCGACCGCCGCGCCGACGTTGACGATCGCGTCGATCTCGTCCGCCAGCGCGGCCCACGCTTTCTCCGAGAGGCCGAGATTCGGTTCACGCAGGTCGCCCGGCAGCACTGTCACCCGCCTGCGCACCTCCGGCGACCACGGCAGCAGGAAACGCGTCAACGCCGCGGCCAGCCGGTCCACGGCGTCGGCGTCGTCGCGCGCGCGAACGAGGCAGACGACGTGGGCGTCACTGCCGCGCAACAGGTCCAGCAGCAGGTGGCTGCCGAGGAAGCCGGTGGCGCCGGTGAGCAGAACGCGGCGCGGCGCGACCCGCTCCGGCGGGTCCGTGAAGGGCAGCCGGTCGGCTCCGGCGACGTCGGCCATGAGCTGCGCGAGTTCGTCGTCCACGGTATCCGCCACCGGCGACGGCGTTTCGCGTTCGGTGGCTTCCGCTCGCGCGCCCAGCCAGCGCTGCGCCAGCCTGCGCGGCCGCGCGTCGGCGAACACGTCGTCCAACTCGAAGTGGACGTCGAGTTCCCTGGCGAGCGCCGCCACGAATCGCACCGCGGCGACGGATGTTCCGCCGCCGTCGAAGAAATCGGTGTCCGGCCCGAGAGGTTCGACGGTGAAGCGGTCGGCCACCTGGATGACCGCCGCCGTGAGCGAGTCGGTGTCCCACGCGCCGGGACGCGCGATCGCCGCCGTCGCGGTCGCCACGTCGCCGCCCGCGCGGGCCAGCAACGCGGACACGTCCAGACCGCCGCCGCGTTCGATCGCCTCGGCGAGGTCGCGCCGATCGGCTCGCTCGGCGGGCGGCGGGTACCCGCCGTTCGGACTGCGCACAGGAAACTCCTTGTCGGCCATGGTCATCGCGCCCAGGATCGGAACGTGCGCAGGCGATCCAGCGGCACGTCGACCTCGATTCGTTCGCTGTCGATGTCGCCGCCGCCGAGCGCGGCGGCCAACCGGCGGGCGGGCACGTTGCGCGCGGTGCGGTGCACGGTCATACGCACCGTCGCGCGGTCCAGCGCCGCCGCGCGGTCGGCCAGCCAGCCGAGCAGGCGTTCCTCGACGCCGCGGCCGAGGGCGCGGCAGCTGAGATGCCATCCGCGCACCCACAGCGCGGTCGCGTCGGTGTCCACCGCCAGCACGGCGATCGTCCCGTAGTCGCCGAACCGGTCGCGCGCCGCGGCGGTCCACACCTCGCCGTCCTCCCGCCAGCGGTCGACATCCTGGTCGGTGCTCGCGCCCAGCGCGAATTGGCTGGTGCGGCGGACCAGTTGGACCGCACGCGTCAAGCCGTGGTCCGACAGCGGCTCGACGGTCACCTCCAGATCCAGTTGGTCCAGGAACTGCGCGAAATCGACGTGCTCCCTGGCCAGGTCGCGTTCGCGCTCGTACCGGTAGAACTCCGCACGGCCGGCGTCCTCCGCGGTCACCGCCACCGGTGTCACCGGCCACAACCGGGTCAGGAACGCGGTCAGCTCCTCGATCGGGGGACAGGTCACCGCGAGCACTTCCGGCAGGCGGGAACGCATCTTCGCGATCTCGACCGGGTTGTCGTCCAGATAGACCACGTCCTCCAGCGCGAGGCCCAACGTTCGCGCCGCCGCCTCGAGCCGGTCGGTCTTGCTGTCCCACCCGGTGCAGACGAGGGTGAAATCGGTGGCGCGCAGCGGACTGTCCGGGCGGTCCAGCACCGCCTGGACGGAGTCCTCGTCGTTGTTGCTGATCAGCACCAGCAGCGTGCCCGCGGCGCGCCATTGCCGCAACCGCCGCGCCAGCGAGCGCCGCGGCGGATCGAAAGTGACCGCCGCGGGGCCGATCTCACCCACCACGCCACTCCACAGTGTGTCGTCGCCGTCCACGGCGATGACCTTCGGCGCGGGCAACAGGGCTGTGCGGGCGATGGCGGCGAGCGTCAGCGCCACCGCCGCCTGGAACTCCTCGGTGAACGGCAGGTGTGCCAGCGCGTCGGTCTGCGCGTCGAAGCGATGCGCCACCCGGTGGTCGCGAGTCCAGTCGGTTTCGGTGAGAACCGCGACGCCGGGAATCTCCCGTAGCCGCTCGGCGGTCAGCCGGTCCCACCGCGTTGGTCGCCCATCGGGTTCGGGCGACGGGAGGACGCCGACGATGATCGGAACGCGCGCGCGTTCGGCCGCTTCCCGGACGGCGGCGGGATACCGGGCGGCGAGTTCATCGAGATCGTCGTCGGTGAGCGGTCCGAATCGCTCCAGGTCCGCCGCGCGCAACAGCACGATGCCCAGGGCGGTCGACGGTTGGGCGAAGACCCCGGACGGGTCGCGCAGCCCGGCCGGCACGTGGTGGTACGGCGCCTCGAACACGGTCGGACCGTCGATGCCGTGAGCGTGTGCCGCCGCCCGATACAGATCCGGCAGCTTGCCCAGCGCGAACGTGGCCGCGAACGCGACGCCGCGCGGCGCCTCCGGACGCGCGGGGCGCGCCGGCAGCCCGGGACGCTCCACCACCTCCTCGAGCAGCGCGAGGTAGTCGCGCCCGAGCCGGGTGCAGCTCGCGTCATCGATGATGTCGGCGTTGTAGGTGAACCAGATGCGGTCCGCTCCGGAGAGCACCGCCACCATGAGGTCGAGATCGGAGTATCCGGTGCCCACCGGAATCAGGTCGGCGCGGTGCACCGGCGCATCGGCCCGCAGATAGTTGAAGTACACCTCGACCAGCGGCGCGTTGTCCCGATACAGGCCCTCCGCGGCGAGCGTGGCGAGCACGTCGGAGAAACCCGCTCCCGGCACCAGCAGGCGCCGCAGCCGGTCGCCGGTCCTGCGCAGTAGGTCGTCGATCGACTCGCCGGGCTCGACGGCCGCCGGATACGGCACGGGCACACCGAAGTAGCCGACCGCGGTCGGCGCGTCGGCGTGGATGCGGGTGTCCACCGGCACGGCGAGCGCGAAACGATCGGTGTCCTGCCGCCGGGCGAGCAGCACTGTCAGCGTGCCGAGGAACAACGCCGCGGGCGTGATACCCAGCTCCCGAGCGCGTCGCGCCGCCCGCTCGCGCAGCCCCGCGGGCAGCTCCAGCAGCACCTCGCCCGCACGATGGGTGCGCTGGGCAGGCCTGGGCCGGGCGAGGGTGAGTTCGAGGCGGCGGCATCCGGCGAATTCCGCGCGCCACTCGGCGTCGGGCTCGGCCTGCGGCGCCTGGGCGGCGAGCAGATCGTGCATGTCCTTGTTGGACAGCGTGTCCGGGAATTGGGCGCCGGACAACTCGGCGCCGATCTCTCCGGCGACCAGCACCATCGACTGGACATCGCACATACCGTGGTGGGCTCCGAAGACGAGCTCCTGCTCGCCGGAATCGGAACT
Organism: Nocardia sp. NPDC051929; assembly: GCF_044548645.1. NCBI lineage: Bacteria > Bacillati > Actinomycetota > Actinomycetes > Mycobacteriales > Nocardiaceae > Nocardia > Nocardia sp. NPDC051929. Next base: position 210,078 of record NZ_JBIUCG010000005.1, on the reverse strand, counting down.
CAGCAGTTCGAACCGCCACAGCGGCCCCTCCGCCAAGTCGAACGGCTCGCGCATCAGCTCGCGGAACCGGACGCGCGTGACGGCGTGATCGAGCCGATCGACGGCCGACGAGCGCAACAGCGGCCCGCCCGGTCGGGACCGCACCTGCAACCGGGTGCCGTGCTCGTCGCTGGGCACGATCACCGTGCGCAACGCCGCGTGCCGCGCGGCGAGGCGATCGAGAATCGCGTCCAGTTCGGCGTGTTCCACCGTCCTGGGCAAGCGCATGGCCAGCCCGCCGGTCTGGGCGACGCTCGGAATGCCTTGCTGGGCCGTGCGCAGCAGCCGCATCAGATCGCGGGTGACGGGCAGCGTGACGACCTCGGGGACGTCCTGGTCGTCCGGGCGCGCGGCGGGCTCGCCCGTCTGCGTGCGCGCCGCCTCGCCGACGAGATATTCCGCCAGCGCGGCGGGACTGCGACCGGCGAAGATCTCGCTCAGCGGCACCAGGATGCCGGTGTCGTCGCGCAACCGGTTGCGCAGTTCCACCGCCATCAGCGAGTCCATGCCCAGCCCCTGGAACGACCGGTCCGCCGTAATGGCCTCCGCACCGGAGTGCCCGAGCACGTCGGCGGCCCGGCGCGCCACCACGTCGATCGCGATCGCGGTCGCCTCGCCGGGCGGCAATCCACGCAGCCGCTCGGCGAACCGGGACCGCACCGACGGGTCGGCGGCGTCGCGGTGCACGACCGTTCGGCGCGAGGGCGGACGGATCGCCCCGCGCAGCAGCAGCGGAACATACGGTGCGCGCCGCATCGCGTCGGCATCGATCCGCAGCGGCGCCAGCACCGGCTCGTTCCGTCGCAACGCCGCGTCGAAGGCGGCCAAGCCGTCACGCGCGCCGAGCGGGCGCACGCCGGAGCGTTCCATGCGCCGGATGTCGGCCGCCGCCATCACCTCGTGCATGTCCAGGCTCCACGGACCCCACGCCAGCGACCGCGCGGGCAGGCCTCGGGCGACGCGATGGGTGGCGAGGGCATCGAGGTAGGCGTTGGCGGCGGCGTAGTTCGCCTGCCCGGGATTGCCGAGAAGGCCCGCGACCGAGGAGAACAGCACGAAGCACGACAGGTCCATGCCCGAGGTCAGCTCGTGCAGGTGATACGCCGCGTCGACCTTCGGCCGCAGCACCGCTTCGAGACGTTCGGGCGTCAGCGAGCCCAGCGTGCCGTCGTCGAGCACCATCGCGGCATGCACGACGCCGCTGAGTGTGCGTCCGCGCAGCATTTCGGCCAGCGCGGCACGGTCGGCCACATCGCAGCGGGCGAAGACCACGTCAGCGCCGAGGCCGGTGAGCTCGGCGCGCAGGTCCTCCGCGCCGGGGCCGTCGGCGCCGCGGCGGCTGGCGAGCAACAGCTTCGTGACCCCGTGCGCCCGCACCAGATGCCGCGCCAGCAGCGAGCCGAGCCGCCCCGGCGCTCCGGTGACGAGTACGAAACCGTCGCCGAAATCGGGGGCGGCACCACCGGACACCGGAGGACGCACCAGACGCGGCGCGAACAGGACGCCGTCACGCACCAGCGCCTGTGCCGCACCGGAGGCGAGCACCGTCGCGACGTCGACCTCGGCGTCATCACTGTCGACCAGCACGATGCGGTCGGGGTTCTCCGACTGCGCTGTGCGGGCCAGGCCCCAGACCGCCGCTCCCGCAGTGTTTTCGATGTCCTCGCCGGGCAGCGCCATCGCCCCGCGGGTGCGTACCACGATGGTCGCCGCCGCGAGTCGCGGATCGTCCAGTGCCGCCTGCAGTCCTGCGAGCGCGCGCCGCACCGCCGTGTGCACCGTATCGATCGAATCGCCTCGAGCGGCTTCGATGATCACCGCGTCCGGCGCGGGCTCGTGCGGACCGAGCCGCGACCAGGCGACGGCGGTGACCGGCCGCGGCGTCATCGGCGTCGGAAGCGCCGCCCACTCCGGCCGGAACAAGGTGCGGTGCGCGGTGGACAACGCGCTGTCGAGCAGCTGCGCCTCGGGTGCGGGCCGAAGGAGCAGCGACCGTATCGACACGACCGGTTGTCCGGTGTGATCGTCGGCCATGACCCGCACCCCGCCGGAGTCGTCGAGCGAGATCCGGACCCGCAACGCCGTCGCGCCGGAGGCATGCAAGCGCACGCCGGTCCAGGCGAACGGCAGCAGCGCCGAACCACTCTCGTCCGCGCCCAGCAGCAGCGCCGCGTGCAGCGCGGAGTCGAGCAACGCGGGATGGATCTCGAAGCGTGCGGCATCGCCGTGGGCGTGCTCCGGGAGCGCCACGTCGGCGAAGACGTCCCCGCCGCGCCGCCACGCCGCGCGCACCGACCGGAACAGCGGCCCGTAGCGATGCCCGCGATCGGACAGTCGCGCGTACATGTCCTCGACGTCGACGGCCGTCGCCCCGGCCGGAGGCCACCGGTCGGCATCGAGGCCGCCGGAATCGGTCTCGTCCGTCGCCGCCAGAATCCCGCGGGCGTGCAATGTCCACGAGGTGTCGAGATCGCGTTCGAGTCGCGAGTGGATCGAGACGGGTCGGCAACCGTCGGCGTCGGCGTCGGCGACCACCACCTGGATCTGCACCGCGGCCTCCTCGGTGAGCACCACCGGGGCGTGCAGCACGAGTTCGCGCACGTTTCCGGTGTCCACCTCGTCACCGGCGCGGATGGCGAGTTCGACCAGAGCGGTGCCGGGCAGGACGACCGCGGCGGGCGCGGCATGCTCGGCCAGCCACGGATGGGTCCGCAGGGAGATCCGGCCGGTCAGCGTCACACCGCCGGAATCCGGTTGCGGCACAACAGCGCCCACGAAAGGATGGCTCGCGGACCGCAAACCCAGCGCCGCGGCGTCCTCGGACACCGATTCGGTCCAGAACCGCCGCCGGTCGAAAGCATAGGTCGGCAGGTCGACGCGGCCGTGCGCGGGCGTGAGGCGGGTCCAGTCGAGGTCGTGGCCGGCCACCCACAGCACGGCCAGGGCGCGGGCCAGACTGCGCGGACCGTCCTGGTCACGCACCAGCGAGCCGACCGCGACGACCTCGTGACCGGTGTCCTCCGCGACGGCTCGCACCGCCGTGGTCAGCAGTGGATGCACGCCGAGTTCGACGAAATACCGGTATCCGTCGCCGATCATCCGCTCGATCGTGCTCGCGAACCGGACCGGTTCCCGCGCATTGCGGTACCAGTAGTCGCTGTCGGCGGGGTCGGTCATCCGCCCGCCCAGCACCGTCGAGTACCAGGGAACGACCGGCGCGGCGGCGGCCGCCCCGGCGAGTTCGTCGAGCAGTTGCCGCCGGATGGGCTCCAGCAGAGCGGAATGCCCGGCCAGCGCGGGTCCCGCGGCCAGCATCCGCACGTCGACCTGTTCGTCCTCCAGTTCGCGCACGAGCGCCTCGACCGCCTCGCGCGCTCCCGCCACGACCGTGGAGCGGGGGATGTTGATCGCCGCGATCGATACCGCTGTGTCCGACGCCAGCCGTTCTTCGAGTCGCTGTGCGGGCAGGCCGATCATCGCCATCGCGCCCTGCTCGGTGATGCCGGCCATCAGGCGGCTGCGTGTCACGACGACGTGGGCGGCTTCGTCGAGGCTCAGCGCACCGGAGACGTAGGCCGCGGCGATCTCGCCCTGGCTGTGGCCGATCACGGCATCCGGTATGACGCCCGCGTCCCGCCAGGTGGCCGCCAGCGCCGCCATCGTGGCGAACAGCAGCGGTTGCACGAGGGTGAAGTCGCCCAGTTGCGCCGCGGTGAGACCGAACAGCGCGGTCGCCAGCGACCATCCGGTGCGGTGCCGGAACGCTTCGTCGCAGCGCGCGAACTCGGCGCGGAACACTTCGGAGCGAGCCAGCATGTCACGTGCCATCCCGGCCCACTGCACGCCCTGCCCGGGGAAGACGAATGCCGTCTTGCCCGCGGTGAGCGCCGCGTCCGCGCCCACGACCACATCGGGCGCCGCTCGGTGCTCGACCAGATCGGCGAGTGCGGAGAGCATTCCGCCCCGCTCGCCCGCCACGACGACGGCCCGCCATTCGAACGGCGTGCGGTGCAGAGCCAGCGAGCGGGACACGGGTGCGGGATCGAGTGTGGGATCTTCGGTGAGGTGATCGAGCAGGCGTCGGGCTTGACCGTGCAGCGAGACCCGGTTGCGTGCCGAGATCGGCAGCAGCGCGATCCCGCGATCGCCCGGCTCGTCGTCGAACGGGCCGGACTCGTCGTCGACGGCGGGCGCTTCTTCGAGAATCAGGTGGGCGTTGGTGCCGCTGAGCCCGAACGCGCTCACTCCGGCGCGGCGGGGCCGGTCGCCTCTCGGCCACGGCGCCGAATCGGTCCGCACGGCCAAACCGCTACCGTCCCAATCGATCTGCGACGTCGGCGGCCCGTCATGGGCCATCCCCGGTATCCGCTCGTGTTGCAGCCCGAGTACCAGTTTGACGACGCCGCCGATGCCGGCCGCCGCTTGGGTATGGCCCACATTGGATTTCAGCGAACCCACGCCGAGCGGGCGTTCGGGCTCCCGGTCGGGACCGAAGACGCGCGCCAAGGCGCGTGCTTCGATCGGATCGCCGAGGGCGGTGCCGGTGCCGTGCGCCTCCACGTAGTCCAGATCCGCGGGCCTCAGCCCGGCGGCGCGCAACGCCGCCTTGACGACCTGCTCCTGCGCGAATCCGTTGGGCGCGCTGATACCTTGGCTGCGCCCGTCCTGGTTGACCGCGGAGCCGCGGACCACGGCCAGCACCCGGTCGCCGTCGCGCCGGGCGTCGTCGAGCCGCTTCAGCAGCACCAGACCGGCGCCCTCGGCCCACACCGTGCCGTCCGCGCCCGCCGAGAACGGCGCGCACCGTCCCGACGGCGACAGCACACCGAGTTTGCACAGCTCCACGTGCGCGGTCGGTCCCATCAGCAGCGTCGCGCCGCCGGCCAGGGCCAGATCGCATTCGCCCGCGCGCAGCGCCTGCGCGGCCAGATGCATGGCGACGATCGATGAGGAACAGGCCGTGTCGAGGGTGACGGCGGGTCCGTGGAAACCCAGCGTGTACGCGACCCGCCCGGAGGCCACACTCGGGGAGAGCCCGGTGCCGACCTGCCCGTTCAACTGGCTCGGAGCGGGGTCGGCGAGATAACCGGTGCTGTACACCCCGAAGTACACCCCGGTCGTGCTGCCCTGCAGCTGTCTGGGGTCGCGGCCGGACCGTTCGATCGCCTCCCAGCTCAGCTCCAGCATGAGCCGCTGCTGCGGGTCCATCACCGCCGCCTCGCGCGGGCCGATGCCGAAGAACGCGGCGTCGAACTGGTCGACCTGGGTGAGGTAGCCGCCGCGGAAGGTGTAGGCCTTGCCTTCCGCCGCCGGATCCGGGTCGTAGAGCCCGTCGACGCTCCAGCGTCCTGGCGGCACCTCCGACAGACCGTCGCGTCCGTCGTCCAGCAGGCGCCACAGCGCTTCCGGATCGTCGGCGCCGCCGGGAAACCGGCAGGCCATCGCGATGATCGCGATGGCGTCGTCGCTGCGCTCCTGCTGCGGAACGGGCGCGTCCTCGGTTGCGGTATCGTGCAGCGCCGCCACGACTTGCGCGATGGTCGGGTGCTCGAAGAACAGGTTGGTGTCCAGACTCCGCCCGACCCGGTCGGAGAGCTCCACGACGAGTTCCACCAGATCCGCTGAGCCGAGACCGAATTCGACCAGCGGCCGATGCACGTCGATGCGCGCCGGATCGAGGTAGGCCAGCCGGGCGATGATCTCCACCAGCCAGCTCCGCATCTCCTCGGCGCCGAGGACCTCGCCTCGCGGTGCGCCCGGCGGTGCACCGACCTCGTCGAGTTCGCCGCGGACAGGGGACACCGGCGCGAACTCGTCGTCGAGATACGCCGCGCGGCAGGCTTGTCGCTGAACTTTGCCGCTGCTGGTCTTGAGCAGGGCGCCGGGCCGGATCAGGACCACCGATCGCAGCGTCAGCGCGTGTTCCGCGCCGATCGCCGCGCGGATCGCTGCTTCGGCGTCGGCGAGCTCGGCGGGATCCTCGGTGCGCACTTCGGCGACCACCACGGGCAGCTCTCCGTCGATGCCCCCGTCCACCGAGAACGCCGCGACGCACCCAGGGCGGACGGCCTCGTGCGCGGACTCGACCGTCGACTCCAAGTCCTGCGGGTAGTGGTTCTTGCCGTCGATGATCAGCACATCTTTGCGCCGGCCCGTGACGAACAGCTCACCGCCGGAGAAGAATCCGAGATCGCCGGTGCGCAGGTAAGCGCGATCGTCATCGTCCAACCCGGCATGGAAGGTCTCGGCGGTAGCCGTCTCGTTGCCCAGATACCCTGCGGCGACACTGGTTCCGGTCACCCAGATCTCGCCCTCGACGCCGTCGGCGCACGCGGTGTGCCGGTCGGGATCCACGATGACGATCGACAGCCCTTCGGCCGGGCGCCCCACACCGACCAGCTCGGACCGGCCGGGCGGCAGGATCACCGTCGGCGGCGCGCCGAGCCGCGCGGCGCTGACGATGAGCGTGGCCTCGGCCAAGCCGTAGACCGGCTGGAACGACTCCGCCCGGAATCCCGTACTCGCGAAGGTGTCGGCGAACCGGCGCACCGTGGCCGGACGCACCGTCTCCGCACCGTTGAACGCCACTCTCCAGCAGCTCAAGTCGAGGCGGTCGATCTGTTCGGAAGTCATGCGGCGCAGGCACAGCTCGTAGCCGAAATTGGGGCCGCCGCTGGTGTGCGCGCCGAACGCGGAGACCGCTTGTGGCCAGCGCTCGGGGCGCTGCAGAAAATCCTTGGGCGACAACAGCACCGCGTTCGCGCCGACGAACATCGTCTGCAACACGGGGGCGATGAGCCCCATATCGTGATACATCGGCAGCCAGCTGACGAACAGCGCGTCGGTGAGCGAAGCCAGCAGATCCGGCGTATGGCCCAGTGCCGTGGCGATGGCGCGTTCGTTGTGCAGCAGGTTCGCGTGGGTGACCACGACGCCGCGCGGCGCGCTCGTCGAACCCGAGGTGTACTGCAGGAAGGCGACCGAGTCCGGCCCGACGGCGGGCCTGCGCCACAAGGCCGCCGCGTCGTCGGGGATCTCGTCGGTCGCCAGCCAGGACGGCTCGCCCAGTTCGGGCAGGTGCTCGATCGGCGCGGTGGCGTCGGCGCGGACCTGGGCGGTGGTGAGCACCGCGTCCACGCCGGCATCGGCGACAAGGTGCCGCAACCGCCGCAGGGAGCGGGGGTCCAGCTGCGGCAGCGGGGCGGGCACGGCGACGACGTTCGCGGCCAGACAGCCGAAAAAGCTTGTGATGAAATCCAATCCGGACGGGTACAGCAGCAGAGCCCGGCGGATGCCGCGATCCTGCAACGCGGCGGCGATCGCCCGCGCCCGGGCAGACACCCCGGCATAGGTGATGTCGTCGAGGGGGCCGTCGGCGTCGCCGGTGCGCAAGAAGCGGTACGCGGTCGCGGCGGGCACGGTCTCGCCGCGGGTGAGCAGGATATCGAGGAACGAACGGTAATCGGTCATGCGGTACAACCTTCGGAACTCGACGGTCACGGTTGTCGTGCGCTCGCCGGTCGCCGCCGCGATCGGTCCGCGGCGGCCGACCGGCAGCTCATGGTCGGGGGGTCGCGGCGGCGAGTTTCTCGACGGCGTCGACCGCCGCGGGCACGCCGTTCTCCTTCGCGGCCGTGTGGCCGACCTCTGCCGCTCGCTGCCGCACCTGGGGCGTCAAGACCTGCGCCAACGCGCGATGCAGACGATCGGTGGTGATCGTGCGATACGGGAAGGTCGCTCCGATGCCGAGCGCGGCGATGCGCCAGCCGTAGAAGAATTGATCGCTGTGCACCGGGATCACCACGGCCGGGATCCCCGCTCGCACCACGTCATGGGTGTTGCCGCTGCCGCCGTGGTGCACCACCGCGGCGCACCGCGGCAGGACGCGGTCGTAGTCGAACGAATCGATGATCAGCAGGCTGCGGTCGGCGCTGAACCCTTTCGGGAATCCCTCGCCTTTCACCGTGACGAGTGCCCGTGCGCCCAAGCGCGCGCAGACCGTCGCGATCATCTCGCGGCATTCCACCGGATCCAGCACGGGCATTCCGGTCATGCAGAAATAGATGGGCGGTGACCCTTCGCCCAGCCACGCGTCGAGCTCCGGATCGATGACCGCTTCGCCCCAGGCGTCACGCAGCGGCTGCGGCAGAACGGAAGCGCCCACGATCGTCGCGCGGTCCGGCCAATCGTGCGGCTTGGGCAACAGCATCGGGCTCACCATGTGGACCAGCGGTATCCGCTCCGCACGCAGGCGCCGGAAAGGATTGCGCGGCCTGCCGGGCAGGCCCATGTGACGGCGCAATTGCCGGTCGACCTTGCGATACAGGAACGTATAGGACCATTCGAACAGGCTGTAGCTCGCCCGTGACAGCGTGCGCGACGAGGTCATGTTCTTCGCCATGAACGACGACGGGAACTCATCGGTGCGTTCGAGCGGATAGGGCAGGCAGCCCAGTACCGGCGTCCCGGTCTTCTCGCGGAACTCCATCGCCCACGGCAGCGTCGACGCGCAGGCGACGACGACGTCCGCGGACGTGCAGGCGCGCAGGAGTACCTCGTGCATCGCGACACCGCGCTCACCTTCGATGATCCGCACCGTGTCGAGCATGATGCGCACGAACGGCAGCGTCTTGCCGGAGGCCAGCGCCCGCTTGGCCGCGGTCGTCTCGAGCAGTTCCGCGGCGTCGAAGGGGATCACATGGGGTTCGAAGCCCGCGTTGCGCACGATCTGCGCTTGATTGCGGGTGGCGGTGATGTCCACCTCGTGACCGCGGGCGCGAAATTCCTGCGCCAACGCGAGATATGGTTGATGATCGCCCCGGGTACCTGCGGGCAACAAGGCCACACGCATACTATCGACTTCCGCTCGTGCACTGGGCTCGTCCGGCCGAATCCCACGAATCGGCCGACATCTGGTTCGTTGTCGGGGTCCGCCTCCCGCGGACGTCCGCTCGCTCGACAGAGTTCGGAACGGTACTCGGCCCCCCGCCGTTCTCAACGGGCCGATTGCCTGTCTGCAGAATCGAGAGTTGGTCCTTTCGTTCGAACGATGAGCCGACGGACCGCGCCGAACCCGGCGTGGTCGGTTCCGCGAAACCGGCGCAGGCCAGTATCCCGGCTCGACCGGGCGTCGTCCAGACTAGGCGCGGACCGGGGTGCGTTCTTCTCAGTGCTGGGAGGTAGCGGCCCGGGAACCCACGGCCGAGCCGACCGGAAAACAAGGGGCGTCAAGCGGATCCGGCGCGCTACGGTGCCCGGATGCGCGATACCGACGATTACTTCGGCGAGCAGGTCGCGGCCAGCTATGACGAGTCCTCGGCCGCGATGTTCGAGCCGGGCGTCGTCGACCCGGCGGTGACCTTTTTGGCAGAGTCGGCCGAAGATGGCCCGGCCTTGGAATTCGGCATCGGAACGGGGCGGATCGCCTTGCCGCTCGCCGCGCGCGGAGTTCCCGTGCACGGCATCGATACGTCACCCGCGATGCTCGCCCGGTTGCGTGCCAAGGCCGGCGGCGACGAGATCGCCGTGACCGTCGGAGATTTCGCGTCTACGAAGCTGACGTCACGATTCTCGCTGGTCTACCTGGTGTTCAACACGATCATGAACGTGACCACCCAGGCGGGTCAGGTCGCCTGCTTCCGCAACGCGGCGGCCCACCTCCGACCCGGCGGCCGCTTTGTCGTCGAAGTCATGATGCCCGGACTGCGCGGGCTGGCGCCCGGCCGCAACACGGTGCTGTCTCGGACCGGATCGTCGAAATGGGCCTACGACGAGTACGACATCGCCACGCAGACGATGAGTTCGAACTACATCGAGGTCGTCGAGGGACGCGGCAGTTACCGATCGATTCCGTTCCGCTACGTGTGGCCCGCGGAATTGGACCTGATGGCCGAGATCGCCGGCCTGCGGCTGGATGCGCGGTGGGACGGGTGGACACGCGAACCGTTCACCAGCGAGAGCCGCGGACACGTCTCCGTCTGGCAGAAGCCCGGCGGCTGAGCCCGGCGCTGCGGGTTGCGTCGTCGTCCGGGGCGACGTGTCCTCGCCGTTCGTGAGTCGAACGCGCGGAACGCGCTGGGGCGTACCGATCCCGTCACCACACGCGATAAGGCACGGTGGCGGTATAGCCGGTGGTGCGGTCCAGGAGGACGGTCAACCGCAACTGCCAATAGCCGGGGAGGGCAACGCGCACCGGTTGGGAAACGAAATAGTGCGGGCCCAGTTCGACGGGCTCGATCCGTCGGAAGGGAACGTCGATGGGGCCCGAGGCATCGCCGGTACGGGTCAGTCGGCCGGTGACGGCGGAGGCGTCGATCGGAGTTCCGCTCGCGTCGCGCAGGTGGACGGTCAGCTCTTGTTCGCCCGCACCGGCGCCGTCGACGGTGACCTCGGCTCGTGCCCGGCCGAGGTCGGCGGTCACCGTGATCCGCGGGTCGTAGGCGTCCCTGGCCGGTGTCGTGCCCGCGAGGACGCCGGTCACCACCAGAACGGCCGCCAGAAGGACGAATTCGAGGGGCAGCGCCGAGTGCGGAACGCGGCCGCGAACGATTCGTCGCGCGGCGAGCACCACACCGGCCGCGGCGAGCACCAGCGCCGATTTGAGCAGCAGGAGCCGACCCCACGACGTCGTCCACAGTGCCGCGAGCGGGTCGACCGAGCGGAGGCTCTGATAGACGCCGGTCAGCGCGAGCGCGGTGACGGCGGCGATCGCGACGCGGCCGAAGCGCGGGAGCAGGGCGGATCGGTCGGGCCGCCGCCGGACCGCGAGGGCCAGCACGACGGCACCCACCCACAACGCCATCGCGAGCACATGGACCGCGGTGGAGAACAACGCGGCGGGTCGGTCTCCCCCTGCCAGGGCGTGGCCCGACGCCGCCGTCGCCACGACGATCACCGCTCCCGCGACGGCGATCACTTTCGGTCGCGACCGACCGGCCGCGAGCCCGGCACCGCCGACAGCGCGCACCACGGCCGCCACACCCGGCGAGGATGTGAGAGCCTGCGCCCACACCTGTGGATCGGCCCAGCCGTCGGGGCCGGTGAGGCGAGCCGGTGTCATGGCGAGCGCGAGCAGCGAGACGGCGACGACGGTGGCCGACCCGATCCCGGTCAGTTGCGCGACCAGCGCCGTCCTGGTCCCCGCACGCCACACCAGCAACGTCACCCCGGGGACGCCGACCGCGAGCACCACACCGAGATATCCGACGGCGGTGAGCATCCTGGCTACGCCGTCGGCGGTGACCGCGATCGGATCACGAGGTGGATCGCCGAGGGTCAGGTCGGGCGGCACCCGGATACCGAACACACTGGAACCGCTGACCGTGTGACCGTCCGCGGACAGCACCACCCAGCTCAGCAGGTACGTCCCAGTGGGCAGCTCGGGCCGCACTCCGACCACGACGGCACGGCCGCCGTCGGCGGCCGACACCGCCTCGGTGTCGACCCGGCGGCCGTCCTTGTCGGAGACAGTGACACCGGCGCCCGCCGCCGTCACCGGTTCGTCGAAACGCACCGTCACCCGCGTCGGAGCGTCCGGGATGGTCGCACCGTACGCGGGGTCGGTGGCGACGAGCACGGCATGCGCCGACGCGACCGCCGACGGAGCCAGTAATACGGCCGCGACCGCGGACAGCCCGGCCAGCAGTACGCGTGCCAGGACGGTCACCGGCTGCGCGCGCCGCGCACGAACGGCGCCGCCGCCAGAGCCAGCGCGCCGAGCGCCGCCACCAGCGCGATCCAATCGACCCATCCACCGGAATCCGAATTCTGCCCCGCTACAGGCGATTGCGCGGACGCCGCCGCGGTGGCGCCGGGCGCCTGGTGCCCGCTGTGGCCGGATTCGGCGCTCAGACGCACCACAGGAGCCGGTTTGTCGGGCCGTGTCCCGTCGGTGCTGCGTTCGATCCAGGAGACCACGGTGCCGTCGCTGTAGGTCTGGATCGCGGGCAGCGCGAGTTCCCGGACATCCGGCAGCGGACCGAGCAGCAGCCGGAATTCCCCGAATTCCCCCGGCCGCACGGCGGACCCGGGTTGCGCGGTGAACGTCACCGACGACACAGCCGAGGTCACCGTCGCGCCGTGCCCGTTGTCGATCGGCGCGGGTAGCGTGGTGCGGCGCGTCGACACATCCCATCCGGGTGTCGTGGCGGTGCGTACGACGGCGAGCGGATGGTCCAGAGGCAGGCCGACTTCCAGCCGCACGGTGCCCGCCGTCTCGGATTCCGTGGGAACCCGCAGCGTGACCACGCTGTACCCGCCGGGGGCCGCGTCCGGTGCGCCGGCCGTGACGTGCGCGGCCGCGATTCCCGGTCCGGCGCACAGCCCGGCCAGCACCATCGCGGCCGTGGCGGCGAGACGTCTCACTGCGAACCTCCCTGTCGTTCTCCGAGTTCCCGCGCCGCGGCCGTGATGCGCGCGGCGTCGACGAGCGTGATGGCCCGCCCTTCGTGCGCCACCACGACCGGCCCGGAATGGCCGGAGATCCGGGCGGCGGCGCGGGTCAGCGGTTCCGTGGTGCCCGCCACCGGCAGCGGCGGTGCCAGATGAGCGATGACGGGGTCGTCGTCCGGCGCACCGGCCAGCGTCGTCGCGACCGCCGCGCCGAGGATTTCCGGTACCACGACCGGTCCGGCCTCGTCGCGCAGCAACAGCACCGGAAGTGCGGGTGCCGCGCCGAGCAGCGTTCGAGCGTGGGCGACGGTCGCATCCGACGGGATGGTGCGCGGACTTCCGGCGACCTCGCCCACCACATCGGCCACCGTCGGTCCGGTCACTCGGTCGCGCAGCGCGAAGCCGAAACGGCCGAGCCACTGGTCGTCGAAATATTTGGTGAGATAGGAGCGACCGGAGTCCGGGGCGATGACGACCACCACGTCGTCCGACCGCAGTGTCCGCGCGACCCGCAGGGCGGCGGCGATCGCGGTTCCCGACGATCCGCCCAGCAACAGCCCCTCCTCGCGGGCGAGGCGATGCAGCACCTCCAGCGCCTCCGGGTCACCGATCCGCTCGATGTGATCCACGACGGCGGGGTGATACGAGGTGGGCCACTGGTCGTCCTCGGTGTCGGGATGCCGGTAGTGTCCGACGGATTCGACGTACCAGGCACGACCGTCGCCGCCGCCGTAGACGGAGGTCTCCGGGTCGGCGCCGATCACGCGGACCGCGCCCCCGGACACCTCTTTGAGGTACTCGCCCGCGCCGGTGACGGTGCCGCCGGTACCAACGCCCGCGACGTAGTGGGTGATTCGCCCGCCGGTCTGGGCCCAGATCTCCGGACCCGTCGTCCGGTGATGCGCCGCCGGATTCGCGGGATTGTCGTACTGCCCGGCGAACCACGCGCCCGGGATCTCGGCGGCCAGCCGGGTCGCGACCGTGCGCACGTGCTCCGGATGATCGGCCGGCCGCCCGCCCGGGGTCACCCGCACCTGTGCGCCGTAGGCGCGCAGCAGCGCGAGCTTCTCCTGGCTGGTCTTGTCCGGCACCACCACGATCGTGCGGTAGCCGCGTGTCGCGGCGATGGCGGTCAACGCGATGCCGGTGTTGCCGGAGGTCGCCTCCACGACCGTGCCGCCGGGCCGCAGCTCACCGGAGGCCTCGGCGGCGTCGATCATCGACCGCGCGGCGCGATCTTTCACGCTGCCCAGCGGATTGAGGTACTCGAGTTTGACGTATACCGTCGCGGTGATCCCCTCGGTGACCCGGTTCAGCCGGACCAGCGGGGTATTGCCGATCGCGTCGGTGACGGAGTCGAAGACCCCGCTCGTGCGCGGGTGAATTGCGGTCATGCGACGGCCCTGCCTGTCTCGCCGAGCAGCCGCAGGATCTCGCCCCGCAGCCGCAGATATTCCGGATCATCATGCGTGCGGGGCCGGGCCAGTGCGATCGGCACGTCCCGCACCACCTTCCCGGGCCGGGCGGAGAAGACCACGACCCGGTCCGCCAGCCGCAACGCCTCGTCGACGTCGTGGGTGACCAGCACGGCGGTGAACCCGTCCTCCTGCCACAGCCGGACGATCTCGGTCTGCAGCGTGGCGCGGGTGAGCGCGTCGAGCTTGCCGAGCGGCTCGTCGAGCAGAAACAGCCGCGGCCGGTTCACCAGCGCCCGCGCCAACGCCACCCGCTGCGCCATCCCGCCGGACAGCTGCGCCGGATACGTGTCCCGGAAACCGTCGAGACCGACCAGTGCGAGGGCTTCGGCCACCCGGGTCCGGTCCTCGGCCAGGGTGCCGCGAGCCTGCGGTCCGAGCGCGACATTCTGCTCCACGGTCCGCCACGGGAACAATGTCGGATCCTGGAACATCAACGCCCGGTGCGGATCCGGGCCCTCGATCGGCGCACCGTCGGCGCGCAGCACGCCCCGCGACGGCCGCTCGAGTCCCGCGAGCAATCGCAACAAAGTCGACTTGCCGCACCCCGACGGCCCGAGCAACGCGACGAACTGCCCCGCTTCGATCCGCAGGGACACGTCGGTGAGCACCCGCAGCCGGCCCAGTTGCTGGGCGCGGGTCGGTTCGGGTGCGGGCCGCCCGAGCAGGCGCTCGACGACGTTGCGCGGGCGTGCGCCCGCCACCGCGAATTGATGTGAGACCGCATCGATCTCGACCGCGCTGCCGCGTGCCGCGCCGCTCACCATCGCACCAGATCCTTCTCCCAGGCCAGCACGCGGTTGCGGACACGGAACAGCAGCAGCATGAGCGTGCGGCACACCACCACCATGATCACGATCGCCGCGTACATCCGCGGATAGGCCGCCCACCCCTTGGTCCACTGGATGTACCAGCCCAGACCGTTCTTCACGCCGAGCAACTCCGCGACGGCCAGCGCGGCCAGCGAAGCGCCCAGACCCATGAACAGTCCGGTGAAGATGCTCGGCAGAGCGCCGGGCACCGCGACCCGCCAGACGAGGAAATGCTTGGACGCCCCGAGGGTCTGCGCGACATCGAAGTAGCCACGCGCGACCCCCGCGATGCCCGCGCGGGTGAGCACCGCCACCGGGAACCACACACCGAACGCGACCATGAAGATGCTGCCGCTGTAAGTGGTGGGGAACAGCACCAGCACCACCGGCAGCAGCGTGCCCGCCGGCACCGGGCCGACGGTCTGCAGCACCGGATTACCCCAGTAGGCAGCGAGTTTCGACCAGCCGAGAGCGATGCCGGTGCTCAGGCCCGCGACCGCGCCGATGACGAACCCGACCGCCAGCAGCAGCAGCGAGTGCCACGTGCTCGACGCGAGCAGTCCCGCGTCGCTGTAGAACACCAGCAGCATCTGCTGCGGCGACGCGAAATGCGGTGGTTGCAGCCACCCGGTCTTGGCGGTGGCGAATTCCCAGAACAGCGCCCAGACGCCGAGCACCGCGATCCACGGTG
Source organism: Nocardia sp. NPDC051929 (assembly GCF_044548645.1). Lineage (NCBI taxonomy): Bacteria > Bacillati > Actinomycetota > Actinomycetes > Mycobacteriales > Nocardiaceae > Nocardia > Nocardia sp. NPDC051929. Next base: position 194,671 of record NZ_JBIUCG010000005.1, on the reverse strand, counting down.
TCCAGTACCGCAGCCGCAGGGTGGCCGCGCGGTCGCGGTAGGCGTAGGCCGCCCACACCGTGAGCGCCGCCGTCCAGGCGGTGAACAGCACTCCGGCCGCCAGCGGCGCCGCGACGTCCAGTCCGTCCGGGACCGCGAGCGTCACCACCGCGGTCAGAGCCCACACCGCCCAGGCGAGCGCGAAGCCGAGCGTCGGCGGATAACGTGTCACCGCGGTTCCCGGCGGCCGCGTCGCAGGAGAGGTCGAATCGGCCCGGATGGGGGCGGTGTCGGCCGTTGTCGTCATCGCGGCGTCACCAGTTCAGCCCGAGATCCGCGTAGACCTTGCCGGCCAGCGCGTTCGGATCGGTCTTGCGGTCCAGGTAGCCGGTCTTGGCGAATTTGGCGATGCCGGAAGTGATCTCGCTCTCGAGTCGCGCCGCCGACGGGTTGTACCCGTAGGTCTTCAGGATCGCTTCGATGGTCGGTTGGTCCGCCGCGACGTACTTGTTGTCGACTTCGATGGCCGCGGTCTGCGGGATGTTCGCGCCCGCCCATCGGCTGCCCTCGGCCCACGCGGTCACCAGCGCCCGCGCCACGTCCGGGTCCTCGCGCAGCAGCCGCCCGTTGATGGCGGTCGCGCAGCAGTAGAGCTGCCGGTTGGTGCCCTGGGAGTTGTTGGTCAGTTCGCGAGCCTTGCCCTTCAGTGTGGGCAGCAGCCCGTTGGGGTCGCTGGCCGCGATCGCGGCGATGTCCCCGCGCACCAGCGCGTCGGTCAGCTGGTCGGCGGCGAAGACCCGCCAGTCGATGTCCTCGCTCGGGTTGATGCCCGCGTCGAGCAGGTCCAACGAGAAGAACGACATCGCCGAATCGCCGATCGCGCCGACGCCGATCGGCTTGCCCCGCAGCTCGGCGACGGACTTGATCGGGCTGTCGGGTGGCACCACGATGCGCAGGCAGCCCTCGTGCAGCCCGGCGGCGAGTTTGGCGTCGATGCCCTGTTCGATCGGTTTGAGCCAGGAGAAGAAGATGCCCGGCGCCGCGTCGAGTTTGCCCGCGCCCACCGCGTCCTTGATCTCGTCGCCGCCGGTTTTGACGATCTGCACGTTCAATCCGTGCTTCTCGAAGATCTTCTCGTGATGCGCCACGTACAGCGGCGCCTCGCAGACGCCGCCGCCGTAGCCGATCTTCAGGGCGCGGTTCACCCCTCCGGCGCCGGGAGTGCGGCGTGTGGTGAGCCACGCGGCCAGGCCGCCGCCCGCGACCACCGCCGCGGCGATGCCCGCGCCCGCGAACAGCTTGCGCCGCGACAGTGCGGGAGTGTCCGGTTCCGCCGGTGCTGCTAGATCCTCGTCCTCCGGATCTACCTGGGCGGGCGGGTCCGCGGGCGCGGTGAGCGCGTCGTCCGGCTCGCCGCCCTGCTCCGGGGCGTGCTGATCGTCGTTGTCTGCCATGTGCTCGATGCCTTTCCCTGCTGGCCGACGGTTCACCGCGCCCGAGATTCCGGCGGGCAGGGCGCACCGATCAGCCGAAGCGCCGGAGGCTCTCAGGTTGGCAGCAACACCTTCGCGGAGACATATTTCGCGTCAGCGCGATCGAATTCGGCTGCCTTGTCGTCGCAGCGGCGGCGCGGGGAAGCGCAGGCGGTGGTGTTCGCAATTCGGGTGGGATGCCATCGATCTCGCGCGTTGTCCCGCTTCGGAGGTCCGGTTCACCGACGCGACCGACCAGTGTCGTCTTGCCCGGCACCGTCGCCGACGGCGGGATCGCGTGGATTGTTCGGCTGGCCGGAGCCGCTTCGGCCGATGGCGTTGCCGCTCGAAAAAGGAAATGCAGCGTGCGAATGTCGATTGCGCACATCGGTCACCGATAGCCCGCCACCGTGTCTTTGTCCGGTCGCGCTCGTCCTGGCAGGGCGGTTTGCCACTGCGCCGGGTGCGCGGGCAATATGTGGAGGCTCGACGGTTGCCGCAATAGCTGTGCGCCGCGAACCGTCCTGCGCCGCGAGGGGGACCCCGGTGTTCCGGGGGCGGAACCGATCTGTTATTTACTGGCTACGATTGTTTTTTCGACTGCACGCGCTCGGTAACCGTGAAGGGATTATCTGTATGGCACGCAAGGTCGTCGTGACACTGGTCGATGACTACGACGGCAAGTCTCAGGCCGAGGAAACCGTGTCTTTCGCCGTGGACGGCGTGGCCTACGAGATGGACTTGTCGACGGAGAATGCCGGTCAGTTACGCGGATTCTTCGAACAATGGGTTCCGTATGCCCGCAAGGTCGGCCGTGCGCGGCGCGGCCGCGGCGGTGTCATGCGGTCGGCGAACGACCGGGAACAAGCCACGGTGATCCGGGAGTGGGCGCGCAAGAACGGCATCGACGTCTCGGCGCGTGGACGTATCTCCGCCGAGGTGGTCGAGGCGTACAAGAAGGCGAACGGGTAGCTCCGGGACAGTTCGTCTCGGTTCGTGGCCGTCCTCGCGTCTGCGGGGACGGCCACGGCATTCTTACCGCGCCGCGCCGCGATAACAGCGCTCGACGGGGGTAAACGATCGGTATGACGGTCACGATAGGCGCTCCGAAGCAGGACCTGCCCCGCCCGCGCGGCGAGCTGTCGGAGGCGGTGGTGCAACTGCTGGGCAGCCGATCAGGTGGTTCGGTGCCGGTGCCGGTGCCGGGCTCGGTGGACCCGTACGGCGAAGACCTGCATCTGGCGCTGCACACCTGCTACGAACTGCACTATCACGGTTTCGCGGCCGTCGACGCGGGATGGGAATGGGACCCGGGTCTGCTTGGGCTGCGCGCCGCGCTGGAACAGCGATTCCTGCGCGCGCTGCGCGAGGACGTGCCCGGTGGCGACGATCTCGACGCGGAGCTGGAACGGTTGCTGGTGACGCCCGCCGACCCGGAGGGGCTGAGCCGTTTCCTGCGCGACGAGAGCGAATGGTGGCAGATGCGCGAATACTTCGTGCACCGTTCGATCTATCACCACAAAGAGGCCGACCCCTACGCCTGGGTGATTCCCCGGCTGCGCGGCCAAGCCAAGGCGTCGCTGGTGGCGGTCGAGTTCGACGAGTTCGGAGGCGGGCGCGGCGAGCGCGTGCACGCGCAGTTGTATGCCGATCTGCTGGCAGGCGCCGGGCTCAACCCGGACTATCTGCACTATCTGGATGTGGTGCCCGCGCCGATGCTCGCGCTGATGAACATGATGTCGCTGTTCGGGCTGCACCGGTCGTGGCGGGGCGCGCTGGTGGGGCATTTCGCCACGGTGGAGATCACCTCGCCGCCGGGCGCGCGGCGCCTGGTGGAGGCGCTGGAACGTTTGGCCGCCGACCCCGCGTGTCTGCTGTTCTACCGCGAGCACGTCGAAGCCGACGCGGTGCACGAGCAGGTCATGCGCACCGGCGTGATCGGCGATCTGCTCCGGCGGGAGCCCGAGCTGACCGAGTCGGTGGTATTCGGTATCCAGGTGACGAACCTGCTCGAGGACCGATTCGCCGATCATGTGCTCGACGCCTGGCGCGCGGGCCGCAGCTCGTTGCGGGAAACCGGCAGCGGGACGGTCAGCGGGGGGTGATTGAGTACCGCTGGGCGGGCTATCCGGCGAATGTGATGTTGATTCGACCCCCCGGTGTCTATCCGCCGCAGCTGGACACCTGGCTGCTCGTCCGCGCTCTGTCCGAGGCGGGTGTTCCGAGCGGCGGGCACGCGGTGGACGTGTGTACCGGCACCGGCGCCTTGGCCGTCGCCGCCGCGTACGCGGGAGCCTCGAAGGTGACGGCGGTGGACGTGTCCAGGGCCGCGGTGGTGTCCGCCTGGCTGAACTGCCGGATGCGCGGTATCGAGGCCGAGGCGCTGCGCGGCGATTTCACCGCGGTCCTCGGGGGGCGCAGTTTCGACCTGGTGCTGGCCAACCCGCCGTATGTCCCGGCCCCCGTGGGGGCCCACACGCGCGGCATCGCTCGCGCGTGGAACGCGGGTTCCGGGGGCAGGGCGGTCCTCGACCAGTTGTGCGTGGCGCTGCCCGCCCTGCTGAAACCGCGTGGTGTCGCGTTGATCGTGCATTCGGCGCTGTCGGATCCGGATACGACGCTGGCCCAGCTACGCGAGCGAGAATTGAAGGCCGCTGTCGTGGCCAGGGCGACCGTGCCGTTCGGGCCGGTGCTGCGCCGCCGCGCGGACTGGCTGGAATCGGCCGGGCTGATCGGACCCGGCCAGCGTATGGAAGATCTGGTGGTGATCCGTGCCGACCGAATCCGGCAATGAGCAGTGGCGGCGAGTGACGCTCACCGCCGACGGCCCCGCGTTGATCGAGGGCCCGGTCGAGTTCGTCACCGCGGACGGCCGGACGGTGCGCTCCGACCGGTTCCTGGTGGCCTTGTGCCTGTGTAAGCGCTCGAAGAACTACCCGTTCTGCGACACCAGCCACCGTAAGCATCGCCGTTCGTCGTGACCGCGGGTCACTTCGGCGAACGGTCCGAGCGCAGGTCGCGCACGGTGTCGAGCAGCGCCTCGGCCGCGCAGGCGGTGGTCTGCTCGAGCACGTCCTCCGGTTCCCCGTCGAACTGATGGTGCCATGCGCGCACGTCGTGCTCGGTGGCGATCGCGAACCACACCGAGCCCGGCGGCTGTCCGTCCTGCGGGTCGGGACCGCCCGCGCCCGTGACGGCAACGGCGACAACGGCATTCAGCAGGCTCCGGACACCGGTGGCCATCGCTTCGGCCGCGGGACGTGACACGACCGGCACGTCGGGCACCCCGAGAACCGTTCGCTTGACCTCCGAGCTGTAGGCGACGAGGCCGCCGCGAAACCAGGTGGAAGAGTCGGGCGCGGCGCCGAACGTGGCGCACAGCCTGCCCGCGGTGAGCGATTCGGCGACCGCGACGGTGGTTTCCGAGCGCTGCGCCAATTCGGCCAGCTCGTGTGCGTAGTCATCGGCGTGGGGCATCTTCGTCCTTCCTGTGCTGTCCGCGGCTCACCATACGACCCGCCGAGGGTCCGGCCGCGCGGCGGACGTCGCGGTTTCGGGGGCGCGGCGCCGGGAATGTCGGCAGAGAACCGGCCCCGACGCAAGGAGAAAACGATGACCACCGACGCGATCGTGCTGCTTCGTGACGACCACAAGGCGATCCGAAAACTCTTCCGGGAGTTCGAGAAAGCAGGCGACGACGCCATCCGGACCAAGGCGAACGTGGTGAACAAGATCATTGCGGCGCTCACCGTGCACACCTATCTCGAGAACGAGTGCATGTATCCCGAGGTGCGCAAGCTCGTCCCCGAGCTCGAGGACGACATCTTGGAGTCCTACGAGGAGCACCACGTCGCCGACGTGCTGGTCAGCGAGCTGGCGACGATGAAGCCCGACGACGAGCACTTCACCGCCAAGACCACCGTGCTGATCGAGAACGTCGACCACCATATCGATGAGGAGGAGAACGAGTGGTTCCCGAAGGTGCGGGAACGCCTGGGACGTAAGCAGCTCCAGGAGATCGGGGCGCGGCTGCAAGAGCTCAGGAAGAAGGCGCCGACCTCGCCCGCGCAGCCGTCGGCTTTGAAGAAGGCCGTCGACGCCGTGCTGGCCTGATCCGGTCGGGGGGGGGGGGGGGGGGGGGGGGGGGGGGGGGGGGGGGGGGGGGGGGGGGGGGGGGGGGGGGGGGGGGGGGGGGGGGGGCCGGGGCGGGCCGGCGCCGCGGCCCCCCCCCCCCCCCCCCCCACGGGCGTGGGAATCATTCAGCGGGAGGGTACTGCTGGGCGCCGAGCACCCGGGCCAGGTGCGCGGCGTTCCTGGCCAGCGCCGCGGTCGCCGAAGCCACCGCCTTCGGCACCGAGTCGAGGTCCTGATAGTCGGTGCCGCCCATGGCCTGATCGTTCCAGTACGTGCACCCCTGTGCCGGGATGGTGAATCCGATGTCGTTGAGCCCTTGATACAGGTCGGCGACGATCTTGTGCGCGCCGTCCTCGTTGCCGACGACCGCGACCGTGGCCACTTTGCCGACCATGGCGGGACGACCCGCGTCGTCGGTTTCGGACAGTTCGGCGTCCAATCGCTCCAGCATCCGCTGCGCCACCGACGACATGTGCCCGACCCAGGTGGGGGTGGCCACCAGCAGGATGTCGGCCGCCGCGATCCGTTCGCGGATGGACGGCCACTGGTCGCCGGGGCCTTCGTCGGCGGTCACTCCGGGTAGCACGTCGTAGTCCACCAGCCGCAGCACCGTGCCCTGCACGTCGTGTTCGGCCAGCTCGTCGAGGACCTGCCGGGCGATGACATCACTGCTGGATTCGGCGGGGGACTTCTTCAGCGTGCACACCAGGGCGAGCGCGGTCGGTCCGGCCATGAAAGAAACCTCCTACGTTTCGGTTCGATCGCGGGCGACGACGCGGATCGTGCGCAGCCGGGAGTCGGCCGCGTCGGGGACGTTCATGCCCGCGTCGAGCCCGGTGCGCAGGTAGTCGACGACGGCGGCGTCGATGCGCTCGCCGGGTATGACCACCGGAATGCCCGGCGGATAGGGCGTGATCTGTTCGCCGGCGATCCGGCCGACGGCGTCGCGCGCGTCCACGGTCTCCACCGGGCCGAAGAACGCGTCGCGCGGCAGCATCACCGAGTCCAGTTGCAGGTCCTCGGGCGAGGGCAACCGGATGCGTGGCGGCCGCGGATCGCTCAGTTGGTCGCGCCACGCGGCGATGCCGTCGACCAGGACATCGATGGTGTCCTTGTCGTCGGCGAGCGACAGCGTGGCGAGCAACCGGCGGTGATCGGTCAATCCCATGTCGATGCGGCGGTGCTCGCGCAGCCAGTCAGCGGCCTGATAACCGCTGGCCCCGGTACCGGACACGTCCATGAGGACCTGCAACCGGTCGAGGTCGTGGGAGGCTTCGACACCGAGCAGTTCGTCTTCCAGCACCTTGATGCCGGGGATCTCGGCGAGCCGGCGCCTGGCCTGTTCGGCTACGCGCAGCGCGGAACCGAGCAGTTCCTGCCCCCGCTCGACCATCTGCCTGCGCCAGCCGTCGAGCGCGGCGTAGACCAGCACGTTCGGGCTGGTGGTCATCAGCAGGTCCGCGCATTCGCTGAGCCTGATCGTGTCGACCAGATCGCCTTGGACGTGGAAGACCGAGCCCTGCTCGAAACCGGCGCCCATCTTGTGCACGCTGACCACACACAGGTCCGCCCCGGCGTCCATCGCCCAGGTCGGCAGGTCGTCGTGGAACGGCAGATGCGCCCCCCACGCCTCGTCGACGATGAGCGGCTTGCCGCGCTGGTGACAGACCTCGGCGATGCCGGCGATGTCCGCGCAGGTGCCGTAGGGACTCGGGCTCACGATCAACGCGCCCGCGGCGTCGGGGTGTTCCTCCCACGCCTCGGCAACCTGCCGCGGCGAGGGCGGGTGGGCGAAATGCTGCTCGGCGTCCCAGCGCGGGGTGATCCAGTGCGGCTGGACACCGGAGAAGATCAGCCCGGCGACCACGGATTTGTGGCTGTCGCGCGCCACCAGCAGGCCGCCGTCGTGACCGCCCGCCACCGTCATCATGGCCGCCTTCACCGATAGCGAACTGCCGCAGGTGGAGAAGAACGCCGATTCCGCGCGCACCGCGTCGGCCATGAGCGCTTCGGCGCGCGACAGATAGCCACCGCGCGAGAGTCGGTCGTCGAGCCCGGCGACGGCCAGGACATCGGAGCCGAAGGCGTCGCGGCCGATCACGTCCAGGACGCGTTCGTCGGTTCCGCGTCCTTGCCGATGCCCAGGGGGCGTGAAGCCGTACCGGCCCAGCCGGTGATAGTCGGCGAGGGCTTCCAGCAGGGGAGCTCGTGAATGGTCCACGGCAACCGCCTACCCCGAATCCGCGGCGGCACACATCCGGTGTACCCGCCGCGCACCGAGCCGTGGCCTGCGGTGTTGCCCCACGGCAAACCCCGGCGCGGTCGTTTCGGGCACAGGTGTCCGGGTAGGACCGGGGACAAAGTACCGACCCCGACCGAGGAGCCGCGCGGATGAAGGCAGTGACCTGGCAAGGGCGACACAAAATCGCCGTGGAGACGGTGCCCGATCCTCGGATCGAGGCCCCGACGGACGCGATCATCGAGGTCAGTTCCACCGGCATCTGTGGATCCGACCTACACCTGTACGAGGTGCTCGGCGCCTACATGAGCAACGGCGACGTCCTCGGCCACGAACCCATGGGACGTGTGGTGGAGACCGGTTCGGCCGTCACCGGGCTGGAACGCGGTGACCGCGTGGTCATCCCGTTCCAGATCAGCTGCGGCGCCTGTTACATGTGCCGCACCGGGCTGCCCACCCAGTGCGAGACGACGCAGGTCCGCCGATACGGCTGCGGCGCCGCCTTGTTCGGCTATTCGAAGCTCTACGGGCAGGTGCCCGGCGGCCAAGCCGAGTATCTGCGGGTGCCGCACGCGGACGCCACCCACATCACCGTGCCCGACGGACCGGCCGACGACCGCTTCCTGTACCTGTCGGACGTGCTGCCCACCGCGTGGCAGGCCGTGGAATACGCCGGGGTGCCCGACGGCGGATCGGTGACCGTGCTGGGTCTGGGCCCGATCGGGGACATGGCCTGCCGGGTGGCCGCGCATCGCGGCTATCGCGTCATCGGTGTCGACCGGGTACCCGAGCGGCTGGCGCGGGTGGCCGAGCGCGGCATGGAAGTGATCGACCTCGACGCCGTCGACGAGCCGCTCGGCGACATCATCCGCGGCTGGACCGACGGCCGGGGCACCGACTCGGTGATCGACGCGGTGGGGATGGAAGCCCACGGGTCGCCGATCGCGTCGATGGCCCAGCGCTCGGCGGCGTTCCTGCCCGATTTCGTGGCCCAGAAGGTGATGGACACCGCGGGCGTCGACCGGCTCGCGGCACTGCACTCCGCCATCGACATCGTCCGTCGCGGCGGCACGATCTCGGTGATCGGCGTCTACGGCGGCATGCTCGACCCACTGCCGATGCGGGTGTTGTTCGACAAGCAGATCCAGCTGCGGATGGGCCAGGCGAACGTCAAACGGTGGGTCGACGACATCATGCCGCTGCTGCGCGACGGCGACCCGCTGGGCGTGGACACCTTCGCCACCCACCGCCTCCCACTGACCGATGCGGCGCAGGCCTACGCCACCTTCCAGCAGAAGACCGACGGCGCGGTGAAGATCGTGCTCGACCCGACCGCGAACTGACCGGCGGAGCGGGTCCGCACCGGACCCGGCCGCGGTGCCCGCACCGCGGCCGCGGACGGTTTGCTCTGCGCATGCCTGGGTAGCTGCCGTGTATGAGCTTCTTACTACGCGGAGTCGTCTCACCGTGGTGGCTCGAGGCGCCGACCTCCGTTGCGGCGGAGATGGCCCGCGCGAGCGTGGAGAAGGCCGTCGATGTGGGAATGAAGGCGGCGCAGGCGCCGGTGCAGGCGGTGGCAGCGGGCGCACGGGCAGGCGTGTCGCTGCTGAATCTGGGCAGTAACGAGGAGTTGCGCGACGAGTTGGCCGCGCTGATCGACCCGCACGCGCTGCGCTCCCGGCGCCGGGTGGCGCTCAACGAGGACCGGGTCACCGTGGAGGTGCGCGGCCTGGACTCCGGCAGGAGCGGAGACATCACCGAGGCGCTGCACCGGACGCTGGACCGCCGCCGCGATGTGCGTTGGTGGCGAGTGAACGCGGTGACCGGCCGCGTCGTGGCCGCTCTCGAGCACGGTGCGGCCGACCTGCCCGCCCTGGTGTCGGCCATCGAATCCGTCGAGACCGATACCGCGGTCGGCGATCTGGACTGGAGTCGCGGCTGCGAGCACCCGGGGGACCGGGAACCGCTGCTGGCGGCCGGGATCCAGGTCGCGGGCGACGTGTGCGCGATCGGGTTGTCCGCCATGAGCGCCGTGCTGCCGTTGCGCGGACCCGCCCGTGTGTTGCGCGCCGCCGCCGCCTTCGTCGACACCCAGCCCCGCCTCCGCAAACGGCTCGAGGATCAGCTCGGCCGTCCACGGACCGATCTGGTGCTGACCACGGCGAACGCGATCGGCAACGCCCTGGGCAACAGTGCGGCGGCGGGCACGGCGAATCTGGTGATCGACGCGGTGCACCGCGGTTTCACGCTGACCGAATCGCTCACCCGCTACGTGCAATGGCAGGACTGGGAGGCCGAGATCGACCGCCGCCCAGCGGAAGTGTGCGACCCGCTGACCCCGCCCGACCGTGTGGTCGACATGCCGCAGGGCCCGATCGAACGGGTTGCCGACGAAACGGCCGCGGGTGCGCTGGCGGGCGCGGTCACCTCCGTCCTCGGCGGACGTGGCCTGTTCGGCGCGGCCGACGCACTGGAACTCGGAGCCCCCAAGGCGGCGCGGGCCAGCCGCGAGGCCTACGGCGCGCTGGTCTCCACGATGCTGGGCCGCGCGGGTGTGCTGACGCTGCACCCGCGGGTGTGGCGGCGGCTGGACCGACTGTCGGCGCTGGTCATCGATGGAGAATCGCTGCTGACCACACGGCGTCTGGTCCTCGAGGCCGAAGCGAGCGACCCGAGATGGTCGGTCGCCGAGGTATGGAGCGCGAGCCAGCGGCTGCTGTGGGAGCACGAGACCGGCGAAAGCCGCGACGACGCGCAGCCCGACCACACCGGCCGCTACCTGTCGGCCGGCGGCCACCGCAGACTGGTGCACCCCGCGACCGGAAAACCCGACGACGGTGTGACGCGCCGCCCAGTGTGGCGCGAACTCCACGACAACGGAACACCGGTCGGGCGGGTCCTGGTCGGCCGGGAACTCGACCGGCGGGCATACGCGCTGCTGGGCCGGGCGCGCAGCGCGGGCCTGCGCGTGACGCTCGCCGCGAGCGCCGACGCCGCCGAGTTGCGGTCCATGGCCGACGAATTCGTCTCCCCGTCCACGTCGATGAGCGGGCTGGTGCGCGCTCTGCAGCAGGACGGTCACGTCGTCGCCGTGTTGAGTCCCCGCGCGCACAAGGCGCTGGCCCACGCCGACGTCGCGATCGGTCTGGCCGTGCGGGAGGACAACGCGCTGCAGATGCCGTGGACCGCCGACGCGGTCTGCCGCGACCTCGCACAGGCCGACCGCGTCCTCGCCGCCGTCGCTCCGGCCCGTCAGGTGAGCGAACGCGGCCGATCACTGGCCCTGTCCGGCGCGGCGCTGGGCGGTCTGCTGCTCGCGGTCGCCCCGGACAGCGCGGGCCGCTCGTCGCCCATGACCGCCGCCCACTACACCGGTCTGCTCACCGGCGCCTACACCGGATGGCGTTCGGCGCGCACCGCCCCACCGGCCACGCTGGCACCGTTGCTGCCCTGGCACGCCCTCGAACCCCAAGAGGTGCTGAGCCGGTTGCCGCGGCCGCTCGCGGTGTCCGAGCGCGCCCGGCCCGGCGCGGTCGCCCGCATCCCCGGCGTGAGCGTCATCGCGGCGGCGGCGTCGTTCGCCGGTCAGTTGCGCCGGGAACTCGCCGATCCGCTCACCCCGATCCTCGGCGTCGGCGCGGTCGCCACCGCGGTGCTCGGCGCGCCGTCGGACGCGGTGCTGCTGTCGTCGGTGCTCGGCGTCAACGCGCTGGTCTCCGCCTGGCAGCGCCAGCGCGCGGAGAACGCGCTGTTCCGCCTGTTCGAAGGCGAGCAGCTCAGCGCCCGCGTGATCGACCGCGCCGACCTCGACACCGCCGAACCGCGCGAGCACCTGGTGCCCGCCGACCTCCTCGAACTCGGCGACGTGATCGTGCTGCGAGCCGGGGAAGTGGTCCCCGCCGATGCCCGGCTGCTGCGCGCGGACGATCTGGAAATGGACGAATCCGGCCTCACCGGCGAATCGATCACCGTCGAGAAACAGGTCGCGGCGACCCCGGGCCGGGCGCTGGCCGAGCGCGCCTGCATGGTCTTCGAAGGCAGCACCGTGGTCAACGGCACCGGGCGAGCGATCGTCGTGGCCGTCGGTCACGACACCCAGGCCGGCCGCGCCGCCGCCGGTGCCATCCCGCCGGAAAAGGCCGGTGTGCAGGCGCAATTGCGCCGCCTGACCGACCGGGCCCTGCCGTTGACGCTCAGCGGCGGCGGCATCGTGACCGGACTGGGCATGCTGCGCGGCAGGCCGCTGCGCACCGCGATCGCCGACGGCGTGGCGGTCGCGGTCGCCGCGGTCCCCGAAGGACTGCCGCTGGTGGCCACGGTCGCTCAGCTCGCCGCCGCCCGCAGGCTGTCGCGACACGGCGTGCTGGTGCGCGCCAGCCGCACCGTCGAGGCACTGGGCCGGGTGGACACCCTGTGCTTCGACAAGACCGGCACCCTCACCGAGGGGCGGCTGCGCCTGACCACACTCGCCGATCTCGACGAGCAGTGGCCCGCCGACGCCGACTGCGAGCACGCGCACCGCCTGCTGCGGGCCGCGACCCGCGCCTGCCCCGATCCCGCCGAGGGCCCGATCGTGCACGCCACCGACCGCGCGGTGGTCGAGGCCGCGGCCGAGGCGCTCGGCGACGACCCCCGCCGCTGGGACGCGATCGAGGAGATCCCGTTCGAATCCAACCGCGGCTACGCCGCCACCCTCGGCCACACCTCCCGCAAACTGCGGCTGATCGTGAAGGGCGCCCCCGAGGTGGTGCTCTCGCGCTGCACCGGCGTGCGGATCGACGAGACCGACCATCCCTTCGACGACCGCCTGCGTGAACGCGCCGAACAGGTGGTTCGCGATCTGGCCGAGCAGGGCTTGCGGGTGCTGGTGGTGGCCCGGCGCGACCTGCCGACCGAACCCGACGACGTCGAGGCGGCGGTCGCCGAACTGAGTCTGCTCGGCTTCATCGGCCTCGCCGACGCCCCGCGCCCGCAGACGGTGCCGCTGGTCACCGCGTTGCAGCGCAACGGAATCAGCGTCCGCATGATCACCGGCGACCACCCGGTGACCGCGGCGGCGGTGGCCCGCCAGCTCGGCATCGAGGCGGGGGAGGTGGTGACCGGCGCGGATCTCGACCGTCTGGACGAGACCGCGCGTGCGGAACTGATCGAACAGAGCACGGTGTTCGCTCGCGTCAGCCCGGAACACAAGGTGCGCATCGTGGCGGCGCTGCGCCGCGCGGGACACGTGGTCGGGATGACCGGCGACGGCAGCAACGACGCCGCCGCGATCCGCACCGCCGACGTCGGAATCGGTTTGGCCGCACAGGGTTCGGTCGCCGCCCGCAACGCCGCCGACATGGTGCTCACCCATCCCGACCCCCTGGTGCTGCTGCACGCCCTCGTCGAAGGCCGCGGCATGTGGCAGCGGGTCACCGACGCCGTCGGCGTGCTGGTCGGCGGCAACGCGGGCGAGGTCGCCTTCACGCTGTACGGCACCGCCGTCAGCGGCCAGGCGCCGCTGGGCACCCGGCAGTTCCTGCTGGTGAACATGCTCACCGACATGTTCCCCGCCATGGCGCTGGCGCTGTCGCGGGAACGGGACGCGGTCGATCCCGACGACACCGACGACCCGCAGGCCCAAGCGCAGCGCGCGGCGGAGCGGCTGGCCGAACTGCCGCCCGCGCGCCTGGGCCCCGACCTGCTGCACACGCTCGGCGTGCGCGGCGTCGCCACGGCCACCAGCGCCTCGGTCGCCTGGACCCTCGGCCGGATGACCGGCACGCAGCGCCGCGCCGCCACCATCGGCCTGGTCGCGCTCATCGGCACACAGCTGGGTCAGACGCTGGTCTCCGGTTACCGCAGCCCGTTGGTGTGGCTCACCACGGCCGCCAGCGGTGCGGTGCTCGGCGCGGTGGTGATGACACCGGGACTGTGCGGCTACTTCGGTTGCCGCCCGCTGGATCCGGTCGGCTGGGGGATCGCGACCACCTGCGCGACGACCGCCACCGTCGCCGCGGTGCTGGTTCCGCGGCTGCTGCCCCCACCGGAATCGGAGTAGCAGCGGCGCGCTGATTGGCGTCCGTCCGCCCGGGTACCCGCCGGGCGACGGGCCTCGCCACGGGCACATGATCCCCGGTCCGCGCGGCGACCCGGCGGCCGGTCGCCCAGGGCACGAAAACCTGAGCCCACGAACGCATTCCACGACAACAGAAACGAGTGTTGCGATGACCGACCAGGATGTCGTCGACCTGCTCACCGCCCAGCACGAGGAGATCCGCACGCTGCTGGCGCGACTGAAGTCGGGTAACGACGGGAAACAGGACTTGTTCACCGAGTTGGTGCGGTTGCTGGCCGTGCACGAGAGCGCCGAGGAGGAGGTCGTGCATCCGGTCGCCGGACGGGCCCGGTTCGGCGCCGACGCCGACATCGTGCAACCGCGGCTGGAGGAGGAGAACGCGGCCAAACGCGCGCTGGCCGACCTCTACGACCTCGGGGTGGACCATCCCGAATTCGATGCCCGGCTCGCCGAATTCGCCGACGCGGTGGACGAGCACGCCGCGCACGAGGAGGCCGAGGAATTCGCTCTGCTGCGCGCCCAGTTCTCCAGCAGCCAGCTCCAGCGGATGGCCGGATCGCTGCGGGCCGCCGAGGCCGTGGCGCCCACCCGGCCGCACCCGCACGCGGGGGAGTCCGCGCTCGCGAACCTGGCGGCGGGCCCGCCGCTGGCGCTGTTCGACCGGGCCCGCGACGCGGTGCGCGACTGGCGCCGCCAGCACGACAGCTGAACCACCCACAGCCCCGAAACGCCAGAAGGAGGACCGACATGGGGTTTCCCGAGCAGCAGCAGAAAGTCCCCGGTATCCAGGCCAAGATGACTCCGGTGCCGGATTGCGGTGAGGACAGCTACCGCGGTTCCGGCAAACTGACCGGCAAGGCCGCAGTCGTCACCGGCGCCGACAGCGGCATCGGGCGGGCGGTGGCGATCGCCTACGCGCGTGAAGGCGCGGACGTATTGATCTCCTACCTCGACGAGGACGAGGACGCGAAGGAAGTCGCCGATCTGGTGACGCAGGCCGGACGCAAAGCCGTGCTCGTGCCCGGCGACCTGTCCGAAGCCGCCCACTGCCGCGCCGTCATCGACCGGGCAGTGCGGGAATTCGGCAAGATCGACGTCCTGGTGAGCAACGCGGCGTTCCAGATGACGCACGAGACCCTGGAAGAGATCAGCGACGAGGAGTTCGAGCACACCGTCAAGCTGAACATCAACGCCTACTTCTACCTGGTGAAGGCGGCGCTGCCGCACATGCCGCCGGGGTCGTCGATCATCGGCAGCTCTTCGGTGAATTCCGACATGCCCTCGCCCACCCTGGCTCCGTACGCGGCGACCAAAGCCGCCATCGCGAACTTCTCCGCCAGCCTCGCGCAGCTACTGGGTGAGCGCGGGATCCGGGTCAACAGCGTTGCGCCGGGACCGATCTGGACTCCGTTGATCCCGTCCACCATGCCGGTGGAGAAGGTCACCCACTTCGGGGACGACACCCCGCTGGGCCGCGCCGGTCAACCGGCCGAACTGGCGCCCACCTATGTCATGCTGGCCTCCGACGACGGCAGCTATGTCTCGGGCGCTCGGATCGCCGTCACCGGCGGCAGGCCGATCCTGTGACCCTCGGCGCGCGATAGCCCCACGGTCGGCCGATCTCCCGGATCGGCCGACCGCCGGTGGCGGCGGGTCACAGCATCGTCACCACGAGCCCGACCGCGACGGCGACGAACAGCAGGATCACCAGCGCCCCGATGAGCATCGCCAGCACGCCGGTGACCGGGAAGTGGTGTCGGGTGCTCGGCTCCGGCGCGGACAGACCGGACGTCTGCGGGGTGTCCGGTGGTGTGGCGCCGGGCGACACCCCGCCGCCGGGTTCCAGGTCGGGAGTTTTCGCGGGGTCGGGGTCCATCGCGTTCATAGCCGCTCCCTACTCGCCGTCGTTTCCGGGTGCCTCGGGTGCGTCGGGCCGTTTGCCGGACCTCTTGCGATACAGGATCACCGCGCCGACCAGCACCGCGAGTCCGAGAATCACCAACAGTTCCATGGCAGGGGCCTACCCGGTATCGGCGTGCCCAATCGAGAGGGGCTGCCGGTCACCTGCCGATGATCACGTAGTGACCGGCGGTCTCCTGGAACTCGACGGCGTCGGCGATCACCGCGTCGTCGAGCGCGGGGCTGCCGTCCGCGACGACGAGCAGCTTGTCGTCATCGTCGTAGAACCGGTGGATGATCCCCACACAGCGTCCGCGGGCGAAGACCAGAGGTTCGGACGGTCCGAGGAAGTACCCGTCGAGTTCTTGTC
The DNA here is from genome assembly GCF_044548645.1 of Nocardia sp. NPDC051929. Lineage (NCBI taxonomy): Bacteria > Bacillati > Actinomycetota > Actinomycetes > Mycobacteriales > Nocardiaceae > Nocardia > Nocardia sp. NPDC051929. Next base: position 178,520 of record NZ_JBIUCG010000005.1, on the reverse strand, counting down.
CGTCGGGGGCGCGGGTGAGCGGAACGTATCCGTAGTTGACGAGATAGCGGAATCCGCATCGCGGATGGTGGCTGCCGTACGGGCGGTCGATGACCAGATCCACTGTGCGGCCGAGGAATAGACGCGCCAACCGCAGCGATTCGGAGTCCTCGAGTTTCACCGGATCGGTCACCCGCCCCAGGCTACGGCAGATCGATCATGCCGTGGCGCGCGAGCCACGACGGAGCATCACACCGGGCGGCGGCAGGCCGGTCGATCGGGCGCTCCGCTTCGCCCTTCCCGCCCGGCCGCGACACCTGTACGCTATGACCGACCGGTCGGTCATAGCGTGTTCAGTGAAGGAGTAGCAGGTGCGAACCTTGCTTCGATTCGCCGCATCGACGGCCACCGCCGCGGTGTGCCTCCTGGGAGCCGCGCCCGTCGCCGGGGCGCAGGAGCCCGCGAGCGTTCCCTACAGCTATCTGGCGGGGTTGGCCGCGCAGCTGGCGGCGCCGGGGGCGCCCCCGCCGGGAGCCAACGATTGGAGCTGCCACCCGGGTGCCGCACATCCGAATCCCGTAGTGTTGCTGCACGGCCTGGGCAACGAGACGGTGAGCTGGCAGACCCTGTCGCCGTTGCTGGCGGCCGCCGGTTACTGCGTGTACACCACCACCTACGGCACCGGTGCGTTCGGTCCGGCGCTGGGCGCGGTGGCGCCGGTCCCCGAGAGCGCCCGCCAGATCGGAGCGTTCATCGACCGCGTCCTCGCCGCCACCGGCGCGGCGAAGGTCGATGTCGTGGGGCATTCGATGGGCGGTGCGGTGCCGTTCTACTACTTCCACCACCTCGGCGGCGCCGGAAAGGTCGCACGCCACATCGGGCTGGGCGCTCCTTATCACGGGTCGACGCTCAGCGGCGCCGACACCGCGGCGAAGCCCCTGCGGGATCTGCCGGGCACCGCGGACGCCATCGCCGACTGCGGCCCCTGCCAGATGTCGCCGGACTCGCCGTTTCTGCGGGAGTTGAAAGCGGACGCCCGGCTGGTGCCCGATGTGCAGTTCGTCAGCATCGTCAGCCGCTACGACGAGATCGCCACGCCCTACACCACCGGCATGCTCGACGGGCCGAACGCCCGCAACATCGTGCTGCAGGACCTGTGCGCCACCGACTACTCCGAACACTACGGGCTCACCTCCGATCCGGTCGCGGTGCGCGAAGTGCTCGACGCGCTGGATCCCGAGCACGCCCGGTCGGTGGAATGCCCGGTGGTCGCGCCGATCGTCGGACCGCTCACCTCGGTGGCCGGGTCGTGAGGTCGGCCGAGCCCGGCCGCAAGGCACTGCTGCACGCGGGCCGCACCCTGCTGGGGGAGGCGGATCTGGCCAAACTGTCGGTGAACGCGATCGTCGCGCAGGCGAACATGGCCAAAGGCAGCTTCTATCAGCACTGGTCCAGCCGCGGAGACTACATCCGAGCGCTGCACCACGCTTTCCACGAGGACTTGTTCGCCCAGGTGCTGGACACCGTCTCCGGCACGCCGCCGGGTATCGAGCGGCTGACCGCGGGTATGCACGCCTACCTCGACGGCTGCCTGGCCCAGCCGGCGACGAAGGCGCTGCTGATCCAGGCGCGCTCCGAAGCGGGCCTCGGTGAGCAGGTCGCGGCGCGCAATCGGCAAGCCGCGCTGGTCATCACGGACGATCTCGCCGCCGCCGGGTGGGCGGACCCGGAACCGGTCGCGACGCTGATCGTGGCCGCGATCGCCGATATCGCGCTCGCGGAGCTGACCGCCTCGCGGACCCGCCCGGACCTGCGTGCGGCCTTGGTACGCCTGGCCACCGGACACCGCGGCAACGGGATAGCCGAACGGTAGCCGAGGCATTGCGTGTGGGCGTGGGCTGGAGGAAGGTGAGTATGTCCGGTGGCGCCACCGGGGCGCCGCCATGAGCATTCGGGAGGTGGCCCGTGTACGCACGTTCCAGCACAATCGCGGCCCAGCCGTCATCGATGGACGACGGGATCGCATACCTCCGCGATGAAGTGATGTCGAATCTGCCTGAGCTGCAGGGGTGGGTCGGCATGTCGTTGCTGGTGAACCGGTCGACGGGACGTTGCATCGCTACGACCTCGTGGGAATCGCAGGAGGCATTGCATGCCAGCAGAGGACGGGCCCAGCAACTGCGCGACGGCCTGGCCCGCCGACTCGGCGGCGAGGTGGAGCGCGTCGAGGAATGGGACATCGCGGCGATGCACCGCGACCATCCCGCCGGCGACGCCGCCTGCGCCAGGTGCAGTTGGGTGCAGGTCGACCCAGGGCAGGTCGAGCGCCTGATCGACACATTCCGGATGGAAGTGCTGCCGCAGATCGAGACGCTCGACGGATTCTGCAGCGCCAGCCTGTTCGTCGACCGGGACAGCGGCCGAGGGGTGGGCGCGATGGTGTGGGCGACTCGCGAGGCGATGGACGCCACCCGCGAGCACAGCACTCGGATCAGGAGCGCGGCGACTCAGCGGGTCGGCGCCAACGTGCTCGAGGTCGGGGAGTTCGAGCTGGCGTTCGCGCATCTGCGCGTCCCCGAAATGGCCTGACAGCGCCCGAGTTCCGGCCGGAGCACACGCTTCCGGCCGGACATTCGTGTTCCCGCGCGGGCACGGCGACCGGAACGGCCGGGACGCCGCAGGTATCGGCGGCCCTTACCCGAGAGGTAATGGCCGCGACGGCCGGCCGTTCGTAGGATCGGGGCGTGACTACCCCAACGGCAGGTGACCTGCTGCGACATTGGCGCCTGGAACGCAGGCTCAGCCAGCTGGAGCTGGCCGGACGGGCCGACACCTCGGCGCGGCACCTGAGCTTCATCGAAACCGGGCGCGCCACCCCGAGCCGCACCATGATCGTGCACCTGTCGGAGCATCTGGAGATCCCGTTGCGCGAACGCAACCGCGTCCTGCTGGCCGCGGGCTACGCGCCCGCCTACGCGCAGCCCGGTCTGGACACTCCGGCCATGAACGCCGTCCGCGGCGCCATGCGCCAGATCCTCGCGGGCCACGAGCCCTACCCCGCGCTGGCCATCGACCAGAACTGGACGATGATCGACGCCAACAGCGGCGTGGCCGTGCTCATCGCGGACATCGATCCGGCACTGACGAAACCGCCGGTGAACGCGCTGCGGCTGAGCCTGCACCCCGACGGTATGGCCGGCCGCATCCGCAACCTCGCCGAATGGCGTGGCCACATCCTCGCCCGTCTGACGCGCCAAGTAGAGGTCACCGGCGCCAGAGACCTGGCCGACCTGCTCGAGGAGCTGCGGTCCTACCCCGGTGGCGAAGTGGAGCTCACCGTGCCCGAACCCGACCAGGCGGTGGTGCCGCTGCGGATCGAGCACGACGGCAACGAGTTGTCCTTCCTCAGCGTCACGACGGTGTTCGGCACCCCGATGAACGTCACCGTCGCCGAACTGGCCATCGAGTCGTTCTTCCCCGCCGACGAGGACACCATGAAACGGCTCACCGCGGGCGCCCGGTGAGCCGCGCGGCCCAGCTGTCGGCCCTGCTGGACGCGCCCGTCCGCGCCGTCACCGATCTCGGCGCCCGCCACGCGTGGACGCTGCACCGCGCCGAAACAGCCGACGGCAGAACCGTTTTCGTGAAGGCTTCGGCCGAGCCGACATCCGTCTTCGCGGCCGAAGCTGCGGGCCTGTCCTGGCTGCGCGCCACCGCGCCCGACCCGGCGGGGGCCTTGCTGCCGCAGGTCCTGGCCGCCGACGACCGGACCCTGGTGCTGCCCTGGCTGGAGGAGACCGGACCCACCCCAGCGGCCGCCGAGCGATTCGGCCGTGAACTGGCCGCGTTGCACGCCGCCCGCGCCGAGCAGTTCGGGGCCCCGTGGGAAGGCTGGATCGCGAGCCTGCCACTGCCCAACACCCCGACCGACGGCCCGTGGTCGCGGTGGTACGCCGAGCAGCGCCTCGCGCCCTACCTCGCTCGGGCGTCGGCGGCGCTCGGCGCCGACGGCACCCGCCTGATCGAACGCGTCATCGATCGCATCGATGAGCTGGCCGGCCCCGCCGAACCACCGGTCCGCATCCACGGCGATCTCTGGTCGGGCAACATCGTGTGGACGCGGGAACGGGCGATGCTCGTCGACCCCGCCGCGCACGCGGGCCACCGCGAGACCGATCTGGCCATGCTCGCCCTCTTCGGCGCTCCACACCTGGACCGTATCCGCGCCGCCTACCACGAAACCCACCCGCCGGCCGACGGATGGCGCACCCGCACGCCGCTGCACCAGCTGCATCCGCTGCTGGTGCACGTCGCGCTGTTCGGCGCGGGCTACCGAGCGCGGACCCTCGCCGCGGCCGCCGCCGCGCTAGGGTCCTGACCCGCACCCGGCGTCACCCGTCGACCCGGGCGATGACCTTCTCCGCGAAGCGGGACAGGTTGGCGATCTTGGTCTCCAGCGGCTCGGTGTCCTGTTCGGTGGTGTAGGGCAGCCGGAAGCCGACGATCACATCGGTGACCCCTTTGTCCTCGAGACGTTTGATCCCGTCGACAGTGAAACCGTCCAGCGAGATGACGTGCACCTCGAAGTCCTTGCGGGTGCCGTACTCCGCGCGCAACGTGTCCAATTCGCCCAGCAGCCGGTCCAATTCGGCGCCGTCGCCACCGGCGTGCATCCACCCGTCGCCGCGCTGCGCGGCCCGGCGCAACGCGGGCCTGCTGTGGCCGCCGATCAGGATCGGTACCGGTTCGGTCGGCACCGGGCTGATCTTGATCGGCGGAATGTCGTAGAACTGCCCGTGGTATTCGAAGTACCCGCCTGCCGAAAGTCCGCGCACGATGTCGATGCATTCGTCCATCCGCGCGCCGCGCTTGTCGAACGGCACCCCCATGATCTCGAAATCGTCCGGCCACGGGCTGATGCCGACACCGAGCCCGAACCGGTTGCCGCTCAGCGCGGCCACCGACGCGGCCTGCTTGGCCACCAGCACGGGCGGGCGAATCGGCAGCTTCAGCACGAACGGCGTGAACCGCAGCGTGGTGGTCACCGCCGCCATCGCCGCGCTGAGCACGAATGCCTCGACGAACGGCTTGTCCTCGAGAAACTCCCGGTTCCCGTCGGGGGTGTAGGGATATTTCGCGTCGGACTCCTTCGGGTACGCCACGCTGTCGGCGACCGCCATGGAGGTGTAGCCCGCCTCCTCGGCGGCCTTGGCCAGAGCGAGGTAATACGACGGGTCGGTCATCGTCTCGGCGTAGGTGAAACGCATGGTGCCTGCCTTCCTGGCGCGTCGAGCGCGCCGCGCGGGTCCCGGGCGGTTGCCGAGACGTGAGGGGAACTGCCGCAGGCGCGACCGTGGCGCCGCGACGGCATCGCGGACTGCCGTGGGTCGCCGCCTACTGCCATGGGTTGGTGAATCCTTCCGGAATCAAATGGTCGAACAGCGCTCGCATCTGCGGTGACAACCGCAGCAGTTCGATGTGCGAGCCGATCGGCCCGCCCTCGAGATAGGCGAACTCCATCCCGACGCCATCGAACCGGCCGCGCGCGGTGATCTCGATACCGGCCGCGGCGGCCTCGGCGAGCGCGGCGTCGTAGTCCTCGGGCACCCACGCGGCGTGATGCAGTCCGGGGCCGACCCGATCGAGATGCTCGGCGTACAGGCTCACCCCGCCACGCGGCTCGATCAGCTCCAACTGCTGGCCACCCGCATAACCGAGCGCCACACCGATCGTGTAATCGGCCGGCGCCCCGCGCAATTCGGCCGCATCGGGCCCGAAGCGGACCTCCGGAATGGTGAACCATTCACCGACTCCGTATCGGGTGGTGAACGTCTCACGAGCCGAAGCCAGATCACCCACCACCCAGCACAATTGGAAGATCGGGCCGCCTGTGATCATCGGCGGCCTCCGAGACGGCTCAGCAGACCCGGACACCACCGGTGTGCGATGTAGGGCCGGTTCTTCCGCATGCCACGCAGGATGTGCCGCGCGGCCCGTTCGGAGCCGGTCATCCCGATCGGCGTCCGGCGCAACGGTTCGCGATAGGAGTACCCGGGCAGGTCGATCCCGGAATCGACGATGTCGGTCGCGACCCCGCCGGGCACGGCCACGCTCACGCGGACACCGGCGGCGGCCGCTTCCACGCGCAGCGCGGTGCTGAGCCCGACCACCGCGTGCTCGGTCATCGCGTACGCGGCCGACGGCGCCACCGGTGTCAATCCGGCCGGCGACGCCACGTTGACGATGTGGCCGGAGCCCTGCGCGCGCATCAGTGGAGCCCCAGCTCGGCCACGGCGCCGTGCACCAAGCGGCGCATCTGGTCGTCGTCGGAGACGTCGACGACCTGGGTGTGGATCGCGGTATCGGCGGCCGGCCCGACCAGCCCGGCGGCGTCGATGTCGGCGGCCACCACCGCGACGCCCCGCGCGGCCAACAGGCGGCACAGCGCGGCGCCGAGGCCGGACGCGGCACCGGTGACCACCGCCACATTATCCACGCCGTTTAATTAATCATCTGTGTTTAACATCGTCAATACTCGTGTTTAGTAGAGTGCGTGCATGCCGAGCGACGAATCGCGCACCGCCTTGCTCGACGCCGGAGAACGCCTTATCGCCGAACGCGGCCTCGACGTGCCGCTGCGCGACATCGCCGCCGCCGCGGGCCAGCGCAACAACTCCGCCGTGCACTACTACTTCGATTCGCGCACCGGACTGATCGAGGCCATCGTCGAGCGCCGGATGAACTGGCTCGAACAGCGGCGCATGCAGCTGCTGGCCGCCCACGAGGCCGACGGCCGCACCAACGACGTGCACACCCTCGTCGCCATGCTCGCGACCCCGATCCTCGAACTGCTCGGCCACGACCGGGTGACCCATCTGGGCCGGTTCCTGGAAGCGGTACGCACCCATCCCGTCGTGGCGGACGCGCACCGTCTCGCCGACGCCGACCGCGCCGCCGTCCGCATCATCGCCACCCGCCTCGACGCCGCGCTGACCGCTCTGCCGCGGCGGCTGCGCAGGCAACGCCTGGAAACCATGGCCACCGTCATGTTCGCGTTGATCGCCGACTACGAACGCACCCTGGAAGCAGGGGTGCGCACCGCCCACCCCGGGGACGCCGCGGAGATCGTGGACATGATCGTCGCCATGCTCACCGTGCCCGTCCCCGAGCGCACGGCCACCGCGCCGGGGCACTGACAACGGCACCCCTCAACCCAGCACCGGCCGTGTACCCGGGGTGACGACCAGCTGCCGACGCACTTGCGGCCCCGCGGTATCGGGGAACCGTCGGTGCAGTCGGTCGATATAGCGGCGCACCACGCACAATTCGCTGTACAGCGCGTGCCGCGCGGCGGGATCGTGGCGGTAAGTGGATTCGATGTCCCGCGCCAACGTCCGGGCCTGCCGGGTCAGCAACTCCAAGAAGACCCGAGCCTGGGCGAGGTCGGCGTCGTATTCCATTCGGTAGGCCGATCTGTCGTTCGATTCCTGTATCGGTCGCCCAGCGCTCCCCGTGCCGCGGTCCTCGGCCGATCGGAGCAGAACATGATGCTAACCGAGCCTCAGCCCCTCGGTCGCCGAAACGGAACCGTTCGACCGCTATCGCCTGGCGATCACGTCCGCACTCGTCGACCGAACGCCATCGGCGGGGATGCGCCGTGCCGGACTCGGTCGGATACCGCTCGCGCGTATGGTGATCGTATGGGCGTCATCGGGGAGCTGTTTCCTGGCAAGAAGCTGAACCATGAGGGCAGCGAGGACAGCGACGGGCAGACCCATACACCGCGGTTCGACATCGATCTCGACACCGGAGTGGTACGGGTGCCGCGCGCGGACCGGACACCCGCCGAGGACCACGGCGACGGGCGAGAACAGGCCTAGGATCGGCCCCGGTGTACGAAGCCATGCCACATCACCTCTGTGGCACCGCCCCGCAAATTCCGCTCGGACAGAAAACATCTCGCTGATCGCAACCCGTTACGACAGCGGTGCGCACCGGTAGCGTCGCCGCAATGGGCAAAGTTGGTGGGCGACGACGGCCCCTGAAGACCGTCACGGGAGTCAGCGGTGCGGTCAGCGTGTACGCGGCGGCCATCGATCCGTCCGCCACGACGATCGCGTCATCGATCGAGATCGCGAAAATCGCCGAACAACACAAATTCGACGCCCTCTTCGCCGCCGACCTGCTCAGTTTCGGCGCACAAGGCGCCATCGGCGCCCAGGAACCGTTGATCTTCCTGTCCGCGCTGAGCGCCGTCACCTCGCACGTCGGCCTCATCGCCACGGTGACCACCACCTTCCACCACCCCTACAACCTCGCCCGGCTCTTCGGCACCCTCGACCACATCAGCAACGGCCGCGCGGCATGGAACGCGGTGACTTCCTCGGTGGGGGAGGAGAACTACGGCGACCAGGATCTGCCGAGCCCCGAAGACCGGTATGCCCGCGCCACCGAATCCCTCGAGGTGGTCAACGCCCTGTTCGACAGCTGGCAGTCCGGCGCGCTGACTCCCGACGGGCGCGGCGGCGCGATCCTGGACGCCAACCGCGTGCGGCCCATCGATCACGCCGGGCGGTACTTCACCGTCCGTGGACCGCTGAACATCCCGCCCCTACCGCAGCGCAGACCCGTGCAATTCCAGGCCGGGCAATCGGCGGGCGGCATCGAACTGGGCGCGCGATTCGCCGAGGTCGTGTTCACCTCACTGCCGACGCTCGAAGACGCGGTCACCTACACCAAACGCATTCGCGCACGCGCGAGCGAACTCGGCCGCGCCGAAGGCCTGCCGCTGATCATGAGCTCGTTCCACGCCACCTACGGCGCCACCGAAGCCGAAGCGAAGCGCCTCGCGCGGGAACAGGCCGAGGCGACCGACTTCGAAGCGGGACGCGCCGCCCTCGCCGACATGCTCGGCGGCGGCGTCGACCTGTCCGGCCTGCCGCTGGACAAGCCCCTCGCGGACAACGTGCTCCCCGACGTGGCCTCCGTGCACCGCCGACGCGGCCGCGTGGAGATCTTCAGCAACTTCGCACGGTCGGGAAAGACATTGCGAGAGCTGATCATCGCCGCCAAAGACACCGGCCACTGGGCCGTCGCGGGCACCCCCGAACAACTCGCCGACGCGATCGAAGAACGCTACGACGCAGGCGTTCTCGATGTAATCTCCCTCGGCGGACTCGCCGACGAACGCACCCGCGACTTCGTCGTCAACGGACTGCTGCCCGAACTACGCCGCCGCGGCATCACCGGTTCCGACTACGTCGGCGCGACCTTCCGCGAAAACCTCGAACTACCCCCGCTACCGGACTGACACGTGCGGCACGCAGCCGCTGTCACATCAACTCGGCGAGATGGGCGCGCGACCACGCGCACATACCGTGCACCAGCCGCAGCAACTCGTCTCCCGATGCAACTCGCCGAAACGGCGTTCGCCGTCCCCGATCTCCTCGAGCACCCGCAACGCCCACTTCGTCGACAGCGCCGCGAAAACACGCCGGGCGACCGCCCTGGCCTGCTGCTCCTCGGTCTCGGACACCCTCACCACTCACCTTCGAGTGCGTACTGCCGGTCGTGCCGATCCGCGCCTAGCGTCGGACCGGTGCGCATCCTGAAAACCTATGCCAGAGTCTTCGTCACCGACCTCGACACCGCCCTGCCGACCTACGAACGGCTGGCCGGAGCGAAGGCCGATCTCCGTTTCGGCTTCGAGCGCGCCGAACTCGCCGCCGTCGGCGACTTCCTGCTGATCGCGGGCCACCCGGACGATGTCGAGCGCTACCGGACCACCGTCGGCCCGGTCATCGTCGATGATCTCGACGCTCTGCTGCGGACGGTGACCGACTGCGGCGCTGAACTCATCGCAGGACCACTCACCAGCGCCACCGGGACATTCGTCTACGTCCGGCATGCCGACGGAGCCGAGCTGGAATATGTGCAGTGGTCGCCCGAGACACGAGCGCGCGTACTGGGACCGGACCACAGCATCGGGCGCTAGCGGGTGAGGACCGGCGTCGACCGATGCCCTGAGGTTTCCGGCCGCGGCGGGTTCGTGTTCCGCACCCACGTGACGTTGGCGACCAAGTCGTCATCGAAGACCAGTTCGTCCCACAGCAGCCGCTCGGCGGCGTCCGGCGTCGGCTGTACCGCCGGCCGCGGCGTCGCCGCGACGGCCGCGGTCTGCTCGGGCTCGGCGGGCGGCGGCGTCACCAACCACGACAGGGCCCGCATCGGGCTGAGGCTGTAGCGGCGAGCGCCCTGCGCGATCGCGGCCACCGCGGCGGCGCAGCTCAGCACGCCGGCGACCAACGCCACGGGCGTGAGTCCGGCGCTGGCCATACGCCGTTCCCCGCTGCCCGACCCGCCCTCGCCGAAGATACGGTGCAGCAACCCCGCGCCGAGACCTTCACCCGGATCGACCAGGATCCGCAATTCCGGCCCCCTGGCATCCAGGTACAGCAAGGCGCTCAGCACCACGATCGCCGCCAGCACACTGGAGCCGACCACCAGGTGCGCGAACCCGCGGGTCCGCAACCGCAGCTGCGCCACCACCGCGAACACGGTGACGACCATCGCTGCCGCGGCCAGCAGACCCCAGGCGCCGCTGATGTTCACGTCACGGAACTTCGACACCGACCACTCGTCGAAACCATTGGTCGCCCCGGTCACCCGGCCGAACGCGTCGGAGCGCGCCTCGCCACCCGAACCCGACGCCGAAAGCCACGGCTGGAACAGCAAGGCGAAGCCGACCGCGCTCGCGGTCGCGGCGAACAAGAAGCCCCAATCCACACCCCGTGGTGGCGTCGCCCCGCGTCCGGTGCCTCCGGAGCCACGGCTCCGACGGTCGCGCGTCTTGCTTGCCTGCCAGGGGGTTGGTTGTACCATTGCTCCAGTTTCGCCGGTGCCGCATGAATAACTCTGCCGCCCAGAGCGATAACAGTGGAATTGCCCCAGAAGCCGAATATCGCGGCACATCGATAAGATGAATTCGATCGGGCATCATCGGCCATCGACGAAAATCACCGTAAGCAGCTGCGCGACAGCAGGCAAGCGTGATCGATCTCCCACGCATCGCCGCAGCTCCCACGGCCTACCGACGAAGAGTGACCCAACCGGCGAGTAACTTTTCGCGCACGGCGTTGAACTCGACATTCACAGATTTCACCGCGACGATGCCCAACGCGCCGCGCCCCGATTGCTGTGACACGCTTAACAAGACAGCACTAGGACGTCGGTCACAAAATTCACGCGGCACGAACTCGACACGGCCGGAAATTCGCGAATCCCCGCCGCCCGAACGCATTCCCCGCAGCACCGCCCGAAGCGGACATCCCGCCGCTAGTGCCCCTCCGCGGCCGCACGCGCATCCGCCACCGCCCGGGCGATCCGCGCCAGACGCTCCTCCGGCACCTCCACCGCGCCGTCGGCATCGACCAGCACCGCGGTCGGATAGATGTCGCGCAACAGATCCGGGCCACCCGTCGCGGTATCGTCATCGGCCGCGTCGAACAGCGCCTGCACCGCCAGACGCAACGCCGCCTCCGCATCGATCGCACGGTGATAGGTCTTCTTCAACGACGACTTCGCGAACACCGACCCCGAACCGACCGCCGTGTAACCGAAACGCTCCTCCTGCCGACCACCCACCGCGTCATACGACACGATCCGCACCGCCCGCTCCGGCTCCGCAGCGTCCGGGTCGTAGCCGACCAGCACCGGGATCACCGCCATATCCTGCAGCGCCGCAGGCAGATTCGCCCGCACCATCGCCGACAACTTCGTGGCCTTGCCGTCGAACGTCAGCGACGCTCCCTCGATCTTCTCGTAATGCTCGAGCTCCACCGCGAACAACCGGATCATCTCCACCGCCATCCCGACCGTGCCCGCGAAACCCGCCGCCGAATACGTGTCGGTGATGAACACCTTCTGCATATCGCGCGTCGACACCAGATGCGCCATCGTGCCCCGCCGATCACCCGCCACCAGCACACCACCGCGATAACCGATCGCGACGATCGTCGTCCCGTGCGGCGCGACACCACTCGCGCCACCGCCGAAATCCGGATCCGGCAACAACCGCGGCGCATACCGGCGCAGATACTCCGAGAAGGACGCCGCCGGGTACCGCAAGCCGAGCGGCAGGTGACTATCGGTCGTCATGAATCACCTCTCCGGGCGGAGCGTGCCCCACCCGCGAACACGTGCACTTCCGCCCGACGTTACCGGAACCCCACCACCACCCGGCGACAACCGCGCTAGGCCGGATCCTCCCCGACACAGGTCTCCGCCGCATCGATGTGGACACAGGGAACCGGAGCCCGCGTCGGCCGATAATCCGGCGCCACACCACCCGCGCGGATCAGCCGGGCATACGCGTCGACCCCATCGGTCGGGCGGCGCGCCAACGTCGGATCGGTCAGCACATCGACCGTATAGAGCCCGAACCGCGGCGCGTAGGAACCCCACTCATAGTTGTCCGTCAGACTCCAATAGTTGTAGCCGACCACATTCATCCCATCGGCCTTCGCCCGCTGCAACCAATACACCGTGTCCCGCAGATGATCGGCGCGGGTATACCCATCCGGGCGCACCTGCCCGTTCTCCGTCGGAAGCCCGTTCTCCACCACATACAGCGGCCGCCCCGGAAACTGGCGCGCGTAATGCCGCAACGCGTAGTAGATACCCTCCGGATGCACCGGCAGCTCCCACATCGGCGGACCCCCCTCCGCACCGCCCTGCGCCGCCTCCACGGTCTGCGGCAACGGAGCGAAGTAATAGTCCAGACCGATGAAGTCCAACTTCGCCGAAATCCGGTCCACGATCGGCTGATTCACCTCCGTCTCCGCACCCGCCACATACCCCAGATTGCTGGTCACCTGAGCACCCGGCCGATAACCGTGGATGACGTCGTAGATCTCGTTGTGCGCCTGCGCGATCCGATCCAGCATCACCGGCGCCTCATCGACACCGATCCCGCCCGTGCGCAACTCGGTGCCGACATACGCCACAGGCTCGTTGAACGTCACCCACAGCGGATCACGCGAGGCATACCGCTGCACCACCTTGCGCATGTTCGCCAGCCAATCCTCCACCATGCCCGGATCGCGCCACCCGCCCCGATCCACCGCCCACCCCGGATACACCCAGTGATCCAACGTCAGCATCGGCCGCATCCCCGCCGCGACGATCCGGGCGATCACATCGTCGTAGAACCCGAACGCCGCCTCATCCCAGGCATGCGGCGCCGGCTGCAACCGCGCCCACTCGATACCCACCCGATACACCCGCACACCCAGCCGCGCCGCCAGATCGATATCGGTGAGATAGCGGCGAGCGAAGTCCACCGAATCCAGATACGGATCCGCCGTCCCACCCGACGCGATGAAACGCGACCAGTTGCTGTCCGGCGCATGACCCTCGGACTGAAACCCCGACGACGCCACGCCCCACAAGAAATCCCTACCGAACGCGGGCAACTCCCGGCCCGGCTGAGCAGCGGAAACCCCCGAAGCCATCAGCATCGCCGCAGCGGCCGACAACGCGGCGAACCCGCGCCGGTGAGTGCGTGTACGCATCGCCGTAGCGTAACTGTGAGATTGCTGGCGATCGGGGGAAGAACTCGCGTGTCGTAGATCCCACAACCGTCACAATCCGGGCCGACCCCGACCCCGACCGCCGCGTCAACTCCACGCCCACGGCGAACCATCCTCCGCCGCACTCGCCGACCTCGCGGTATTCGACCCGGCCGCAATAGTTCTCGCCGCCTCGGCTGCCGAAGAGCCGCCGCCCGGATCACCATGATCGACAGTCATAGCCCCATCCTCCCAGCGCGTCCCCAGGAAACGCCGCACAACATCACACAAGCGAATCAATTGACCGAGCGCATCCGCCGCCGATCGACCAGACTTGCCCAGGTGACCAGATACGCATTCGATGCCGACCGCGCCGCCCTCGTCGCCACCTGGGCGACCGGACGAGGCGACCTCGCCCAGACGGTGGCCACCCTGCCCCCGCAGGTGACCACGGACCAGGCAACCGATCTGGCGTCGAACCTCACCACCCTCTCGCGGTTCCAATGGCGCACCTACACCCACCCCGCCAGCGCCGCGGGCGACCCCGACGTCCCCAACAGCGAAGCATGGCGCCGCGCCGAAGAACGCCGCAACTTCAAAGAAGTCGAAGCCGGACTGCGCAATCCCCACCTGCCCACCGACGAAGGACTGCTCGTCTCCTACAGCGGCGTCGTCGAATCCGCCCACCGCATCGGCCGCACCCTGCACGACATCGACCACGCCGCCCTGCTCGAAACCGTCGCCGCCGAGGTACGCACCGAACAGGAAGCCATCGAATCCGCCGAACGCGGCGACCTCTCCGGCCGCGCCCGCCAAGCCGTCGAACTGTCCCGCCCCGACGTATCCCCGGCCCAGGTCCACGCCGCCGACGCACTCCTGCGCAACGACCCACTCGGCAGCATCGAACTGTTCACCGAACTCGACCCCGCCTCCGCCTCCGTCGCCGCGGCACACTGGCTCTACGCCGCCGCCGAAGTCGCAGGCGAGGCCGCGAACGTAGCCACCACCGATGTCGTCGCCGAAGCCGACGACATCGAAGCACTCCAAGTCGAGACACCCACCCTCGTCCTCGAACGACTCGCCGCAGGCGACACCCCGACCGAAGTCGTCCTCGACCTGATCGCCGAAGCGATGGCCGTCCACGAAGGCCGCGTCCCGGCCCCCTGGAGCCTCGTCGCCCGCGTCGCCGACATCGAAGCCCAAGCCCACCGATTCGGCGTCGACGCCGACACCCGCGAAGCAATGCTCACCAGCTTCCGCATCAGCCGACTCGACCCCGCCCGCCCCGCTCTCGACCTCTTGGAAGACCTCCTCGACGGTATCCGCGGCTGCCTGCTGCTCTACGCCGCCCACACCGAGCACGACGACGCCGAAACCGAAAGCCGCTTCGCCGAAGACGTGCGCCTCGAAGCCGACGCCGACCCCGAAGACCTTCTCTGAACGCCGAGGCGGGGCACGGCCACGCCCTGCCCCGCCGGGAGTTCAGCGAGAAACTTCATCGGACCCAGCCGATTCCGAGGCCAACCAGGTACGCAACGCGCGGTAGACCGCCGCGTGATTGAGCAACGTGAAGTGATGCGCCGACGCGACATGCATACCCTTGTCGACATCGAACCCGATGCGCCGGGTCCGAGCCCGGCCCCCACCACTCGGTGTGAGAACCAGCCCGTCACCGATCACACGCCCCAGCGGATGCCGCGAATTCCTCGTGACCGTGGCGGTAACGAAATAATGCTCCGCGTCCCGCAGCAGCGGAACCTCCCGAACCGCCCGGCGACGCAGCGCATCGGCGTCCAGATCACGCCAATCCTCGTCCACCAGGGAGCCGTCCCGAAGGTCCCGGATACCCGCGCTGCGGCGACGCAACAGCCGCCCGAACGGACGAGTTTCCGGAAACCGCACCAGCGCCGCCGACGCGTAATGCACCAACTGCTCCAGCGGCGCGCCCATATGCGGTGAACCCAGGCACACCACGTGGCGCACCCGCCGCACCCACGGCACCCCGGCTTCACTCGCCACAAAGCACGCACCCCGGGCGACCAACCCACCCATCGAATGACCTACCAGCGACACCCGCTCGATCGGCACCGGCCACCCGTCGACCAAGCCCTGCATCAGCTCGCTGAACTGCGCCGCGTTCTCCGAGATATGCAGACCGGTGTTGTACCGGACCTGCAACGACGTGCATCCCGTATCGGACTCCAGACGCTCGGCATAGGTCGGCCCGCCGCCCAGACCCCACGCGTGCTCGGTTTCCACCAAGCCGTGCAAGAACACCACGATGTGCGCGGCGGGCCGTTGAACGCGCGCACCGACGAGCTCCGCGGGCACGGGAGCGCCGTCGATCCGGAACGTCATCGGCCCGGCCAGAATCGGCCGCGTCCGTTCGAGATCATCACCGATCAAACCCTGCAGCGCGGCCAGCAATCCCGAGCCGTACACCGTGCGTGACGGTGCGACGCCGGGCAGATCCGCTGCCCGTTCCGCGACCATGCCCGCCGCCACCGCGGATCCACCGACCACGCGGTAGACGCTCTCCGCGATCGCATCGTGCATCAACTCGACCGGAGCCGCCGCAGGCCCCACGCCCCACCGCACCGCCGCGAACACGCGCTGCGCGATCGCCCGGTGCACGGCCGCGATCCCGTCGACCGCACCGCCGAGTTCGTCACCGGCCAGCCGGGCCAGCGCCCTGACCTCCGCTTGCCGCTGGGGCACATCCTCCGTCACAACCTCAGTGTACAAGTGTGCACTGAAAAATGAACCCTACGGCACCCGCGACACGGCCACCGCCGCCTCGGTGAGACTGCCCAGATACAGCACGCCGTCCTGCTCGACCACGCCGGTCACCATCGAATAGTCGGTGCCCTCGACCTGAAGGTCGTGCACGACGTTGCCGTCGAAATCGACCGCCAGCACCCACACCGTCCGCGCAGGCTTCGGCTGCACCCACTTCGGCAGCGTCCACACGATGCGCCGCAGAATGCCAGGCAGCGGAAGCAGGCGATCCAGCAACGGATTACGCGGCGAAGGAAGCGTGATCCAGATCAGGCCGTCGCTGCCGAGGCCGAGGTTGTCCGGGAATCCGGGCAGATTCTCGATCAAACGTTCCTGCTTTCCCGCCTTCGGGCCGGTCAGCCAATAGCGCGTGAGACGGTAGCCGCCGGTCTCCGCGACGACCACGCTGGAGCGATCGGGTGCCAGGACCACGCCGTTGGCGAATTGCAGATCGTCGATGAGCGTCTCCACGTTGCCCGCGGGGTCCCGGCGGAACAGGCGACCCGTGCCGGAGTGCTCCAGGATGTCACCCATGTACTCGTCGAGCGAGTACCGGCGCGACGACGCCGAGAAGTAGATCGTGCCGTCGGCATCGCGCACCACATTGCTGGCGAACCGTAGTCGCTCGCCGTCGATTTCGTCGACCAGGACGTTCAGCCCGCCCTCGGCGTCCAGCTCCAGCAGTCCACGTTCGAAATCGCAGATCAGCACGCGCCCGTCGGTGTCGGCGTGCAGACCGAGCGGGCGGCCTCCAGTGTTCGCGAGTTCGCGGACGTCGCCGGTCGCCGGATCGATGCTGAGGACCGCACCGCCTTCGACGCCCGCGATGATCCTGCCGTCGGGGGAGAGGACGACATCTTCCGGGCCGGCACCAGGCAGCTCGAGGCGCCGGATGTCGGGAAGAGGTGGAGCACTACGAGTTTGATGCGCTCGTGCGGGGGAGCGCGGTGGTGTCCAGCGTTGCGGCTGCATGGTCGAGGCGAGCATGGCATCAGGGTAGCCGGGGGAGTGCGGAGGTCTCCGAGAAACGGTGCGCGGTCGGGGACCGCTTATGGGCGGAGGCGGAGGTGCCAAGGACGGATGCGTACGGACTGCGTAGAACCATGTCGATACGTAGATATGCGCATCTACGAATGTTATCCTCATCGTTCCAGCCAGACTCACTCAACCCGAACAGACCAAAGCAGCATTGAAGGGGGAGGGGAGCGCCCGAGATCGGCGACGACTACGCGGAGCGGAACGGGCGGCCTCTCACGCTGCTGCCCAGGCCGCCTGTCGCGGCAATCGCGCCGCCGGGAGCGCGGCGGCCTGGGCAGCGGCATCGAGACGTCAGGGCTGGTGGGTGATGGTGTACCAGAGAATTGCCAGGGTACCGACCGTGAAAAGCGGTGCGACGATGAAGGTTTCGACCTTGTTCCCGGTGCGCTCGATGACGGGAAGGCTGACTCGTAGGCCGAAGGGCCAGAACAGGCGGCAGCCGCGCTCGGTGAGGCAGTCGCCGAGCAGGTGGGCCAGTGCGCCGAGTCCGACCGCGAACGGCAGCCAGACCGGCTTGTCGGCGATCCAATGTTCCATGGCGAACGTGCCCGCGGAGGCGAGCACGACGATCGGTCCCCATGCCTTGAAGTTGTTGCCGGACGGGCACAGATGCAGTGCGCGCACAGCCAGGGCGAGGAGGAAGAAGACCAGGCTCAGGGTGAACCAGTGCCCGAGCCAGTGCTCGCCGGCCCACGTGCCGTAGGCGGCGGCCGCGACGAAGGCCAGGGAGTGCGTGGCGCCGCGATGGCCGCCGGAGGCCCAGGAGATGAGCTTGCATGCGGTGTGCGTGATCGGACCCAAAGTGTGCGAGATGGTCCCGTCGGGGTGGTCCGCGTCTGGCAGCAGTGCGGCCCCGGCCGTGAGAAAGACGCCGAGCAGCAGATCGACGGTACCGAGATGTCCCGTCGCATCCTGGAGAGCCGGAAACGTCAAGATCGTGACCGGCAGCGTCGCCGCTGCCGCCGACCAGGCCAACGCGCCACTGGTCGCATGTGAATGTCCAAGCACGATTCGAACGTTAGTTCAGCTTGCTATCGGTTCGCGAATGCCGCTGTGCGAGGTCGGAAGTCGTGCGGGAAGCGTGTCCGGCGTTCGGGCTTGCGCGGAAATGAGGTAGGGGAGTGCTGGTAAGAGTCGTGGCGATGCGTAAAACGTTCTGTAGGTGGACAATCCGGTTCAGCGCGGGATGCGGGCGTGAGAACCGTTCATGCATACCTCGCGACATCATCAGCGTCGCTTGAAACGATCCGTGGTGCACGTGCATTAGCGCGTGAGGAAAAAAATTGCGATACGTTCCTTTGCGTATATATGCATCATTCCCACCTACCACCGAAGTTCCGACCCAGCCGGACTCAAACCAGAGCAGCATCGAGGCCGGGGGACCAGGCGTGATGTGAATCCAGTTCTAGAGGACGTCGCCGATGGCAACAGTCGCTGCGGCCATGATCCGGCGCGCGAGGTCGGATCCGTCGACCGGGCCGGTGGTGTCGACGGCGACGACCGGCGTGAGCGCGAGCGGTTCGGCCAGGCGCGCCCAGTGGTCCCAGTCGTGCGCGAGGTGCGCGTCGTCGTGGTACAGGGCGGCACGTGTACGGCCGCGGTATCGGTCGCGGGCGAGCTCCGGCGGAACCGAGCACCAGACCTCCACTGCTCGCGTCGCGCCCGACTTCACGATGCCGTTGGCGGCGTAGCGCGCATCTCGGGGTTTGAACCACCACGAGTCGATCAGCGCGACACCGGGAAGCGCGGCGGCCAGCGCCCAGGCGGCCTCTGTCGCGATCGCCCCGATATTCGGTAGTACCGCGGTGTGATCGAGCCCTGAGCCCAGCGCCTCTTTGATGGCGTCCCGCGTGATCAAGTGCGCACCGAGTTCGAGCGCCAGCGCCGGAGCCAAGGTGGACTTCCCGGAGCCTGGTAGTCCGTTGACGAGAACGAGTAGTTCGCAGATGGCGACGAACCTCCGGGGCGATCGAGAAGAACAAGTCGGCGGGCCTGATTCTCGTTGCGCAGCGCCATGACCGGCAAGCCGGAAGGAGGAGTGTTCGGCCAGTGAACCTATCGCCGATGGTTCCCAGACCTGGGGATCTCACTTCGCACTCCGCGCATACGCTGCATCGCATAGCGCTAGATGATCGATAGCTATATCTCGATCCGGACGTCTGGACGGAGCGTGGCAAATGTCTGGTTTCGATCAGTTCGGCTCAACCAGTGGTAGGCCCTGCGGAGGAGGTTGTGGTGGGTGAGGGGCGCGGAGTTCATCTGTGCGGCAGTGTGCCGTTGGCGGATGCGGAAACAGTCTTCACCGAGGCGGCGCGGCGAATCGGCAAGCACTTGAAGCGCATTCCGGATGGGGAGACCGGAGTTCGGGACAACTGGGTAGTGTGGCAGTTGCCCAAGATGCAGGCGCATCCGGACCTGGAAACCATTCCGCCGCCGAGCCCCGAGTACGGGCCGAGCGAGCGGGTGCGGCCCAAGCCCGGCGTGGACCCGGCGTCGATCGACTTCGGTCCCTTGGGTTACGCGGAGGCGGCGCTGGAATCCTGGCGAGTCTTCCACCGGCTGCGTGAGGACGGGACGATCCCCGCGGGCATTCGGTTCCAGGTGAGCTTGCCAACGCCTATCGCGGTGATCGGTGCGTTCGTCGCGGGTCCGCAGGGCGAGTTGGAGCGCAGGTACGAGGCGCGGCTGCTCGACGAACTCGCCGTCATCCTCGGCACGATCCCGGCGGAAGATCTTGCGGTGCAGTGGGATGCCGCGGTGGAGTTCGCCATCTTCGAGGGCGTCTTCCCGTCGTGGTTCGGCTCCGACTACCCGACGCAGCTCGAGGAAGTGGGGCGGCGGCTCGTTCGGTTGGGCGGTGCTGTGCCCGAGTCGGTAGATCTTGGTTATCACCTCTGCTATGGCGATTTCGGTCACCGGCACTTCGCCGAACCCGCCGATACCGGCAAGCTGGCTGCGGTCGCCGGCCGTATCCTGGGCGGGCTGGAGCGGCGGGTCGACTGGATTCACCTGCCGGTTCCGCGCTCGCGTACCGATGCCGACTATTTCAAGCCTCTCGCCGATCTTGTTTTGCCATCTGGAACGGACTTGCACCTCGGGCTGGTGCACGCGACCGACGGCCGTGCCGGCGCGCTGGCACGGATCGAAGCTGCCCGCTCGGTGGTCGGCGAGTTCGGCATCGCCACCGAGTGCGGTATGGGCCGCCGTCCGGCCGGTCAGATTTCCACGTTGCTGGATCTGCACGCGGAACTCGCGGACTTGCTGGCTTGAATCCGCCTCCTCGACGCCGGGTCATATTTCGGGGTTGGGCCCGGCGCCGAGCCGCGAACCGGCGCGGACACCGACCACGACCACATCGTCGTAACGCACGGCTACGCGCTGGCCTTCGTCATCACCACGTGGATGATGCTGCCGGTGGAGGGTGGCGGTTTCGTGCCGTTCGCAACCGCGCGATGCTCAGCCTTGCCGACACGTCTCACTTGGATGCGCCGGGGAGATGAGGGTTCTTCGAACCGGAGGAGTGGTTACCAGTCCTCTAGTTGACATAATGTTGATTATCGGCGCAATTTTGGGGCGGTTCGCAGCAGTGATTGTGCGGCGTATTCGTTGTCTGTCTGTCCGATCCGGTAAGGCGAGAACGATTCGGTGAGTTCAAGGGCTGTCGGGCTTCTGCTGCGATTCCGGGAGTGACCTGATTGCGTAACCTGCTGCGTACAGATTGCGCACCGCCATTTTGTCACTGTGACGTATTGCGTAGCCAGGTGCGCGCCGATACGAAGAACTTGGCAAATATGCCGTCGACGTATGACGCTCTGCGGCAGTGGATGGTTGGTCGGCGACGTCGTGGAACGAACGGTTGGGCGACGTCGACCGCATCGTTGCGGACCTGCCCCTACCCCCGGATGGTTGGAGTGGGTTGGTTGACGAGTCTTGGAATTTTCCTAGATCGGGCTCGTTGGGGCTAGCGGCGGGCTCGGTGGACCGGGATGGTGAGGAAGTGCGGCGGGTGTAACCGCGTGGTGTTGCTGGATGGCTGTCGTCGCACAGTCCAGTGATTGGTGATTGGCTCTGGTTGTGGGGGCCAGTTGCAGGCACGCTGGGTCGGTGCTGGTTCGTCGGTTGGTCGCGTTGTATGTCGGATTGTGGTTGTACGGGTTCTCGATGGCGGTGATGGTGCGGGCGGGGCTCGGGCTGGATCCGTGGGATGTGTTTCATCAAGGTGTGGCGCGGCACGTGCCGATCAGTTTCGGTGCCGTCACGGCACTGACCGGTGTCGCGGTGCTGTTGGCTTGGATTCCGCTGCGACAGTTGCCGGGTCTGGGCACGGTGAGCAATGTCGTGGTGATCGCCGTGTCGGTCGATGCCGGGCTCGCCTGGCTGCCGTCGTGGGATGCGCTGGCGGTGCGGGCCGGTGCCATGGGGGCCGCTGTCGTGTTGAACGCGGTGGCGAGTGTGTTGTACATCGGCGCGGGTATGGGTCCGGGCCCGCGGGATGGACTGATGACTGGACTGGTCCGGTGCACCGGGCGATCGGTGTGGGTGGTGCGCACGGCGATCGAGGTGACGGTGTTGACGACGGGATTGGTTCTCGGCGGCAGCGTCGGTGTGGGGACCTTGGTCTACGCCTTCGGGATCGGACCGCTGATCCACCTGATGATCCCTGCCGTGAACCGATTCCTGCCGGGGTTTTCGCCGTCGAAGCCGGTGCTTGCCGTCGGCGGTGACGCGGTGGAAGTTCCGGCCGGGTAGCTCGACTCCCCTACTCCTCTTCGAAGCGTCTTCGAATCGTCACAGTGACGACAGGGCGTGACTTCGATGTCGGTTCAGCGGTGTGGTCCGACGCTCACCTCGGCGAGCCGGTCCAACTCGTGAAGCGCCGCATCGTGTGGCAGAACTGGAACGATGCCCAGCAATGTGCGGTGAATTCCCAACTCCGCCAGGTATTCCAGTTGGTGGCGCTGTGGTTGGAACAGTGTCGCGATCACCGGCACCGGCGCTCGACCGTGGCGGTCGGCGAGGGCCTGTAGTTCGTGGATCCCCCTCGCCAGCTCGTCGAGTGGTAGGCCGACGGGGGCCAACCATCCGTCGGCGTGGTCGAGGATGCGTTGGTGTGTGGATGGTCCCCAGCCGCCGAGCCACACCGGGGGGCGCGGCTGCTGGACTGGCTTCGGCCACGAGTACAGCGGGTCGAAATCGACGAAGTCGCCGTGGAATTCGGCTTGTCGGTGGGTCCAGATGTTTGTCATCGCGAGGAGTCGTTCGCGCTGTAGCGCAACTCGTGTTCTGGGATCGGTGCCGTGGTTGCGCATCTCTTCACGCAGCCAGCCGACGCCGACGCCGAGTTCGAACCGTCCTCCCGAGGCCAGGTCCAGGCTCGCCACTTCCTTGGCCAGAATGATCGGATCGCGTTGGACGACCAGCGTCACGGCCGTGCCGATCCGTAGCCGTTGTGTCGCGGCGGCTGCGAACGACAATGTGACGAACGGGTCGAGATTGCGGTGGTAGTCGTGTGGGATCTCGTCGCCACCGGGGTATGGCGTGGTGACCGTGACCGGTATGTGTGTGTGCTCGGCGACGAACAGCGACTCGAAGCCGCGGTCTTCCACTGCCCGGGCGAGGTCGGCCGGGCCGATGCTTTCGTCGGTCACGCCGGTGAAGATTCCGATCTGCATTGGGCTACGGTAAACATTGACGCCAGCGTCAAGGTCAAGGTCGAGGTGAGTGGAATGCGGATCGGTGAACTAGCGCAGCGCACTAGTTGCAGCACGAGGGCATTGCGCTATTACGAGCGGCAGGGTTTGCTGACGGCAGCGCGTGGCGGCAACGGCTACCGCAGATTCGACGACTCCACCGTCGAGACCGTTCTTCGTATCCGTGCTCTTCTGGCAGCCGGGTTGCCCACCGATGTCATCCGGCGGGTACTGCCATGCGCCCGCGACACCGTTCCGCGGTTCGAGCCGTGTGCCGAGGTGGTAGCGATCTTGAAGTCGGAGATCGACCGAATGGACGCGCTCGCCTCGGATCTGGCGCGCTCCCGCCACCTGCTCGCCTCGATTCTGCTCGACTCCGGTGTACCGGTAGCGAGCGACCGCGCCGCGCAGAGCACGACGTAGCAACCGCGCGGTGCTGCGGATCCGGCACGACGTCCCGCGCCGTCTCACCGCGTGGGGCGCACCGAGTGGCCACGGCCGGGCACGATGGGAAACGAGACGCTGTCCGTCGGGGTGCTCGGGTCGATATGAGCACGTTTCGGGCGCAGGCGTGCGGCTGGCCGTACCTCGCCTGGTGACGGCGCATATCCTGCCGGTGGGTACTGTGGGCGGCCGCGCGGCGTCGTCACGTGCGAAACAGGTTGGTGCGAATAGTCTTCGGCGATTCGGTCGACGAAATGCGTGGCGGCAGAGCGCGCGTGTGAGTGACAATCCGGATGTGTCCGCTCTGATGCCCGATGTGGTCGCCGCCGAAGTGTTCGCAGCCGGGACGCAGCCCGCTTTGAGGGGTGAGACGGTGTTGTTGCGGCCTTGGACGAACGCCGACGCGGCGGTGATCCAGGCCGTCTACCAGGATCCGGATATCCAACGCTGGCATGTTCGCGATGTCGTCTCCGAGGCCGAGGCGCGGGAGTTGATCGCCCGCTGGCAGGCGGGGTGGAGCAATGGTGACGGCCCGCAGTGGGCTGTCGTCGTCGGTGACGTGGTGGCGGGCAGGGTCGGGTTGCGGCATATGGCACCCGCGGATGGCGTGGCGGGGATCGCGTACTGGACGGCTCCGGGATGGCGGGGCCGCGGCGTGACGCCCGCCGCGGTCGAGACGGTGACTCGGTGGGCGTTCGAGGTGGGTTTCCATCGGCTGGAGGTGTCGCACTCGGTGCGTAATGCCGCGTCCTGCCGGGCGGCGGTGAAGGCGGGATTCGCGCCGGAGGGTGTCCGGCGCAGTGCTGGGTTGCACGCGGACGGTTGGCACGACATGCATTTGCATGCCCGCCTCCGCCCGGCATAGATCCCTGTACGGAAGCAGCTGTCCCAGATAGCCTGTGGGAAGCGATCCGGCAGAAGGTGAAAATTCATGAGTGCTACCACCATTGCCCGGCAGTGCACGTTGTGTGAGGCGCACTGCGGAATTCTCGTCACGGTCTCCGGTGACCAGGTGACGCGGATCGAGGGCAATCCGCAGGACGTGCTGTCGAAGGGGTACATCTGCCCGAAGGCGACGGCGATGGGCGGGTTGCACCATGACCCGGATCGGTTGCGGACGCCGGTGCGGCGGGTGGGTTCGTCGTTCGAGCCGATCGGCTGGGACGAGGCATTCGACGAGATCGGTCGGCGGTTGCGCGAGGTGCGTCGCGAGCACGGCAACAGCGCGATCGGCATGTATCTGGGGAATCCGGCCGCGCACAGCTCGTCGGTGCTGTACGCGGTGTTGCTGCGGTCGGTGCTGCTGACGCGGAACTTCTTCTCGGCGTCGTCGATCGATCAGTTCCCGCAGGAGTTCGTCGCGTGGCGGATGTTCGGCTCGAATGTGCTGATGCCGGTGACCGATATCGATCGGACCGACCGCCTGGTGATCCTGGGGGCGAATCCGGCGGTGTCGAACGGGTCGGTGACGACCATGCCGAATGCGAAGCAGCGGATCCGGGACGTGCGGCGGCGTGGTGGGAAGGTCGTGGTGATCGACCCGCGGCGGACCGAGACGGCGCGGCTGGCCGATCAGTATGTCGCGGTGGCTGCGGGCGGGGATGTGTATCTGTTGCTGGCGATGTTGCATGTGCTGGTCGCCGAGGATCTGTGTGACGAGGGGGCGATTCGCGCGTCGAGCACCGGTTGGGAGCGGTTGCGTGCGCTGGTGGCCGAGGCGTCGCCGGAGCAGATGGCGCAGTACGCGGGAGTGGACGCGGAGACGATTCGCGGGCTGGCTCGGGAGCACGCGGCGGCGCGCTCGGCGGTGCTGTACGCGCGGATCGGGGTGTGCCAGCAGGTGACCGGCACGTTGACGCATTGGCTGGTGAACACGATCAACGCGGTGACGGGCAACTTGGATCGGGCGGGTGGGCAGATGTTCGCGACGCCGCCGATCGATGCGCCGCGGTATGCGAAGTACCTGCCGATGGGGTATGGGGCGTGGACCGACAGCTCCGGGACCTACAAGTCGTTCCGCTCGGAGTTGCCGGTGGCGGCGCTGGCGCAGGAGATGTCGGCCGAGGGGCCGGGCCGGATCCGCGCGATGATCACGTATGCGGGCAATCCGGTGTTGTCCACGCCGCAGCGCGGCCGGTTGGGGGCGGCGCTGGACGGGCTGGATTTCTATGTGGCCGTGGACATGTACGTCACGGAGACGACGCGGCACGCGGACATCATCCTGCCGCCGA
This sequence comes from Nocardia sp. NPDC051929, assembly GCF_044548645.1. NCBI lineage: Bacteria > Bacillati > Actinomycetota > Actinomycetes > Mycobacteriales > Nocardiaceae > Nocardia > Nocardia sp. NPDC051929. Next base: position 152,792 of record NZ_JBIUCG010000005.1, on the reverse strand, counting down.
TCTCGCCGTTGGAGCGCGAGGACGTCAACATCCTGTTCCCGGTGTTCAGTGTGCGCAACAATCTGCGTTTCGACGCGCGCGTGTTCGAGCCGCCCGCCGATGGGCTGGAGGATTGGCAGATCATGGCGCGGTTGGTCACCGAAATGGTGCCGTTGCCTGCGCGGCGGCTCACCGCGCGGGTGCTCAACGCGGTGTTCGATCGGGTCAGCCCCGTGCGGATCGCCGCGCTGGGGGTGGCGGCGGGGCCGTATGGGGTGTTGCGGCGGGGTCGCAAGGGTTTGACGGTGGGTAAGGCGCGTGCGGCGGCGGGCGGTATCGATCTGGGTCCGTTGCGGCCGAGGCTGCGGTCGCTGCTGGGGACGAAGGATCGGAAGGTGCATGTGGCGCCGGAGGATTTCGTGGCGGCGGCGCGTGAGGTTCTCGCGGCCGCGCGGCGGGGTGAGGCGGTGACCGCGCCCGCCGACGGCTACGACTTGAAGTTGATCGGTCGCCGTCATCTGCGCAGCAACAATTCGTGGTTGCACAATGTGCCGTCGATGGTGAAGGGGCGCGATCGTTGCACGGCGCTGATGCATCCGCAGGATGCGGCGGCGCGCGGGTTGCGCGACGGTGAGCCGGTGACGGTGCGTTCTCGCACCGGGGCGATCGTGGTGCCGTTGGAGGTCAGTGACGACATCCGGGCCGGGACGGTGGCGATCCCGCACGGGTGGGGACATCAGGAGCCGGGTGTCGGGTGGACGGTGGCGGCGTCGCTGCCGGGCGCGAATGTGAACCTGCTGCACGATCCGGCGGTGACCGACACGTTCTCGGGGACGGCGGCGGTGAACAACACGTGGGTGACGGTGACGCGGGCGTCGGTCGACTCCGGGGAGCGTGTGGACCTCAGCGAGCGCGAACCCGCGCCGACCGCTTGACGAGTGTGGACCGTCTGTTCGGCAGCGTCATCGCCGTTGGCTGGCGCCATCTGCCGATGGGATGGTCTGGCACTGTTGCTTCCTGGCGCTGCCGAGGCAGAACCGATGCCGGTCACCGTCCAGGTGATGGAATGTGCCATATGCGGGCGGGGCGGCGGTGAAATAGGCAAACCCTCCGCCCCCGCTCGAGCAGTATCTGCCCGCTATGGGGCTGGTCGTGCGGCACTTTCTATGCGGTAGAGCCCGAGCAGTCGCCGCTTTCCCGGTCGACCGGCATGGTTTTCCCTCTGCGCACGGGAGGCGACCTGCGCGAGGTGGGTCATTTGCTCACCTGGTCGACGCGGGTGCCGTCCAGCCAGGGTTGGGGGTCGGCCAGGAACGGGGTGTCGGCGAGGCGGTCGAGGTCTTCGAAGAAGGCTTTGGTGGTGCGGGCGGCCGCGGTGGTGGTGCCGACGGAGACGAATCCGGCTTGTTCGGCGTCGAGGCCGCGGGAGAGGGATTTATCGGAGCCGAAGTAGACGGCGCGTTTGAGTTCGGCGACGACGACCGGGTTGCGGGCGGCCAGCCGGGCCGCGGTGGCCTGGGTTTCGGTGAGCAGGTCCTCGGCCGGCAGTACGCGGTTCACCAGGCCGAGACGCAGCGCTTCCTGGGCGGTGAACGGCGTGCCTTCGAGGGTGACCTCGATGGCTTTGGCGGCGCCGAGCAGGCGGGTGAGGCGTTGGGTCGCGCCGCCGCCGGGAATGAGGTTGGCCAGCGTCTCGATCTGGCCCAAGCGCACGTGGTCGGCGTCGGCGGCGTAGCGCAGATCGCAGGCCAGCGCGATCTCGTGCCCGCCGCCGAGTGCGGGTCCGTTGATGGCGGCGAGGTAGGCGACGCCGGAGCGGTTCATCCGCAAGGTGGTGCGTTTCCAGCGGTAACCCCAGACCAGGCCCGCACCGAGACCGCCTCCGTGGCGTTCGACCAGGTCGGTGGCGCCGGGAACGTGCAGGACGGCAGCGGCGGCGCGCAGGAACGGTGCGGCGGCGCGAGCGGGGACGAAGGGGCGTGGTTTCTCGATCATGCCGCCGAGGGCGGCGGGGTCGGCATGGGTGAGGAAGCGGCCGGGCAGTCCTCCGGTGAGCACGACCGCGCCCACGGTGTCGTCGATATCGACCGCGGCGGTGAGAAGGTCGAGGTCGCGGACGACCGCGGTGGTGACGAAGTTCCACGGGGGCGCGACCACACGCGCGGTGAGTACCCGCCCGGACTGGTCGAGTTCGATGGTTTCCAGGGGCAGGTCGGCGGCGGACATCGGCGGCTCCTTCGGTGCGCATATCGGCGGTCGGGACGCGAGAACGGTTCCACGCGAACGCGTTTCGGAAGCGGTCCAGCGCAGTCGTGGACTACACCCTAATGTTGCGGACCGGCGGGGCCGGTCCGCAACATCGGTCAGGCCGTGGGCTTGTGGACGCGGGTGTCGTGGAATTCCAGGAATGCCGCGAGGGTCTGCTCGGGTGCCTCCAGTTGCGGGTAGTGGCCGATTCGCGACAGTTCCACGACATCGGGGTCGGTGATCAGTTCGCGGTAGCGGTGCACCATGTGGCCGCCGGAGACGGGATCGGACAGGCCGTCGACGAGCCGGACGGGGACCTGGGCCTGCTGCAGTGCGCCCACCCAGCGCTTGCGCTGCTTGCGGCGTTCGGCCATGTAGCGGATGAGTTTGTGGCCGTTGCTCTTGCCGTGCCTGCTGCACCACAGCAGCCAGAACTGGTGCAGTTCGATGTCGGTGGGTTTGGTGTCGGGCCCGAATACCGCGGCCAAGCTGTGGTGGAAGGTGCGTTCGCTGCCCAGGACGCCGACCAGCGGGCCGAGCGGGCTCGCCAGCAGCCGCTGCACCGGGCGGGGGCGGTGTGTTTCGGGGAACAAGCCGCCGTTGAGCAGGCACACCGACTCGATCACCAGGGATTCGTCGCCGGCGGCGCGGCGTTCGGCGTCGCGGGCCACAAGCTCCTGGGCGACGGTGTCGCCGTAGTCGTGGGCGAGGATGTGGTACCGGCTGATGCCCTGTTCCCGCAGCAGGTTCTCGTGGATGTCGGCTTGGTCGGTGATGCGGTAGTCGTAGTGGCGGGGTTTGGCCGACCAGCCGAAGCCGATCATGTCGGGGGCGATGACCCTGGCGAATCGTTCGCACAGGCCCGGCCAGATCCGATGCCAGTCCCAGGACGCGGTGGGAAATCCGTGGATGCACACCAGCGTCCCGTGGGTGCCTGCGCCTCCGTCGCGCCAGAAGATCTGGTGGCCGCGATGAGTGTGGCGTCGTCCGTTCGCCCGCCAGGACGCGAACTCCTCCATGTCTACCTCCTTGTCGTCGACAAGCATGGCGCGTGTGTGCGCCCGGGCACAGTAGTTCGGTCGGCCGTGCACGTGTCATCTACCGCGCCGGCCGATAGCCGATCGTGCGCTCTGCGAGAATTTCACCGTGCATGTCGCGATCGGCCTGGTTGTTCTCGTCGCGTCGGCGGCCGCGTTGGCGGCGCTGGCGCGACGGTTCGGGATCTCCGAACCGCTGGTACTGACGGTGGGCGGGGTGGCGGCGTCGTATCTGCCGTTCGTGCCGGAGATCCATTTGGAGCCGGAGATCATTCTGCTCGGTTTCCTGCCTCCTTTGCTGTATACCGCCGCGATCCGCACGTCGCTGGTGGATTTCCGGGCGAATGCGCGCACGATCGGGTTGTTGTCGGTGGGGTTGGTGTTGTTCACGACCTTCGCTGTGGCGGTGGTGGTGTGGTGGCTGCTGCCGGTGCCGTTCGCGGTCGCTGTCGCGCTGGGTGCGGTGGTGGCTCCGCCGGATGCGGTGGCCGCCACGGCGGTGGCGCGGCGGATCGGGATGCCGCGGCGGATCGTGACGATCCTGGAGGACGAGTCGCTGTTCAACGACGCGACCGCGCTGGTGGCGTTGCGGACGGCGCTGGCGGCGATGGTGGGCACGGTGTCGGTGTGGGCGGCCGGCGCCGATTTCGCGCTGGCGGCCGGTGGCGGCGCGGCGGTGGGAGTGGTGGTGGCCTATCTGCTGGCGATGTTGCGGCGGCGGATCACCGACCCGGTGATGGACACGACGTTGTCGTTCCTGGCGCCGTTCGCGGCGTATCTGCCCGCTGAGGGCATCCACGCCTCGGGGGTGATCGCGGTGGTCGTGTGCGGGATGATCCTCGGACACAACGCGCCGGTGTGGCAGAGCGCCGCGTCGCGGATCGCCGAGCGCATCAATTGGCGCACGATCCAGTTCATCCTGGAGAGCGCGGTGTTCGTGCTGATCGGGTTGCAGGTGCGCGGCATCGTGGAGGGTGCTTGGCACAGCGAGCTCGACCACGCCACCCTGCTGTGGTCGGCGGTGGCGGTGCTGGCCGCGACGATGCTGGCGCGTCCGGTCTGGGTGTTCGGGTCGTCGTTGTTGTCGCGCAGTCTCGGTGGTGGCGAGGCGGTGCCGGTGAGTCATCTGGTGGTGGTGTCGTGGGCGGGGATGCGGGGGGTGGTGACGTTGGCGGCGGTGCTGCTGCTACCGCAGGACACTCCGTTGCTGGCCGTGCTGCGGCTGCTGGCGCTGGTGGTGGTGGCGGGAACGCTGCTGGTGCAAGGCACGTCGTTGCCGTGGCTGGTGCGGTGGCTGCGGTTGCGCGCGCCCAGTCGCGCCGAGGACGCGTTGCAGAAGGCCAACGTGTTGCAGCAGGCGACCGCGGCCGGTTTGGCCGCTCTCGAGCGGGAAGTTACGCCGGACACGCCGCCGGGGGTGGTGCAGACGTTGCGTGATCGGGTCCTGTGGAAGGCCAACGCCGCCTGGGAGCGGTTGGGGCGGGCGGAGTCGGAGCTGGTGACACCCACCGCGGAGTACCGGCGGCTGCGGTTGGCGATGTTGCAGGCCGAACGGGAAACCGTCTTGCGCGTACGGGATTCGGGCGCCGTCGACTACGAGATCCTGCAGCATGTGCTGGCGCAGTTGGATCTCGAGGAGTCGATCATCGATCGCTACGACGAGACCGAGGAAGAACGGGTCGAACCGCTGGCGGCGGCGGGGGCCGACGACGCTTGCGCGCATCTGCGGGACGCGCCGCTGGTGCGTGCGCACGGCGGGCCGGACGAATGCGGCGAATGTCTCGCGGAGGGACTGGCGTGGGTGCATCTGCGGATGTGCTTGTCGTGCGGGCACATCGCCTGCTGCGACTCTTCTCCGGGCAATCACGCGACCAAGCACTACGGCGCCAGCGGGCATCCGGTGATGCGCAGTGTGGAGCCGGGAGAGGCGTGGCGCTGGTGCTATGTCGACGAGCTGCTCGGTTAGCCGGAGTGGGTCAGCGCTGCGCGTGGGAGTAGATCAGGCGCGCGTATTCGGCCAGCAGCTGGTCCAGTGACAGGTTCTCCCCGCCCGCGGCGATCTGCTGGTAGCCGACGAGCATCGCCATGCCCAGTGAGGTGACCACGGCGGCGGTGTCGTCGTCGCCGACGACCCCCTTGATCGCTTTGTGCACGGTGCGCCTGCGGGATTCGTCGACGCGCTTGAGTGCGAGGTTGACCGATTCGTCGTTGGCCGCCCAGGCGCGGATGGCGGCTTCGGCGGAATGGTGCAGTCCGGCGGCGAGGTCGGACATGGCGCGGATGTCGTCATCGGGGTTGCCCTGGTTGAACGGCATGGTGCCCAGGATGCGCACTTGGCGGTTCTCCCAGTGTTCGAGCAGGGCGTCGACGAATCCTTGCCAACTGCCGAAGTGGTGGTAGAACGATCCGCTGGTGACGCCGAGCTGCCGGCACAGGACGCCGATGTTGAGACCTTTGAAGCCGAGTTCGGCGAGCACTTCCAAGCCGGTGTCGAAGTACTGCTCCTTGGTGACCACTCGTGACATACGCGCGCCGTTCTCTTCGTTCGGTCAGGGGGAGGGACCGAACAGTACCCCATCGTAGCGTCGGCTGGACCGACCTCGGGAAGTACCGATGCGTACGCCGAGAAGACGCTTCGGTACCTGTTACCTGCTGAAATATTTAGCGCGCGTGGGTGGATCGCGCGCGGATCTGCTCAGCGAGGTGCCCGGCAGCGGCGTGCGGGCCGTACTCGCCGTCGCTCCCCCACCCCTTTGACCCCTGTCTTCACCATTCCCTTCACCCCGCGATGGCCGCGCTGATCCAGGTCGAGCTCACCCCGAAAAGCGCCGTCGCCTCGATGACCACCGGCCGCCGCTTCGGCGGCGTCGACGCCGCGGTAGCGCTGCTGGCCCCGCTGGGCGGCAAGGACCCCCGGCACTCTCGGTGCGATCGAGAACACCATGTACGCCGCCGCCGCCGTCACGGGACTGACCACCTAGCGCTCCGGCCACCGTGCGGGGCGCACTCGAAATTGCTGCGTCGCAAGAATTCTCCCTCATTCCGTGGGTTGGTAATTCCTGATGGATTGCTGTGTCACGCCTTTTCCTCGGCTTCACGGTGAAGTCGTCGACGGAATGCGGCACGGTGGGAGCGGGAATCTTGTCATCGGACCGGGTGATGGCCGAAGCCGGAGAGATGGCGATAAATCCCAGCTCAGCGCGTATCAGAGGTGGAACACCGGCGGTCACCCCGCCCGGTGCAGGCCGGTTTCTGTTTATTCATTCCTCGTTCACGAGAAAGACGATCGCGTCATACACGCTGCTGACTTCGTGTTTTCTACTGAAAGGGAGCGATCGTGGAATTGCTGACAGTTCTCGCCGACCTCATGACCGCCGTGTTCCAAGCCGGTAGCGGCAGCGCGGCCTGACCCGCCCCGCCGCGGCGGTCGGTCCGCGACCCCATCGCCCGGCGCGGCGGGCAGCGCAATCCGCACGGCCGGAACCGCCGATCCCGTTGCCGGAGAAGTGGTTCGGTCGTGCGCGGACGAACCGGTCGTGGATCCGGAAACGGGCGAAAACGCCCCGCCGAGCACGGTCGGACACCTACGGTCTGGGAAAGCCGGGTGTACCGAACGGGGTTGTGCGATGACCGAACCGAACACGTCCTGCGCCGCATTCCAGCACAGCGCCGCGATCGATCCGGACGCGGTGGCCGTCCGGTCCATCGGCGGCGGACAAACGCTCACCTGGCGGGTGTACGCCGAAGAAGTGCGCGCGGTCGCGGCGGGCCTGGCCGCGCTGGGTGTCGGCCGCGGCGACACGGTGGCGTTGATGATGGGCAACCGGGTGGAGTTCTATCCCCTGGAAGTCGGCGCGCAGCACACCGGCGCGACCTCGTTCTCGGTGTACAACACCCTCTCGCCCGAACAACTGACCTACGTGTTCGCCAACGCGGGCAATCGGGTGGTGATCTGCGAGCAGCAGTACCTCGAGCGGATCCGTGCCTGCGGCACGCCGATCGAGACCATCGTCTGCATCGACGCCACGCCCGAGGGCACCGTGGGGCTCGACGAACTGAAAGCCATGGGCCGCCCCGATTTCGACTTCGAGGCGACCTGGCGGGGCGTGCGGCCCGACGACGTGCTCACCCTCGTCTACACCTCCGGCACCACCGGCAACCCCAAGGGTGTGGAGATCACCCACGCCAATCTGCTGGCCGAAGCGCGAGCGTTCCACGCGGTGCTGCCGGTGGAGTTCGGCGACCGGCAGACCTCCTACCTGCCCTCGGCGCACATGGCCGACCGGTTCTGCTCGCTGTATCTGCAGCAGGTGTACGGCACGCAGATCACCGTGGTGCCCGACCGGTCGCTGCTGCCGGCCGCGTTGGCCGACGTGCACCCCACCATCTGGGGCGCGGTGCCGCGGGTGTGGGAGAAACTGAAGGCCGCCATCGAGTTCTCCGTCGCCGCCGAACCCGACGACGCCCGGCGCGGTGCGCTGCGGTGGGCGCTGGACGTGGCGGCGCGCAAGGCCGACGCCCAGCTGCGTGGCGAACCGATCGATGACCAGCTGGCGGCCGAATGGGCGCGGGCCGACGAGCAGGTGCTGTCGGCGTTGCGCGCCGGAATCGGCCTGGACCGACTGAAGTGGGCGATGTCGGGCGCCGCGCCGATTCCACCGCAGACCCTCGGGTTCTTCTTCGGCATCGGCATCCCGATCTCGGAGATCTGGGGCATGTCCGAACTGACCTGCGTGGCCAGCGCCTGCTCGCCGGAGCAGGCGCGGCTGGGTTCGGTGGGCCGGATGCTGCCGGGAATGCAGTGGCGGATCGCCGAGGACGGGGAATTCCTGGTGCGCGGGCCACTGGTGATGAAGGGCTACCGCAAACAGCCGCGGCAGACCGCCGAAGCGCTCGACCCGGACGGGTGGCTGCACACCGGCGACATCATGTCCGTCGACGCCGAGGGGTATCTGCGGGTGGTCGACCGCAAGAAAGAGCTGATCATCAACTCGGCGGGCAAGAACATGTCCCCGGCCAACATCGAGAACGCGATCAAGGCCTCGACGCCGCTGGTGGGCGCCATCGCCACCATCGGGGACGCGCGCCCGTACAACACGGCGCTGATCGTCATCGACGCCGAGACCGCGGCACTGTATGCCGCCGAGCACGCGCTGCCGGATGCCTCGGCGGCGGCGTTGGCGGCCGAGGACGGGGTGATCGCCGCGATCGCGCGCGGCGTGGCGGCGGGCAACGCCACGTTGTCGCGGGTCGAGCAGATCAAACGGTTCACCGTGCTGCCGGTGTTCTGGGAGCCCGGCGGCGACGAGGTCACCTTGACGATGAAGTTGCGGCGCAAGCCGATCGCCGACAAGTACGCCGAACAGATCGCACAGCTCTACGCCGAAGACCTCGCCGCGACCGTGCACGAACCCGACGGGCAGCGATCCCGCGCCGGCGGCGCGGACACGCTCACAGCTGGAAGGTGAGCCGCTGTGGGCGCACGTAGTCGGCCGGATCGTGCAGGGTGCGCAGTTCCGGTCGCCGTGGCGCGGTGATCCGTTCCAGTTCCGCGCGCAACGGTGCGTCGTAGGTCGCCGCGCTCGCGGTGAGTCCGGGCAGCCAGTTGTCGTGATGGCTCGGCACGAACAGCGCGGGGGTGAGGGCTTCGATGTAGGTGCGGGGATCGCGCAGCCCGTTGCTGATCTGGTTGTAGCCCTGCACCGCGCCGATCTGCACGTCGGTGGCCGGGAGCGCGGCGAGGGTGTCGAAGACCTGCGGGGCGCGTTCGGTGAGCGGTCCGGTCGAGTCGTGCCACACCAGGCACAAGCCCGGCACCCGGAACTGGTACAGCAGCACCCCTCCTTCGGGGTCGCGCAGCCGCGGCACACCTTGCAGCAGACCGCTCAGCGTCGGCGGGTGGGTCAGCACGATGCCCGGTTGCGGGCGGGGAAAGAAGCGCGGTGATCCGCCGACGGGATCGGACGGGGTGCGTGCGGAGTGCAGGTGCCGCACGACGGTCACCTCGACCGCGCCCACAGCGAAATCCTCCCGGGTGCCGATCGCGGTGCCCGCGTCACCGTGCACGGCGGTGGGGAACGCTGGATCGGTGACCTGTGCGGCGATGCTCGCGCAGTGCTCGGCGGTGCCGTGTACGACCGCGCCGCTGGCCTGGGCGATGCGTCCGGCGTCGGCGGCGTGGTCGAAGTGGCCGTGGCCGATGAAGATCGCCGCGGGTGCCAGGTCCACCAGGTCCTGCGGGGTGGCGGGGACGTAACCTGTGCTGGTCAGCCGGGGCACCCACGCGTCGAGCAGGAACACCGAACCGCCGATGGCCAGGGCGAAGGTGGTGCAGCCGACCCACGACAGCACGACCCGGTCGGTGCGCAGGGCGCCGGTCTGCGGGTCGACGGTGTCGGCGCCGAAGAAGCGGGCGCGCGCGGCGATCGTGCGCGGGTCGGCGGGATCGGCCGCCGGCCGCAAGACGCCTGCGCTGAGGGAGGTCAGTTTGCCGCCGGGGCCGAACAGGCCGAGGCCGGGAAGCTTGCACACCCCCGTACCCCATCACGTGCGGGGGATGCGGGCAAGAGACCGGCTACAGGCGTACGCCCAGCAGGGCGTCGACGGCGGTGGTGATCAGCGTGGGGGCGTCGGTGTCCTGGCCGCCGTAGTCCAGTGCCTGGCGGGCCCAGTTGTCGAGGGCGTCGAGCGCCTTGGGGGTGTCCAGATCGTCGGCCAGGTGCTGGCGCAGGCGGGCGACGGTGTCGGTGGCCGACGGGCCCGCGGGCAACGCGGTGGCTTCGCGCCACAGCTCCAAGCGCTGCTGCGCCCGCTCGAGCAGGGCGTCGGTCCACATCCGGTCTTGCCGGTAGTGGCCGGCCAGCAGGCCGAGGCGGATGGCGGACGGGTCGACGCCGCCGCGGCGCAGCGTGGACACCAGCACGAGGTTGCCGCGGGACTTCGACATCTTCTCCCCGTCCAGCCCGATCAGGCCGGCGTGCACGTAGTGGCGGGCGAAGCGGCGGCCGGCGATGAGCGACTCGGCGTGCGCGGCGGAGTATTCGTGGTGGGGGTAGATCAGGTCACTGCCGCCGCCCTGGATGTCGAATTCCGGGCCGATGCGGTTCAACGCGATCGCCGAACACTCGATGTGCCAGCCGGGTCGGCCCGGGCCGAAGGGGGCGGGCCAGGACGGCTCGCCGGGCCGCGCCGAGCGCCACAGCAGCGCGTCGATGGTGTCGCGTTTACCGGGACGGTCCGGGTCGCCGCCGCGTTCGGCGAACAGCCGCTGCATGGTGGCGCGGTCGTAGCCGGATTCGTAACCGAACTGGTCGGTGGCGTCGGCGCGGAAGTAGATGTCGGGGTACTCGGCGTCGTCGACGACGTAGGCGGCGCCGGAAGCCAGCAGTTTCTGCACGAATTCGACGACCTCGTCGACGGATTCGACGGCGCCGACGTAGTCGCGGGGCGGCACGATCCGCAGCGCGGCCATGTCCTCACGGAACAGGTCGGTCTCCGCCGCGCCGAGGTCGCGCCAGTCCACGCCGTCGCGGGCGGCGCGTTCGAACAGCGGGTCGTCGACGTCGGTGACGTTCTGCACGTAGTGCACGTCGTGGCCCGCGTCGCGCCACAGCCGGTTGACCAGGTCGAAGGTCAGGTAGGTGGCGGCGTGCCCGAGGTGGGTGGCGTCGTAGGGGGTGATGCCGCAGACGTACATGGTGGCGGTGGGGCCGGGGGTGACCGGGCGCACCAGACGGTCGGCGGTGTCGTACAACCGCAACGGCGGTCCTGCTCCGGGGACGGTGGGGAGGACGGTATCGGACCAGGACTGCATGCTTACGAGGGTAAAGGTGTGGTGGAGGTCATCGGGCCCCGGCCCGGTCGCCGCGCCCATGCGGCCGGTAGGGTCGCCTGCCGCGACCTGCGTCTTCCAGCAAATCGTGGGATGTCAATAATTACGGTTTCGCTGAATCAGCTGTCGGTGCCGCGGGTGGGATCGGTGACGGTGTTGGGGCCGATCGCGAACGTCCCGTCCAGTTCGGGGATGTCGGGATCGGTGTCGGCGAGCGCGAGCTGAGTGAATTCGCCGCGCGCGACGTCGAACTCGAGTTCGTGATAGGCGACCGTATCGCCCCAGTCCGCGGAAGGCAACGAGATGAACCGCATGGTGAACCGCCCGGAGTCCACCGAACCCTCGGTCATGACGTAGACGCCGAAGTGGTTCTCCCCCGCCGAGCTCAGCCAGTAGACGCCGTTGTCGTAGAGGTGCAGGTCGGTGTCGGGGTAGGGCTTCTTGTCGTAGAGGTGCACGTAGTGCAATGCGATGCGGTAGGTCGGCGCGCCGACGGCGACCCGCACCACCGGTGCCGCGCGATCGGGAGTGGAGTGGGGCATCGCGTCCTCCTCGTCGTCGCGCCGAGCGCTCGAAGCTTCAACTGTGCCAGGAAACCCCGCGCACGGCAGCGGTCGCGATCAGAACGCCGGCCACGGAATGGGCCGGGAGGTGCGCGGCAGCGGCATCACCGGGTCGTCGAGCACCTGCTGGGTGCGTTCGATCAACGCGTCGATCTCGGCGTCGGTGATGTGCTCGCCGAGCGTGTCGGCGAACGCGCCCGGCAACTGCTTGGCGAAGGCGGTGATGTCGGCGATCAGCCCGTCGTCGATGGGCTGCCCGGCCCAGCCCCACAGCACCGTGCGCAGTTTGTGGTCGGTGTGCAAGCAGATGCCGTGGTCGACGCCGTAGACCTGCCCGTCCACCCCTTCCAGCGCGTGCCCGCCCTTGCGGTCGGCGTTGTTGAGCAGGACGTCCAGCACCGCCATGCGCTGCAACCGCGGATCGTCGGCGTGGATCAGCGACACTTCGTTGCCGACGTCGTCCACCGCGCGCAGCACCTCGCGGAAGCCGTCGGGCACCGCGCCCGCCGGGCACAGGTCGATCAGGTCGAGGCGGTCGCCGCGGTCGGTGTGGTTGTCGACGCCCACGACCCAGCGTTGCACCATGCCGAAGCCGAAAGGGCCGTCGCGCAAGATGGTTTCGGGGATCACGCCCCAGCCGATCGCCTCGGAGATCAGATACGAGGCCACCTCGCGTCCGGCCAGGGTGCCGTCGGGGAAATCCCACAGCGGTCGTTCGCCGCGGATCGGTTTGTAGACCACCCGCAGGGGTGTCTCGCCGGTGGCGGTGTCGTTCACGTCGCAGACCAGGGTGACGTTGCTGGCGGTGCTGACCCGCCCGATCACGGTCAGTTCACCGTTGTGGAATCCGTCCCCGGCCTCGGCCACCGAATCACTCCTCCATTTCGGCCGCGCCGAAGATCTCACCGCGTTTGTAGCCGTTGGTGCGCACGCACATGTGCCCGCGCGCCGACAGCGGCTCACCGCACAGCGGGCACGGCGGGCGGCCCGCCGCGATCACCCGGGTGGAGCGCAGCGCGAATTCGCGGGCTTGGATCGGGGTGAGGAACACCCGCACCGCGTCGGGCCCCTCTTCGGTGTCGTCGAGGACCACCGACTCGTCGACCTCGGTCTCGGTGATCGCCAGCAATTCCACCACCACCGCGCCCGCGTCGGCGTCCCAGCCCAGGCCCATGGTGCCGACACGGAACTCGGCGTCGATGGGGGTGACCAGCGGTGCGTTGTCGGCGACGTCCTCGGCCTGCGGGGGCACTTCGGCGCCGAAGCGGCGCGCGACCTCGTCCAGCAGCAGACCCATCCGGTCGGCGAGCACCTTGACCTGCTGCTTTTCCAGCAGCACGCTGACCACGCGCGGTTCCTGCACGGCCTGCAGATAGAACGCGCGATCGCCCGGCTCACCGACGGTCCCGGCGACGAAACGATCGGGGGTGCGGAATACATGGATTGCGCGTGACACATGCACCTCCTGATATGACCCTGATCGACTACCCGCGGCGCGGGGATTCCATACAACGACCGCTCGGTTGTTTACAAGGAATCTCGACGCTCCGCATTCCCATTATCCGCACTTGCGCTATTGCCGAGCTCGCCACCGGGGACTGGTCCGGAGACCTCGGGTCCCGGCGTCGACGACGACGCCGCTTGCTGTTGAGCGCCGGAGGCGGCGAGGGCCGACAGGTCGGCGCCGGTGTCGTTGAGCCGCCACACGTACGGTGCGGTCGGGGTGTAGCGCACGACGCTGAGCGAGGCCGGTTCGACGAGGATCCGCTGGAAGCCGTCGAGGTGGATGCCCAGGGCGTCGGCGAGTACCGACTTGATCACGTCGCCGTGGGTGCACGCCACCCACAGCGCGTCGCGGCCGTGCTGGGTGGCCAGGGCGCGGTCGTGTTCGCGGATCGCGGCGACCGCGCGGGCTTGTACTTGCGCCAGCCCTTCTCCGCCGGGGAACACCGCGCCGGAGGCGTGCCGTTGCACGACCTTCCACAGCGGTTCCTCCAGGAGTTCGGCGATGGGCCGCCCGGTCCACTCGCCGTAGTCCACCTCGACCAGCCGGTCGTCGAATACCGGTTCCAGCCCGAACTTTTCCGCCAGCGGCGCGACCGTGCGCTGGCAGCGCAGCAGCGGGGAGTGCACGATTCGTTCGATCGGCAGCCCGGCCAGTCGTTCGGCCACGGCCCTCGCCTGCTCCTCGCCGCGCTCGGTGAGCTCGACGCCGGTGCTGCGACCGGCCAGGGTGCGGGCGGTGTTCGAGGTCGACACACCGTGCCGCAACAGGATCACCGTCATGCGGTCAGCCTAGCGATCATGTCGCCGAGACCACCCCGCCCGCCAGCAGACCCATGAGGATCGCGCCCAGCACGATGCGGTAGCCGACGAACCAGTACAGCGAGTGCCGTGCCACGAAACGCAGCAGCCACGCCACCGACGCGTAGCCGACCGCGAACGCCAGCACGGTGGCCACCAGCAGTTGCGGTCCGCTGGCGTTGAGGCCCTCACCAGCGGGTTCGAACGCGTCCGGCAGGCTGAACAGGCCCGAGGCGGTCACGGCCGGGATGGCCAGCAGGAACGAAAACCGTACGGCCGCTTCGCGCTCCAAGCCCAAAAACAGGCCCGCGGTGGAGGTGGCGCCCGAGCGCGAGACACCGGGGATCAGCGCCAGGCACTGCGCGAAACCCATGGCCAGCCCGTCACGGGTGGTCAGTTGCTCGATCGGGCGATCCTTGCGGCCGAAGTGTTCACCGGCGGCGATGACCAGGGCGAAGAAGATCAGCATGAACGACACCAGCCACAGATTGCGGGCGCCGGTGCGGATCTCGTCTTTGAGCAAGAATCCCAGCACACCGATCGGGATGGTGGCGATGATCACATACCAGCCGATGCGGTAGTCGAGTTCGCGCTGGGCCTGTTCGTCGAAGACGCGCTTGTGGTCGGCGGTGATGACCGGAAGTCTCGTCGTGGGCTGATCGTGCAGCGGGATCTGCTGGCGACCGCGCGTGGTCAGTTGCTCGCGCAGACCCGCGAACCAGGCCAACAGGATCCGCCAGATGTCCTTGGCGAAGTACACCAGCACCGCGGCCTCGGTGCCCAGCTGGGTGACCGCGGTGAACGAGGCGCCCGCGTCGTCGCCGAAGAAGACCGACGAGACGATGCGCAGATGCGCCGAGGAGGAGATCGGCAGGAACTCCGTCAGTCCCTGCACCAGACCCAGCACCAAGGCCTGCACCCAGGTCATCGACTCGCCGACCACGAACCATCCTCCACTTCCGCGCGGAATACGCGTTGCTACCTGGGCATTGGTGCGGCGATCGGTCGATTCTTCCTGACCACCGCGCCAATCACGCAGCGACAGTACAGTGTCGAGGCCGCGGCGGCGTGCCCGGCCGTGGCGCTGCCGCCGCCGCGCGGGTCGCGGGTGTGCTCGCCGCACCCGAGCGCGACCCACTGTGCTGGTGGCCGCCGAGTCGCGTATCCACACTCTAGGCTTGGCGCCGTGACGAATGCGCGGACACGGTGATGGAACAGCGGACGGTGGGCCGCAGCGGCCTGCGGGTGTCGCGGATGGGCCTGGCGACCCATACCTGGGGTGCGCACACCGACGCCGAGGACGCGGCGGGGCAACTGGTGGCGTTCGTCGAGGCGGGCGGCACACTGGTGGACACCTCCCCCGCCTACGCGGGCGGGGCCGCGCAGCGGATCCTGGCCGAATTGCTCGGTGACCTGGTCTCCCGCGACGAGCTGGTACTCAGCGGTTGCGCCGGGATCGCGCCGTGGGGATTCGCCGCGGCGGGGATGCCGGAGGCGGCGCAGGTCACCGTGGACACCTCGCGGCGGGCGCTGCTGCGGCAGCTGGACCGCACGCTGCTGGAGTTCGGCACCGACCATCTCGACATCTGGAATGTCGCGGTGTGGGATCCGCGGACGCCGTTGGAGGAGGTCGCCTCGACGTTGGAGCAGGTGGTGCGCTCGGGCCGGGTGCGTTACGCGGGGGTGCGCGGGTTCGGGGCCTGGCAGCTGGCCAGTCTGGCCGCGGTGGCGCCGGTGACCGCGGCGCAGACGCCGTATTCGCTGCTGGCGCGGGGGGCGGAGACCGATGTCGTGCCCGCCGCGCGGTTCCACGGTGTCGGGGTGATCGCCTCGGCGCCGTTGGCGGGCGGCATCCTCACCGGCAAGTATCGCGACGGTGTTCCCGCTGATTCGCGCGGCGCCGACGAGGCGACCGCGGCGGAGATCCGCAGTGGTCTCGACGACCGCGCCACCCGGGTGGTGGATGCGCTGGTGACCGCCGCGGACGGGTTGGGCACCTCGCCGCTGGCGGTGGCGCTGGCCTGGATCCGGGACCGGCCGGGTGTGGCGAGCATGATCGTCGGCGCCCGCGATATCGGGCAGCTCACCGGCGTGCTGGCCGCCGAGACCCTGGAGTTGCCGCGGGCGATCGCCGCGGCCCTGGACGACGTCAGTGCACGCGCGGAGTGACACAGATTAGCCTTGCCTGCATGAGCACTGCAGCGGCCAGGGGTGGGAGTCGGATCCGAACCGGATGGCGGCGCGCCCTGCCGATGTTGTTCGCGGTGAGCTTGCTGGCGGTGGTGGTCGCGTGTGGCAGCGACGCCGGGTCCTCGCACGGCGGGCACGGGCCGACGACGGCGACGCTGACCGATCTGGATCCGGTGCCGATCGGGCCGGAGCCCACGCCCACGCTGCCGGTGACGGTGCGTTCGTTCGACGGCGCCGAGGTGACCGTCACCGACGCCTCCCGCATCATCGCCGTGGATCGCTACGGCACCCTCGCCCAGATCGTGTACGCGCTGGGGCTGGGGCCCAAGCTGGTGGGCCGCAGCACCTCGGCGGCGTTTCCCGCGGTGCGGGATGTGCCGAACGTGGCCGGGGGCAACGGGTCGCTGAATGTGGAGTCGGTGCTGGCGATGCGGCCGTCGGTGTTCTTGACCGACACCACCAGCGCGGCGCCCGCGGTGCGTGAGCAGTTGCGTGCGGCGGGGGTCACGGTCGTGTACTTCGATCCGGAGCGCACGATGGACGGGGTGGTGCCGCAGATCGAGGCGGTCGCGGGCGCGCTGGGGGTGGCGCAGCGGGGACAGGCGCTGGCGCAGCGAACCCGCGACGAGATCGCCGCCGCGAGCGCCGCGGTGCCCGCGCAGGACCCGCAGCTGACCATCGCGTTCCTGTATCTGCGTTCCACCGCGATCACGATGCTCGCCGGCCCGGGGTCGGGTGCGGACGCGTTGATCGCGGCGCTGCGGGCGCGGGACGCGGGCGCGGTGGCCGGGGTGAAGGAGCCGTTCACGGCGATCACCAGTGAGGCCATGATCGGCGCGGCGCCGGATGTGCTGCTGGTGATGTCGGACGGGTTGAAGTCCGTCGGCGGTGTGGAGGGGCTGGAAAAGGTGCCGGGGATCGCGCAGACCCCGGCGGGCCGCGACCGGCGTGTGGTGGACATGTCGGATGCGGTGCTGCTGAGTTTCGGGCCGAACACCGGCCGGGTGATCGCGGCGTTGAGCGCGGCGGTGTACGGCACCGGGCACGCATGAGCGTCTCGGAGACGGACACCGCGCGGCCGCCGGTGCCGCCGCTGCCGAAGTCGCGGGGCCGATCGCGGGTGCTGCTGGTGTTCGCGGTGGCGGTGGCCGGGCTGGTCGCGCTGGCGGTGGCGTCGGCGGCGATCGGTCAGGTGCCGACGACGCCCGCCGAGGTCGCGGGCAGCGTATTGCACCGGATCGGGCTGGATGTGGGGCCGATGCCCGCGCATCCTGCCGGTGAGGTGACGTTGTGGCAGGTGCGGTTCCCGCGGGTGGTGCTGGCGATGCTGGTCGGTGCGGCGCTGGCGACAGCGGGTGCGTTGTTGCAGGGTGTGTTCGCCAATCCGCTGGCCGAGCCGGGCGTGATCGGGGTGTCGGCGGGGGCCGCGGTCGGTGCGGGCACGGTCATCGTGGTGGGTGGGGCGTTCGTGGCGGCGTGGTCGGTGGCCGCGGCGGCGTTCGTGGCGGGGCTGGCGACCACGTTGCTGGTGTATCTGCTGGCGCGCTCGGGCGGGCGCACCGAGGTCGTCACGCTGGTGTTGACCGGTGTCGCGATCAACGCGTTCGCGGGCGGATTGATCGCGCTGCTGCTGTTCGTGGCCTCCCCCGCCGCGCGCGATCAGATCGTGTTCTGGCAACTGGGGTCGCTCAACGGGGCCACCTGGGAGTCGGTGGGTGTGGTCGCGCCGCTGGCCGCGGTCGGGGTGGCGGCGGCGGTGCTGCTGGCGCCGCGGCTGGATCTGCTGGCGCTCGGAGAGTCGGCGGCCCGCCATCTGGGTGTCGACGTGGAGCGGTTGCGGCGCAACGTGATCGTGGTGGTGGCGATCCTGGCCACCGCCGGTGTCGCGTTCACCGGCATCATCTTGTTCGTCGGTCTGATCGTGCCGCATCTGGTGCGGATGCTGGTCGGCCCTGCCCACCGGATCCTGATCCCGCTCAGCGCCGTGGTCGGCGCGGTGGTGTTGCTGGCCGCCGACGTCGCCGCCCGTTCCCTCGTCGACAACGCCGACCTGCCGCTGGGCATGCTCACCTCCCTCATCGGCGGCCCGGTCTTCTTCTACCTGCTGCGCCGCACCCGCGCCCGGGCCGGAGGCTGGGCATGAGCGGGCCGCGCCGAGTGGCGCATGGCTGCGGTGAACGCCGAGAAGACCTCTCGATGGTGTGCCACTCGACGGGAGATGTGGGGTGAAGGTGCGGGTTGTGCACGAGGTGCCGGGGTGGCCGCGTCGGGGCGATGTGACGGTGCGGGCGTCGGGGGTGAGTGTGGAGCGGCGCGGGGGCGGGCAGGCGCGGCGGGTGCTCGACGGTGTGGATTTCGAGGCGGTGGCGGGGCAGGTCGTCGCTCTCGTCGGGCCCAACGGGGCCGGTAAGTCGACGTTGCTGGCCGCGTTGGCCGGTGAGTTGGCGCCGAGTGCGGGGACGGTGGAGCTCGACGGGCAGCCGTTGGCGCACTGGACGACGTTGGACATGGCCCGGCGGCGGGCGGTGTTGCCGCAGACCCACACCGTCGGGTTTCCCTTCACCGCGCGGGAAGTGGTGGCGATGGGCCGCGCGCCGTGGGTGCGCACCGAACGCCGCGAACACGACGAGAAACAGATCGCCGCCGCGATGGCCGCCACCGATGTCGCTCATCTGGCCACGCGATCGTTCCCGACTCTGTCCGGTGGTGAACGCGCCCGGGTGGCGTTGGCGCGTGTGCTGGCGCAGGACACCGCCACCCTGCTGCTGGACGAGCCGACCGCCGCGCTGGACCTCGGCCATCAAGAGGCCGTGCTGCGTCTGGCCGCCGAGCGCGCCGACGACGGCGCCGCGGTGGTGGTCGTCTTGCACGATCTGGGTGTCGCGGCCGCCTACGCCGACCGCGTCGCGGTCCTGGACTCAGGTCGCATCGCCGCCGACGGTCCACCCCGTGAGGTGCTCACCACCGAACTGCTCACGCGGGTCTACCAGCACCCGGTCGAAGTGCTCGACCACCCGGTCACCGGGGCACAACTGGTGCTGCCGGTGCGCCGCTGACCGCGGCAGCGGCACCGCCTGCCGGGGGTGCGGTCAGGGATCGTGTCCTCGGGTACATGACGAACCGTGACCACCGCTGTTGCAGTGCTCATGTCGCCAGGAAGGTTCTGATGGCTTCGTCGCTGGAGAGGTGGTTGGCACTGATGGTGACGTCGATCGTCGGGTAGTTTCTGCGCACGGCCTCGGCGATGCCGGTGAGTCGATCGGCGACTACTGCGGGGTCGCGCAACGAATCCTGCCCAAGGCCGTCGAAGCCGGGGAACCCGTCGGCGACCAGGTTTACCTCGGGGTTGGTGATGATGTCGTCGTAGGTTTGGAATTCCACGCTGACGATCTTGGATGTGTCGACTCGACCCGGTGTGGTGAATACGCGGTCGCTGACGCCTTCGACGTAATCGGCCGCCGAATGCCCTTCTGCGGCCATCGGATTCACCCGGATGCGGGTGGCGTCGATACCCAGTACCATGCCCGCGGGATGGAACCGCATCGTGCCGTCGCGGACATCGGTCCAGCTCGTGATCGTTCCGTACACGCCGGCGATATCGGGGCCGTCGGTCAGGTAGACAACGTCTCCGGCGGTGCTGTGCGACGCTGTGCGGATATAGCCTTCCTCGGCTGTGGTTTCTGGTCCACGGAAAGCTCGGGGAAAAACTTGGTCGACCTGCCACAGGCGTGCTCCGTTGTAGAAACGATCCGGCGGCGCGGAACCGGGTTCCAGCAGCGGACGCGGGAACGACGGGTCGCCGGTATCGAAAGCATGGCGAAAACCTCTGTCGGCGTCGGAAAATACTCGGGCTGCCGCCGCGGCTTCACCAGCGACGGGCCTGACGCCGTGTTCGGCATCAGCTCTGGCCAATCTCCTGATCTCGTTGCTCAAGTGCTGGGCGAATCGGGCGTATGCCCGTGCGATCACCTCGGATCTGGTCAGCAAGTCAACGCCCTCGGCTCGATCACCGCAGCTTCCTCGTCTTCTCCCGGCACCGTCGCCGACGTCCGTGTGGTCCTGTGTTCGCGACCGTCAGCCGTGCCGGGGATACAGCCGGGTCGAGCCCAAAGCTGCCGTCAGGGAGATCTGGTCGTCGCGTCCCGGAGGCCGCGGGCGGCGGGGTCGTCATCGACCGCTCGCGCGGGCGGGACCGAGCGGGCGAGCCGGTCGAGTACCGGGACCACGAAAGCGTCCCCGGCGCGGGCCGCCGCGCGCGTCTGGTCGGGTCCGGGACGCTGACGGTTGGTGCCTGTCGATCCGTGGACGGGACAGCTGCGTTGCCCGCTGCTGCCGAGCTCACACAACCGGTCGCGCTGAGCGGTGAGATCCTTTGTGCCCGTGCAACAGCGGGCGTAGCCGATCAACGTGCCGGACATGCCCGAGAGCGTAAACGATTGCCGGTGTCCTACCGCCAGATCAGTTTCAGCACCGCGGGTGTCAGCAGCATGCGGATGACGGTGGCGTCCAGGATCAGGGCGGCGATCATGCCGTAGGCGATGTATTTCATCAGCACCAGATCCGAGAACCCGAACGCACCGGTGACCACGATGAGGATCGCGGCGGCGGAGGTGATCACGCCGCCGGTGTGGGCGATGCCGTAGCGGATGGCCTCGGGTGCGTCCGCGCCGGCGGCACGCGCTTCCGACACCCGCGACAGCAGGAATACCTCGTAGTCGGTGGACAGCCCGAACACCACCGTCACGATCAGCGCCAGCACCGCGAACATCAGCGGTCCTGGCGTGAACTGGAAGATCCCCGCGCCGTGCCCCTCGACGAACATCCAGGTCAGCATGCCGAGGGTGGACACGAGGCTGAGCGCGCTCATGGCCACCGCTTTCAGCGCGAGCACCAGCGAGCGGAACGCCGCGTACATCAGCGCCAGTGCCGCGGCGACCAGGATGGCCAGCAGGACCGGCAGGCCGTCGAGCAGGCCGTTGATGCTGTCGCGTTCCAGGGCCGGCACGCCCGCGACCATCACCTGTGTGCCGGGCGGTTCGGGAATGGCGCGCAGTGCGGCGATCACCCGGTCGGCGTCGCGTTTGTCGGTCAGCCCGGCGGCGAGCACGTTGATGCCGTCCTTGGTGGGTGCGGCGGGTTCGAAGCGTCCGGTCAGGCCGGGGATCTGGTTGGCGGCGTAGCGGATGTCGCTCAACTGCTGTGGGTCGGCGCCGAGCACCACCAGTTTCAGTGGCTCGGTGCGGAAGCTGGGAAACAGGGCGTCGAAACGTTCCTGCGCCACTCGCGCCGGGTTGTCGTCGGACAGATAGCGTTCGCTCAGGCCGCCGAATTCGATGTGACGTATCGGGATGCTCAACGCCAGCAGGGCCAGCACGATCGGCACGGCCACCGCCAGGGGGCGGCGCATCGCCCACAGCGCCAGGCGGGAGAAGAAACCGGCGTCGATCTGGGCCTCGGTCTTGCTGCGGGAGAAGCGTTTCCACCCCAGGAAGTCGATGCGGCGTCCGACGATGCTCAACGCCGCGGGCAGCGCGGTCACCGACAGCAGCGCCGCCAGCAGCACCGAGCTGATACCGCCCAGCGGCACCGAGCGCAGCACCCCGTTGGGGAAGATGAACAGCGCCCCGAGGCTGAGGGCGATGATCGCCGCGGAGAACAGCACGGTGCGCCCGGCGGTGGCGACAGTGCGGGCGGTGGCCTCTTCGACGGTGTGGCCCGCGGCGAGTTCCTCGCGGAAGCGGGTGACGGTGAACAGGCCGTAGTCGATCGCCAAGCCCAGGCTGACCAGGGTCATCACGGCGCTGGCGAAGACGTTGACGTCGAGGTGGTCGGTCAGCGCCCGCAGCGCGCCCTGGGTGCCCAGGATGGTCATGCCGCCGATGAGCACCGGCAGCAGCGCGCCGATCACGCCGCCGAACACGAAATACAGCAGGATCGCCACCAACGGCAGGGCGATCATTTCCGCGCGTTTGATGTCGCGTTGCATGCCGGTGTTGATGCCTTCGACGATCGGCTGCAATCCGGCCAGTTGCACGGTCGTGCCGCCCGGGCCGCCGCCTGCGTGTCCGGCGCCGAGATGGTCTTCGATCGCGGCGTAGTTCTGCACCGTCGCGGTGCCCGAACCGCGCAGGCCGACGCTGGCGAAGGCGTGGGTGTGCGTGGCGTCGGTGGCCTGGGCGGAGAACGGGCTGTCCCAGTAGCTGTCGATCTTCTGGATGCGGTCGGGGTAGGCGGCCAGCAATCCGGCCAGGTGCTGGGTGACCGGGCCGCGGACGGCCGGGTCGTCGACGGTGGCGCCGTCGGGTGCGGTGTAGAGCAGGATCAGGTCGCTGTCGGTGTCGCGGCCGAAGGTGCGGTCGGCCAGTTCGGCCGCGGCCACCGATTCGCTGCTCTCGTCGAACCAGCCCTCCTGGGTCAGCCGCCCGGCCAGGTCGCGGCCGTACCAGCCGGAGACCAGCACGAACAGTACGAACAGGGCGAGAACGAGGTAGCGGTTGCGGTGGACCCACCGCCCCCACCGCAGTGATCCGGAACGGCGCATCGCGTCGCGGGTCAGCCGCAGGCCGGGGTGCGGTAGTCGGCCGAGCGCAGGATGCCGCACAGGTCGGTGCGCGAGATCTTCCACTTGCCGTCGACGAGCACGAAGTGCACGACGGTGGTGCGGACCGCGGCGCCGGTTCCGTCCTTGTCCAGCCGCATGGTGGCGGTCAGGGTGCCGTCGTGGTTGTCGAACACCGGGTCGGTGACGCCGTAGACGGCGCGCGGGTTGTCCTGCAGCGCCTTGTACATGTCGGGGATGGCCCGGCGGAAGGATTCCCCGTCCTCGATGAGGGCGGTGCGTTCGCTGTCGGGCAGCGCAGGGTCCAGTGCCCGCTTGATCTGGGCGTCCAGGTCGGCGGCGGTGGGCAGCGGCGGGTGGGCGGCACGGGAGGACACGGCGATCGAGGACGACAGCGACGCGTTCGCCGAGGACCTGGCGGCATCGACGGCGGCCTCGTCGGTTCCGGTGTCGCACGCGGCGACGACCGCCGTCAGCAGCAGACCGGCGGCGGTGAGCGCGGCGCGGGCGAGTGGTGTGTGGGTCATCACTTCCTACATACCTTCGATGACGGAGCTGATCCGTCCCAGCAGGGCACGCACGGTCGTGACGTCCCGTCCCGCGGCGGCCTCGATCGTCGCGGTGTCGGGGATCATATCCCGCACCAGGGCGGCGACACTGCGCTCGTCGTCGAGGTCGATGTCGGTGACCGTGGCGTCGGCGGTGGCGAGCACGTCCTCCGGGCCGGGGACGGCATCGCCCAGATCGCGGCGGTAGATCTCCAGTGTCAGGGTGGCGCGGATGGTGCGGAACGCGAAGGGGTGGCCCTCGGCGGTGGTCCCGAAGCCGTGCGCGTGGGGGCCTACGGTGATGTCGTCGATGACAAATCCCGACGTATGGTCGGCTTTCAACCCGGATCTCCCTGTATCGGACAGTGTGGTCTCCACCGTAGCCGCCGCCGCCGACATTCCGCTCGAGCCGCCACCCCGGTCGGTCGGTTGGTTGCCGCATCATGGTCAGATGGTGAGGTTGCGGAAAATTCGTCGGTAGAAGGAGTTCGGTGGATGCGTCCTCGCGGCTCGCTCGTCTCGGTGTTCGCGGGTGCGGCGGTGCTGGTGTTGCTGGCCGGCTGCTCCTCCGGCTCGGGCGGCCCTGATCTGCCGACCAGGGAACCGGCCACCCCCGCGGTCGCGCCTGCGGTGACGACGCCGCCGGTCGGGCGGGTGCTGCCCGCCGGTCCGCTGGCCGAGCTGCAAGCCGATTCCGGCGGCGGGTTGCTGGCCGGTCTGGACGGTTCGGTCCTCACCGTGCTCGATCCCGCCGCCGCCGCGCCGGTGGTGCGCACGGTGACGTTGCCCGATCGCGCGGGCGGTCTCACGCCGGGCAAGCCGGGTGAGATGCTGGCGGCCGCACCGGGGCGGGTGCTGCGGGTGGACCTCGCCTCCGGGGCGGTGTCCGCGGTGGCCGTCGACGGCGATGTGCGGTCGGTACGCGCACGCCCCGACGGCGGGTTGCTGGTCGGCACCGCCGACGGCCGGGTGCTGGACCTGGCACCCGACGGTGCGGTGACCCGCACGGTGTCCGGGCTCGTCTCCGCCGACGTGCTGGCCGAAGCCGACGGGAACCTGACCGTGCTCGACCGGCATCAGACCGCCGTTTTCGAACTCGACCCGGGCGAACAGCGCCCCGGATTGGCGCTGCGCGCCGGTGACGGGGCCACGCAGCTGATCGGCGACACGCGCGGACGGTTCGTGGTCACCGACACCGCGGGCGGCGAACTGCTGGTCTACACCGCGGGACCACTCGTGTTGCGGCAGCGTTTCCCGGTAGGATCTTCGCCTTACGCACTTGCCTACGACCAGCGGTCGGACACCGTGTGGGTGACGTGCACGCAGCGCAACGAGGTCGTCGGATTCGACCTGTCGACTGGTATACCGAAGGAAGTGGGCCGCTACGCCACCGTCAGGCAACCGAACTCGGTGGCTGTCGAGCAACGCACCGGTGATCTGTTCGTGGGGTCCGCGACCGGCGACGGTCTGCAACGGATCGGTGCGGACGATCGGAAGAGAGGGCACTGATGGCTCGGACACCACATGCGGACGAGGATTCCGCGGCATCTACCGAACCGGCAGCACATCGGGGGCGCGGGCGCGCACTGCCCGCGGGCTGGGAAACCACCAGCGACGACTACGAGTACGTGCCGTTGCGGCTGCCGCCGGATGTCACGCGGGTGACCGCGTCCATGCGGCTGGCGATCCAGGCGGAGTTCGGCGGCTGGGAACTCTCGCGGGTGCGCGCCTACACCGACGGCAGCAGGCGGGTGCTGCTGCGGCGGCGAAAATCCGCACTACTACCCCAGCCCGAACCCGGAATGTGAGCCGATGTACGCCCTGCTACTCCGACTGATGTTCCTGGTCGCGCCGGAACGCATCCACCACCTGGTCTTCGCGGTCATGCGGCTGGCCGCCTGGCTCGCGCCGCTGCGCTGGGCGATGAGCAAGGTCCTCGTCAGCCGCGATCCGATCCTGCGCGCCGAGGCGTTCGGGGTCGAGTTCCCCGCGCCGCTGGGACTGGCCGCCGGTTTCGACAAGAACGCCGACGGTGTGGATGCCTGGGCGCCGCTGGGGTTCGGTTTCGCCGAGATCGGCACCGTGACCGCGCAGCCGCAGCCGGGCAATCCGGCGCCGCGGCTGTTCCGGCTGCCCGCCGACCGCGCTCTGATCAATCGGATGGGGTTCAACAATCACGGCGCCGCCGCGGCCGCCGAACGGCTGCGTGACCGGCGTGGTGGGGTGCCGATCGGCGCGAACATCGGCAAGACGAAGATCGTGGCGCCCGAGGCCGCGGCCGCGGACTACGCCACCAGCGCCGCGCTGCTGGGGCCGCTGGCCGATTTCGTCGTGGTCAACGTCAGCTCCCCCAACACGCCGGGCCTGCGGGATCTGCAGGCGGTGGAATCGCTGCGGCCGCTGCTGCGGGCGGTGCTGGACAGTGTGCGGGTGCCGGTGCTGGTGAAGATCGCGCCGGATCTGTCCGACGAGGACATCGACGCCGTCGCCGATCTGGCCGTGGAACTCGGCTTGGCGGGGATCGTGGCCACCAACACCACCATCCGCCGGGACGGTCTGCGCACCGACGCGGCGCAGGTGGCCGCCATGGGGGCGGGTGGCTTGTCCGGTCCGCCGGTCGCCGACCGTTCGCTCGAGGTGCTGCGGCGGCTGTACCGGCGGGTGGGTGACCGGCTGGTGCTGATCTCGGTCGGAGGTATCGAAACCGTCGACCAGGCGTGGGAACGCATCCTGGCCGGGGCGACGTTGTTGCAGGGCTACACCGGTTTCATCTACGGTGGCCCGTTCTGGATGCGCAGGATCCATCGTGGGCTGGCGCAGCGGTTGCGTGCCGGGGGCTATCGCAGCATCGGTGAGGCCGTCGGCGCGGAGCACAAAGCCCACGCCTGAATCAGGTGAGCTGGCCGAGCACGAACGGTGGTTCGGCAGTGCGGGTGCGCACTCGCCGGGATCGTGGTCGATGCCCCGGCGGTGTCGGATCTCCCTTCGGCCGCAATTGCTGGCCCAGCCGAGCGGCCATTCGCTTGGCGAGCAGGATCACCGCGTGGTCGCGCAAGATGCCTAGTTGGTCGGCATAGGCCTCGACGCGGGCCTGGGTCATGCGGTCGTGCACGACGTGCGGGTCGCTGAGCAGTTCGTCCAAAGACATCCCGGCCAGTGCCTGGCCCCGGGTCAGCCGCCGGTCCGGTAGCCAGCTCAGCCGCCAGCTGTCGGTCGCGTCGGTGTCGCGGTAGGCCGATTCCGGGGTTATGTCACTGGTCATCGTCCATTCGGTGGTGTGTATGGTCATCGCGGTCTCCGGTGCAACAGGTGGAGTGAGGCCGGCTCCAGGGTGCTGAGTTCGATGATCACGAATGCCTCCTGTCGTGCATCCGCTGGTGCGGCGCGGTGCAGGCGCCGCATCGTGTGTTCCGCCGGTCCGGCGGGCGCGGTGGGTGTGCCCGGGCCGGAGAAGTCCGCTGCCGGGCCGGGTGGTCCAGTGGGTGGCTCGCTGCTGTGCGGCGGCCGGGGGCGCCGCGGTATCGGGCGAGTCGGTGGGCGTCGCGCGCCGAGGGTGGCGTGCGAGGCTGGATCGGCGCGGTGGCAGGCGCCACGGCTGTGGGATTCGGGAAACGGAGTGGGTAGCGGCCGTCGGGCCGAGGGGCCGGGGGCGCTACGGCGTGTGGTCGGCGTACCGGTGTGCCGCCGCGAGGCGGGTGATGACCGGTGCGTTGCCGCGGGGAGCGTCCGGCGGCTGGTTCAGTCCCTCACCTGCTTGGGCACCAGCTCGGTATCGGATCCGCCGGAGCGGTGTTGCCGTCGCCGTCGCGGCTGCCGTATCTGAAGAATCATTCTCATCACCAGCCCTCCCGATGTGCCTGGTGGTGCGATGGGGATCGCCACATACAGTGTGGCATTTGCCGTTCCCCGCGCGCAATTGCCGTTGTAATTTGGTAATTGACAATTTGCCCGCTGGCTAAACCCGATTTGCGTGGCCAACATGCGCGCGACGGCCCGGTGTCGCGCCGATAGAGGAGGGTGGCATCGCCATGGTCCCGCAGGATTCGGGAATGGTTGCCGTTCGCAATATCCTCACCCGCTTGTGCAAACGCTCCGGCCTGAGCTCGGATCGGTTGCGCAGCACCGAGATCGACGTACTGCCCCTGCTGGATCTGCTGGCTGTGCGGCAGTACGCCCGGCGTGCGGGCGTCGACCGGGAAGAGGCGGTGCTGCCGCTGGTGCGCGAACTGGCGCTGCGCTTGGACCCCACCCACCGGCTCG
The DNA here is from genome assembly GCF_044548645.1 of Nocardia sp. NPDC051929. Classification (NCBI taxonomy): domain Bacteria; kingdom Bacillati; phylum Actinomycetota; class Actinomycetes; order Mycobacteriales; family Nocardiaceae; genus Nocardia; species Nocardia sp. NPDC051929. The sequence goes on along the minus strand of NZ_JBIUCG010000005.1, from coordinate 125,274 downwards.
TCGTCGACGCGGAACTGTCACTGGGGCTGTTGCGCGAAAACCCGCCTGCCGGAGTGGATCCCGGCCAGCTCTACGCGCCGGACCTGGGTGAGCGGCGCGAATATCTCGCCGAGCGATGGGCGGTGTTGCACGAAGCCCTTGGGGCGCAACCGATTCCCGGCACACTGACGGTGCGCTCACTGCGTGGCGCCCCCGAGCGCCGGGCGTTCACCGAACTGGCCGCGCAACTGGCCACGGCATCGGTGTTCGACGGCGCGCACGTCGTCGACTTCGGTGCCGCGACGGAAACCGCTGCGGCCGAAACGGTTCCGGTGGACGACCGCAGTGTGGTCACGGTGATCGGCGACGCGGTCATCGACCACATGTACGTGGTCGACCGTATCCCCGGCTCCGGCGCGACCGCGCGCGGCAGCTACCGGGAGCATCCCGGCGGCAAGGGCCTCACCCGCGCCGTGGCCGCGGCCCGGCTGGGGCTGCGGGTGCGGTTGATCTCGGCGGTCGGCGACGACGACGCGGGCGATCGCATCCTGGAATACCTGCGCAGCGAACGCGTCGAGACCGAACTCGTCAAAGTGGTGCCTTTCGCGCCGACGCCCGTGACCGCGGTGATCGTGGCCCGCACCGGCGCGGCGAGCACGATCGGCTGCAAGGACGAGCGAATCCGGTTGAGCGCGCAGGAATTGCGCACCGACGCGATCCGTTCGGCGATCGCCACCGCGGACGCGGTGCTGCTGACGTTCGAGCAACCCACCGGCGTCATCGAGCAGATCATGGGGCAGCTGCGCGAACTGCCGCGGCGGCCGCTGGTGGTGGTGCATCCGGCGCCGCGATTGGAACGCCCGCAGTACCTGTATCAGCATCTCGGGGCGGTGGACTACCTCGTCGGCGGCGACAAGGACCTGCAAGCGCTGGCGATGGCCGGCGATGACGCGACCCGGTGTGGCGAGCCGACCGCCACACGGCTGCGCGCGCTCGGCGTCGGCGCGGTCTGCGCGATCCAGGATTTCCGGTGCGAGGTGTGGTCGGACCAGGTCAGCGACCGATTCCAGCCGTTCCCGACGGCGCTGGAGGACTCGGTGGGCGCTCACGCTGCCTTCTCCGCCGCCCTGGTATATCGTCTCGTTTCGACGCGCCGCCCCGCCGAACGCAACGACTACGTCTGGGCGACCGCCGCAATGGTGGCGACGCAATCGATCGGGGATGTCCCCGGGGCAATGCCACTGGTGAGTGAGGTCGAGCGAATTTACAAACTCGCTACGGAGGAGCATTGACCAAAGTTGTGGATCCTGCCGACACCGAGCATCGGTTCCGTCGCAACGGGCATGATCTGCGAGTTCGGGTGGTGGAGTTGACCGGGGAGGGCGAGAAGGGGCACCTGCTGCTGTTCGGCGCGGTCGCCGACGGCTGCCTGGTGCGGGTGCACTCGCGCTGCCTCTACGGAGAGGCGCTGCGGTCGCAGGACTGCGACTGCGGGCCGGAACTGGACAAGGCGCTGGATCTCATCCAGGCCGCGGGCTCGGGCGTGCTGGTCTACCTGGAACAGGAGGGCCGCGGCGCGGGCCTGATCGCCAAAGCGCTGGGCTACCGGGAAAGCGAGCGCTCGGGCGCGGATACCTTCTCGAGCTACGAAGCCCTCGGCTACCCAGCCGACGGGCGCACCTACGTGGCCACCGCTCGCGCACTGGCCGAACTCGGACTGCGTTCGGTGCAACTGTTGACCAACAATCCCGCCAAGGTCGAGGCCCTGCGGCAGGAAGGGTTGCGGGTCACCCCCGTGCCGTTGCGTACCCGGGCGCTGAGCGAACGCGCCCGCGAGTACCTCGAGGCCAAGCGCACCCGGCGCAAGCACTGGATCCCGACCGACTCCGCGCCGTGGGCGTTCGAGGAGCACGACAGCGCTCCCACCGGCGAACTGCGGGGGGCTGTGGACGCGGTCGTGCTCGCACCCGGTGAGAACGTCCGTCCGCGTCCAGGGCCCGGCGCCGCGCCGGATCTGATCGGTGCCTGAAGGATTGTTGAAGTTTGCCCCACCCGGCTTCCCGCCTGTGGCTACCATGAGTGAGCCGCGCCACATGTGGCGCGCCGACTCGTAGGACTGACAGCGCCTTCATCGCGCTGTGTCACGGCTTCGAGTCCTGGATCGGGCGTCGGCGCGGACCGGCGCCCGGTTCACGCCAGCGCTATCGGGAACAGGGATATGACGACAACAGAAATCGGATACGCGCATCAGTCGGGCAAAACGGTGTACACCGTTCCCGCCGCATTCCAAGAGACCGCGCGGCTGCGCCCCGACCAGATCGCCTTGCGCAAGGTGGGCGGCACCCAGCAGTACACCTGGCGCGAGTACGCCGCACGGGTGCGTTCGATCGCCGCGGGCCTGGCCGGGCTCGGCGTCGGCCACGGCGACACCGTCGGCATCATGCTCACCAACCGCCCCGAGTTCAATCTCGTCGACACCGCCGCCCTGCATCTGGGCGCCACCCCGTTCTCCGTCTACAACACCAGCTCCCCCGAGCAGATCACCCACCTGTTCACCAACGCGGGCAACAAAATCGTGGTGACAGAACAGGTCTTCCTCGACCGGATCACCGCCTCCGGCGTGCCGGTCGACCACATCATCCTGGTCGACGGCCCCGCCGAGGGCACCGTCACCCTGGAAGAGGTGGAGGCCGCGCCCGCCGCCGACTTCGATTTCGACGCCGCCTGGCAGGCCGTCGGCGCCGACGATTTGGCCACCCTGATCTACACCTCCGGCACCACCGGACCGTCCAAGGGCGTGGAGATCACCCACCGCAACGTGCTCGCCCAGATCATCGTCCTGGTCAGCGGCCCGCTGCAGGTCGGCCTGGACGACCGGGTGGTGTCCTACCTGCCCGCCGCGCACGTCGCCGACCGGATCTCCGCCCACGCGCTCAACCTGCTCACCGGCATCCAGATCACCACTGTCCCCGACCCGCGCGAAGTCGCCGCCGCGCTGCCCGACGCGCGCCCGACCACCTTCTTCGGCGTCCCGCGCGTCTGGCAGAAGATCAAGGCCGGTGTCGAGGGCAAACTCGCCGAAGAACCGAGCCCGGTCAAGAAAGCGCTGGCCAACTGGGCGATCAGCACCGGAATCGCCGCCGCACGCGCCGATCTGGCGGGCAAAGGACGCAGTCCCCTGCTGAGCGCGCAGCATCGGATCGCCGAGACGCTGGTGCTGTCCAAGCTGCGCCACGCCTTGGGCCTGGATCACCTGAAAGTCGCCTCCTCCGGCGCCGCGCCCATCCCGCCGGAGACCCTGGAGTACTTCCTCGGCCTCGGCTTCACCGTCAGCGAGGTGTGGGGCATGTCGGAAACCACCGGCGTGGGCACCTACACCGAACTGGACAAGCCTCGCCCCGGTTCGGTCGGGCGCGCGGCCGACGGCGTGGAGGTGCGACTGGACGCCGACGGTGAGGTGCTGGTGCGCGGCGCGATCGTCACTCGCGGCTACCGCAACATGCCGGACAAGACCTCCGAGGCCATCGACTCCGACGGCTGGCTGCACACCGGCGACATCGGCACCTTCGACGCCGACGGTTACCTGCGGATCGTGGACCGCAAGAAGGAACTGATCATCAACGAAGGGGGCAAGAACATCGCCCCCAGCAACATCGAGAACTCGGTGAAGGCCGCCTCCTCGCTGATCGGTCAAGTCGTGGCCATCGGTGACGCCAAGCCCTACATCGCCGCCCTGATCGTGCTCGACCCCGACGTCGCCGCCCTGCGCGCCAAGGAACTCGACGCCACCGGCGAGGACATCGCCGCCCTGGCCGCCCGGCCGCAGATCGTCGAGGAAGTACTCGCCGCGGTCCAGGCGGGCAACGCCAAACTGTCCCGCGTGGAACAGATCAAACGCTTCACCGTCCTGGGCGCGGTCTGGGAACCCGGCGGCGACGAACTGACGCCGAAGATGTCGCTCAAACGCGCGCCCATCGCGGCCAAGTACAGCGCGGAGATCGAGGCGCTGTACGCCAAGGAACCCTCCGGCCAGGTGGTCAGCGTCAAGTAAGTCCGGCGAAAAGCGCTGTGGCCCAGAGCATCACGCCCGGGTCCACAGCGCTTTGTGGTCCCGGGCCCCAGAGACGAAGATCGTGGCCGTCATGCGACTGTCGCCACGCGCGACGAGATCAACAGTGGTTCCGGTAGTAACCGCGCGAAAAGCAACGGATACGGCGAAGGCGCAGTTCAGCGGCGGCGGTTGGCTCCCGGACCGAGCAACGCGGTGAGATCGCGCATCGCCTGCGGCGACGGTTTGAAGTAGCGGCGCAGGTTCTCGGCTTTGCGGTGCCGGGACTTGGCCATCAGTTCCAGCAGGCTGGCCCGGACTCCCCGAGGTGCGTCAGGCCGGAGTGCCGGAGTTCGTGCAGATCCCAGCCGGTTGCGGGTCCCTCGATCGCGGTGGCAGGGTCGAGCAGGTGCCGGGCCTGGTCGTAGGACAGCTGCGCCGGGCCGGTGTCAGGCAGAGGTCGCGCTCGGCGAGGTACTTGCCGGGCCCGGGCCGGCGGGGTGCGCAGCCGGGTCACGGTCGCGGCCATCGGCCCACTCCCCTGGCTTGCCCCGGATAAGGGGACCGGGCATGTTGCGTCGCAGTCCGATCGCCGCAGTACGGCACTGACACTTCTCCGGATAGCAGACTGTCATCCGGGGAAGGAGATGCGCAGGCCCAGCCCACCGAACATGTAGGCAGTATGCGGAGCATGATCGTGCGTTCCGCCGACTGGCTGGCCGCTTCAGGCAGCGCGGCATGCGGCATGAGCGTGCGTTCTCGGCACGCCCGGTGGAGCGTCGAATCCAGGATTCGACAGGTGAACACCGTGCTCGAATCCGCGACCTACACGACCGAATGCATCGGAATCCGGGTCGCTGATAGAGGTCACGGTCACGATCCTGGCCGCCGACGGCCCGACCGATCTGCAGCTTGCCGCGGGTAGCGCCACGCCCGTGGCGGTGATGCAGTCTCTTCGAAAGTTCGGAGCGCTCTCCCTCGCCGAAGCCCCTGCGATGGCCGAGGAGCTCTGTCACCCGGGGGCTCAACGGAACCGGGGCGAATTGGAAGTTCTAGCGATTGCGCTTCGCGCAACGGGTGCGCTTGTCACTACCCGGTCCTACGACACAATTTGACGGCATAATGGTGCGTCGCCGAGCGTTGAAATGGCGGTGGACAGGGGGACTTGTGACGTCCGATGAGTTGCGCGGCGAATGCCGCGATCTGGTGGCGGTGCGTTCGCCCGACGGACACATCCAGCGCTGGTCGGTGACAGCGCGAGCCCTTGACACAGGTCGGTGGCGAGTCATGTTGACCGATGGGGCCGGCGGGGAATGGGTCGCTGAGAGCGACGATGTGTTCGATGGGTTTGCGGCGGTGCGAAAACTTCCGGAGGGCAGTGGTTTTCGATTTCTCGTTGTCGGCGCACGGCCGGAGTATTGGCCGACCCCGATGAGCAGTGGGATGGGTGGTGGGTTCGAGTTGTGGGCCCGCTACCGGTGTGGCCTTCGTAACGTTTTTCGTACTGCGATCGCAGGTGTGTCGCGAGGTCGCGGCTACCGGTACATATTTTCGCCCGCGCCCGCGTCGAAGGTTTCGACTGTCGAGCAACAGCACGCCTACCGCGAGCAGTGGCTGGCCTGGAGTCGGTTGAACTGATGTGACATTGGTACGAGCGCGCCTGCCTCCGAGGCACCGGCCAAGCTGTCCTGGCGCGCGATATGCGGCATGACAGTGCGTTAGCCGGTCAGAGCGGAGCCTCAGTCTGCCCGCCGCAGCCACTGAACCGTCATGACCGGGCGCGCTTCCAGCCTCGCGCTCGCTGTGCCGGTGCCGCCACTCGGTCCGGACACCACGGCGGCCGGCCCAGTATGAGCGGTTTCCCTGCTCGTGCGCTGCCGAGTAGCTTCCCGAGCAAGGTCAGGGTTGGAAGGTGACTGCGGTGAGTCGTTCACCGTCGGCCCATAAGCGCGCGTCTCGCCTACCTGAAGTGGCCGCTGCCGCCGCTCACCGGGCGAGCCCCAGCCTGGCATCGGAGCTTGTGGTCGGGCCGGTGGCGGTAACAGGCATGAGGTCGCTCGCCGACGGGTCGAGGTGTGCGCAGCAGAACCCAGGCCCTCCTCGAAAGTTCCCGCCGCAGCGGATCCCTATGGATCTCCCTGGCAGGCACCGTGATTTCTGCCCTCGTGGCGACGTCTGGACCTCACGCAGTTGGCTTGCACCCACCGCAATAGGCAACACTTGTAGTAATCGCGCGGAAAACACCTCATATGGCTGGACCAGCGGCGATGGCGTTGTGATCGGTTCGGGCTGCGGGCGGCCGCGAACACCTGCGTCGCCACGAAACCCGACCTCCACCACGCCGACCAACCTCATCGGCACCCGAGCCGAGCACCAAACATGCTGCGCCGCAGTCCGAATCAGTCGATCACCGCTGGTGAAGACAACTTCGTTGTTTTTCGCGCGATTACTACCAGAACCCCCAACACTCAGAACCGTAGTTCGCCGACAGTGTTGAGATCGATGCCGTGCCGCGCGTAGATCTTGATCGTGTTCTCGCCGGTCAGATCGGCTTCGGTGTAGCCGAGCAGTCCGGCGATCCGAATGACGTCGTCCTTGGTCGCGGCTTCGATCTCCAGATACGGCGGGATCCGCGGCCAGGTATCGATCTCGAGCTGCGCGCCGTCGAGGACGAAGCTGATCCGCTTGGTCTCCTGATAGGACTTCGCGGTGAAACCCAGCATCTCGAGCAGGGCATTGGCGGCGGCGAAGTCGTCGACGCTCACCTCGACTTCGTGGGTGCCGTCGATGGCGTCGCTGGTGATGTGCTTGACGGCGAGTGTGGTCCCATTGCCGTTGTCGCGCAGCCTGATCCACTTCGAGTCATCGCCCGGTGTGATGTCGTAGACGTAGCGGCGCATGAATCGCTCGCCGAGTTTCCGGCCGCCCTTGTCGATGATGTGCTGTTCGATGGCGCCGGGGTCGATGTCGAGAATCTTGGCTTCGTGCTCGATGGGCACTGCTGACTCCTGTTTCGGATGGGCGGTCGATCGAACTTACCCGCCGCGAGCCGCTGGTACCGCCAACTCCTGCTCAGCCGACCTTGTCGACTCGGGTCGTTGCCGCGGTGAGGGTCTTGCCTGCCGGGGTTTGCGGGCGCAGTTCGGCGACCGGGCTGCCGTCGAGGTCCAGGAGTGTGGAGCGCGGCTCGTTGCCGGTGAAGGCGTGGCGTTCTCCCCACTGGCGCAACGCGACAATCGTGGTGAAGAGGTCCTGCCCGGCTTCGGTGAGTTCGTAGATGTGCCGCTTGCCGCCGGGGTTCGGGCTGCTGGTGAGGATGCCGTGATCCACCAGCCGACGGAGGCGGTCGGCGAGGATGTTCCGCGCGATCCCCAGGCGCCGCTGGAACTCGGTGAACGCGGCCGCGCCGTCCATGGCCTCGCGCACGATCATCAAGCTCCACCGATCGCCCACCAGGTCGATCGTTCGGGCTACGGGGCAGGTGGGGTCGGTCCACTCGCGTGCGGAACCGAGCGGCGTCGTCATCGCACTCCTCCCTATCGGTTGCAATACGAAACCATTATGCCTACGCTTCAATGGTTTCATTTTGCTACCAATGATGGAGGTGTGGTGTCGACCGGAGTCACACGATCGCAGCGATGGATCCTGGCGCTGATCTGCGCCGTGGCGGTGTCGACCATCTACGCGATCCAGCCCGTAACCGAAGCGGCGGGACGGGATCTGGGGCTGTCGCCGCAGTCGCTGGGCGGGCTGGTCGCCGCCGGACAGATCGGCTACTTCGCCGGTCTGGTGGTCTTGGTGCCGCTCGGAGACGTGGTGAACCGCCGCCGCCTCATTACCGCGCATCTGGCACTCACCGCGGTGGGCACCGCTATCGCGGCCGCAGCACCGAACGGTGTTTCCGTGATGGCGGGGTTGGCGATCGCGGGGTTTTTCGCAGTCGTGGTGCAGGTGACGGTCGCGTATGTCGCTGCTGTCTCCGAGCCGGGCGAGCGGGGCCGCAATATCGGGGCCGTCACCTCGGGCGTGGTGATCGGCATTCTCGGTGTCCGTGTCCTCGCGGGCGCGCTGGGCGATACGGTCGGCTGGCGAGCGGTCTACGCGCTGCTCGCCGCGTCCTGTGCGGTGCTCGCCATCACCGCCCGAGCGAGGCTGCACCCGGACCACAGGACGAGCGAGGTGCGATACACGCAGGTGCTGGCATCGATGGGACGGCTCGTGCGCACAGATCGACTGATGCTGAGCCGGGGCCTGATCGCCCTGTTCCTGTTCGCGTCCTTCGGGACCCTGTGGAGCGGGCTCGCGCTGCCACTCGGCGCCGAGCCGTGGAAACTGGGCACCACCGAGATCGGGCTGTTCGGATCGGCCGGGCTGGCCGGAGCGCTCGGGGCCGCCCGTGCGGGACGGTGGGCCGATTCCGGTCGCGCGCAAACGATCACCGGCTGGTCACTTGCTCTGCTCACCGGCTCCTGGTTGCTCATCGCCCAAGCCCGATCGAGCCTTTGGCCGCTCATCGCCGGTATCGTCCTGCTCGACTTCGCCGTCCAAGCCGTGCACGTGAGCAGCCAGCACCTGCTGACCACCGCCCATCCGAACCGCGCCAGCAGCGTCATCGGCGTCTACATGGCCTTCTACTCCCTGGGATCCGCCCTCGGCGCCATCACGACCACCTGGGCATACAGCTCGTGGGGATGGCTGGGCTCCTGCTGGGTCGGCGCGATCTACGCCCTGTCGGCACTGATGCTGTGGGGGCTGGGCCGGCTCGGCGGCATCGCGCGTCCCGCCGACCCGAGTGTCCAAGGCGCGAAAGCGCGGACGAACGCCGACCCCCGGCTCCGGATCCCACCGCCCACAGCTCGTTCCGCGAGCGCCCCGCGCTCTGAGCTGGAGTGCCGAGCCGGATCGTCGGAGCATCCTTGACGGATGGCAGGCATCCGGCCTGCCACTCACGCCTGCGCGCTCGGCGCGAAGCCGCCCCGACCCGCGGTGGTCGATGTTCGCGGGCTCACTGCCACAACTGCTTCGACCAGTCACCCCGAGCGCGATAGGCACGGCCATCGCCGATCTGCGTCGTCCCGCCGGGAACGACATCCCCGTGGTAGGGGTACTGCTCCGTCACCGCCGCCAGCACGAACTCCAGGAAGCCGCCCTCGAACAGGTCCCACTCCCGCATCGAGTCGAACTTCGCGGCGACCGGCCACCGGTCCGAGTCCGGGCCCCGCATCAGCCAGAAGAACTGGTCGGAACTCCAGTTGTTGCCCCACTTCAAAAGCCCGCCCTCGGCCGGGAACAGCGGATACGGGCACTCGTCGTAGTCCCCGCCCTGGTAGGCCTGGGCCAGCATGGCGCAGTATCCGTAGGGCTCCGTCGTGAAGTACAAGAATCCCTCGAAACCCAGCGGCGCCCCGATCTGGGGGCTGGGCGCTGCTGATGGTGTGTAGATGTGCAGCTCGTCCCTGATGCTCACCATCCCGTACCGGTCGGCGAACGCCCGGTAGTCCGCGGGCAGTTGGAAACCGATCGTCTCGGGCCCGAGCTCCCACGGAACCGGGACCACTCCGCCCACAGGCGGCGGCCCGATCACCGAGCCGAGCCGGTCCAGCATTTCCTCGATGTTCACGTCCACTCCCATCAGCCGTCCGTTCTCGCTGGAGGCTATCCACCTCCCAGAGTTGGAAGCACGGGGTCGGGTTCCGCTCGCCCTGATGTCCGAACACGCCCGCGACGGGCTGGCCGCAGCCAGAGCCCGAGGACCCACTGGCGGCCAGAACCCCGGACTCGGCCCCGGCAGGTGGGTCCGGATCGGCAAATGTACGACAAAAGTGACTGATCACAGCCCTAGCGGCGCGCTTATCCGGAGCATCACCATCGGCCGCGAAGTCGCTGGATGTCCCAGCCCAGACCCCAAGTCGAACTGTTTTCGCCTGCCCGAGAGTTGATCAGTACGCCCACGAGCCGTTCAGTAGCCCCTGCGCCGCAGTAACGATGTCTGTAGCAAGCTGGGAAGGCGTGGCGGTTTGGTTGGCTTCCCAGTCGCTGTAGCGGTCGGTGAGCTCCAGCAGCGGGCGCAGCGATTGCGGCCGGTCGAGCTGCATCCAAGCCTGGGTCGCGATCAGTTCGGCACCGATCACGGGCGGCAGATGGCCCTGTATGATCTGACGAAGCCACCATCGAACCAGCAGGTGCCGGACATCGCGCTCACCGGTGGGAATCGTTGCCACGATGTCGAGTTCGTCCAGCACCTGGTCGAACAGTTCCTCGGCTCGGTCTTGCTCTGCTCGAGTGAGTCCGCCGAGCAGAGGCAGGGACTCGCTGTCGATATCGACAACCAGTGCGACGAGGGCAGCTTCGATGAGCTTTTGCGGTTCCACCGGGCGTCCGATGAGACGTTCCAGCGCCAGCATGCGCAGTTGTTCTACGGCTTGGTCGGGACTGACAGCGTAGGGATCAGACGGTGCGACGACCCGCAAGGTCGGTGGTCCGCCGCTGTCGCCGAGCAGGTAGTTCCAAAAGGGAACTGTTGCGTGAGCCAAGTCGAGGTCGCTGGCCTGTCTCAGAAATTCATGCCGAAGATAGTCGGAAAGGTCCAGGCCGTAGTAAATCGCGTCGGTCCGGACAATCGACAGCACCGGGTGACCCTATTGCCCCGCGATGCCGGGCAGGAACCGATGACCGAAAACAGGAACCAGCCGCGGCGCGGCCTCGAGCCCGCGGCGCGCGATCCCCAGACATCGGATCGGATCAGCGGGCTGGTCACCCCATGCCGGGTGCCAGAAACCGTTGTGTTCAACGTCGAAAAGCACACCCTCGGCGGGTTGAGCGAGCCACGCACGCAAGACTTCCGTGTCGTCGCGTCGCCAGTCCGGCCAGCCTCGCCATCCGGACTCAGGCTCGTCCACGGGAAGTCCGGCCGCCAGGAAGGCTCGGTGGTCGTCGGCGAATCGAAAGTTGTAGCAGGATTCGATGGTGTCGAATTCGCTGTCGGTCAGCCCCGGTGTGATCTCGGTCGGCAGCTGGCGCTGGAGCCGGCGGGCAGATTCGATCGAAAGCCTGTCACGCCGGTGCTCATCCATGGCCGCTCGAACACACCGCTACCCCGCTCCGCCCGAACGGGTTCGTTCCGATCCTCACGCGACCTCATTGTCCTCGGCTCCTTCATCGAACCCCCCCACCAGGCACGGGAAGGAACATGCCCGCCCCTCGCCGGCATCATGCACCCCGCACGCGGTTGCTGCCCGCCGTGTAACGAACCAGCAGGGGTCGACGCCGGTGTCGAGATGTCGACCCGTGCAGGAAGGTCGATGCCGCAAGACGACACCGCTGAAACTCGTTGCCGCACAATTCGAATAGCTATCGGTGGTTCCTCAGCGCCGGATTCCGCGGACTTGGACCTCAACCCCCTACCCGCCGACGATTCTGGCCAACGTCGGTTCCGCGGACAAGTCGGGGACACAGATCAATGAGGTGCTCTGCACCGCAAACGTGTACGGGCCCGGTAGGCCCCGGCGCCCGGCCCTTCGTGAAAGCTGTCGAGCAACCGGGGCTGTCAGTCCGGTCGATCCATTCCCAGTGCAGATCTGAACGTAGGCAAGGCGTTTCATGGCTGGATGCCTGACGAGTTTCACGCTGCGCGTGGCCGTATGCGGCATACGGGGGATGGACGCATGCGGGTGCAAGCCGGGCGCAAGGACGGTGCAATCCCTGCCCAGCACTCTCGTCACCATGACCAAGTCAGTAACGATCATCGGCGCCGGACTCGGCGGACTCGCTCTGGCCCGCGTCCTGCACGTCCACGGCATCCCGGCCACGGTGTACGAGGCCGAACCGACCCCGACGGCACGCACGCAGGGCGGCATGCTCGACATCCACGACTACAACGGCCAACTCGCCATCGCGGCGGCCGGACTGATGGACGAATTCCGCGGCCTCATCCTGGAGGGCCGCCAGGCGATGCGGGTCCTCGACCCGAACGGGACCGTCCTGCTGGACAAACCCGACGACGGCACCGGTGGACGCCCCGAGGTGCAGCGTGGCGAACTGCGACAACTGCTGCTCGACTCGCTGCCGGCAGGCACCGTCCGATGGGGTCACAAATTCAGCGGCGCTCGCGCTCTCGGCGCGGGCCGCCACGAGGTGACCTTCGCCGATGGCAGCACGGTCGTCACGAGCCTGCTGGTCGGCGCCGACGGCGCGTGGTCACGGGTCCGGCCGCTGCTGTCCACCGCCGTACCCGACTACACCGGCGAGTCGTTCGTCGAGACCTACCTGTTCGACGCCGACACCCGACATCCCGCCGCCGCGGAAGCGGTCGGCGGCGGGTCGATGATGGCGCCCTCGCCGGGCCGAGAGATCCACGCGCACCGGGAACGGGGCGACACCTTGCACGCCTACGTGGTGCTCGCCAGGCCGTACGACTGGTTCGCCGCCATCGATTTCACCGATGCCGCCGCGGCCACCGCACGGATCGCGCAGGAGTTCGACGGCTGGGCACCGGAACTCACCGCACTGATCACCGACGCCGACCTCCCGCCGGTCTGGCGCCCGCATTACACCCTGCCGATCGGGCACCGGTGGGATCGGATACCAGGGGTGACCCTGCTCGGCGACGCCGCCCACCTCATGCCCACGAACGGCGAGGGCGCCAACCTCGCCCTGCTCGACGGCGCCGAACTCGGCAACGCCCTCGCCGCGCACCCCGACGACATCGAGACCGCCCTGAGCGAATACGAGCAGAACATGTTCGCCCGCAGCACCGAGGTCGCCACCCAAACCGCCGAGCTCTTCGGGGACCGGAACGACGGAACGGCCCAGGGCCTGGTCGCCGCGTTCACCGCACGCGAGCACACCCCCTGACCTCGAGCCACTCCGTCGGGCATTCGTACCTGACGCGGGCGCGCGTTGATCGGCTACCCAGCTTCCCTCCGGATCGGTTGAGAAACCAGGCTTGTCAACGCGCGCTCGCGCCGAACACCCACATCGACCGGCAGCTACCCGAATTTCGATGGTTGCGCGACTACGACCGGAACCCTGCCCGGGGCCGCAGCGCGTTCGGGCCGACTTTCACGGCTCCAGATACAACCGCTCGCACGGCAGGCGCGGATGCCCGTCGGTGTCGTCCATCGACACCTCGACCGCGTCGTGCCAGTGCCGGGCGCGCCATTCCTGGACGAACAAGCACGCGGCGGTCACGCAGGCGACGAAATCCATCCGGACGCCGTGCCAGAACACCGACAAATGGACATCCGGCTCGGACGGCAGCGGAGACACGCCGCGCTGATCGCCGTTCACCGTTGCGGCTCCGTCGGCGCGTGTCGAACATGGAGATCGCAGCGTTCGCATCCGCCGATCCCGCAGTGCCTCAACGTGTTCCACACCGCAGGCGCCTCATGCATACGCGATGCCCCGCTTCCGGCGAGCAATGCTTTCGGCCACGCATCCACGGATAGCGGCCACAACGACGCTTCCAGCGGGGCGAAAAGCGCTGGCGGGTCGGACTACCCAGGAACGGAACGTGGTCCCTTGATCGGCTGGACTCGGCAACGCCACGGTTCCACCGGCGCACACCAGCGAGACATTGAGCCGGAACATCTCCGCGAACAGCGTGATGTCATCGGGAAGGTCGGGCTGCGTCAGATACGTCCACCGCTTCGACCGAGGATGCGACATGATCGGCCCGAGAGCGTGGTGGTGCCGCTGCATCCATACCTTCACGTCCTGCCCCAATGTGGCGGGCATGATCACCGCCCACGCCACCCCCATGCGTAGCACTATGCGCCCCACCTGAGGCGGATCGACCTCCGCAGGCAGATCGCACACCTGCCGGTAGTAGGCGCACCGGGACAGCGGTGTGTTCCCGAAAAGTACCCGGCCCATCATCAAACCCCCTGCTCAGATCAATCGACGGTGGAGATGCGCCCGGTACCGCGATATGCGGAAACCACCAGGAAGCGGGAGGGGGCGCGCGGTGAGATTCGCGCTGAGCTCCCCCTGACCGGGCGCGTATTCAGCACACACTTCGGATGCGTGGCGAGTAAGGTCGCAGCGGGTGTTGAAAGGTGGTGGATCGGTTTCTTCCGGTGACGAAATGGCGGGCGTGATGAACAGTGCGAACATGCACCTTTCCCAGTGGCTGGCCCGTTCCGGCTGGAGTCGCAGCGAATTGGCGCGCCGCGTGCGCACGCTGGCGGTCGAATGGGGCGAGCCCCAGATCAGGCCCGACGCGTCCAGCGTGCGGCGCTGGGTGGACGAGGGAGAACGCCCGCGCCCGCCGGTTCCGGCAATCCTCGCGGATCTGTTCTCGGCGCACTTCGGATATCGCGTGACGACCTATGACCTCGGTCTGGGTGAGATGCCGGCCGTTGACCGCGCCCTCGTTTACCACCCATCGTGGACACGGACACTGGAAGCGGTCGCAGACCTCGGGAGGGCAGACGTGGATCGCAGGAAGCTCCTTGCCGCAGCTCCGTTCGCCGCCGTCGCGGCGATCGGGCCGTCCCGCGACTGGCTGCTGAACACTTTGGATCAGCTACCGGATGAACGTCGGCGAGTACGGCTCGAGGACGTCACCGCCGTGAAGAACATGTTCGGCACATTCCAAGAAATGGATATCTTCCAGGGCGGTGGCTCGGGGCGGCTGGTGCTGGCGGCCTACATGAACGAGCACGTGTACCCGCTGCTGCGGCGCACGCACACAGAAGACGTCCGCGTGGCGCTGTGCGGTGCGGCGGCCGAACAGACCTACCTGCTCGGATGGATGGCGTTCGACAACGGCGAGCACGGCACGGCGCAGCGGTATCTGATCCAGGCGTTGCGCTTGGCCGAAGAGTCACGTGATCCCGCGCTCGGCGCGCACGTCCTCGCCGGACTGGCCGACCAGGCGACCTTGCTCGGGCATCCGCACGAAGGCCGACGCCTCGCGCAGGCGGGCCGCCAAGGCCTGGCGAAGGTGGACGCGCCCGCTTGCCTCGCGGATTTGTGGACCTTGGAGGCCCGCTCGCTCGCCGTCATCGGTGACAAGACAGGTGCCGCGCGTGCGATCAACGCCGCGGAAAACGCGTTCGCTCGCATCGAGCCCGATCGTGAACCCGAATGGGCACTGTTCATCGATCAGGCATACATCTGCGGTGAGTGGGCGAACGCGTTTCGCGATCTGGGACAGCCGGAACAAGCCGCATCGCACGCCCGCCGATCGATCGCCTACGCCCGTGCGCAGAACCGAGCACGGCGAGGAGCGCTCTCGCACGCCGCGCTCGCGGTCACCCACCTGCAACGACGCGACCTCGAGGCCGCTCACGCCACCGGCGTGCGGACACTGGATCTCGCCCGAAAGGTCAAGTCCTCTCGCTCCGTGGAAGCCGTGCACGACATCCAACGGCGCATGGTCGCTTTCGGTCCACATCCTTTGGTCGCGGACTTCGCCGAACGCACACGATCTCTGCTCGCGGCCTGACCGCGCAGCAGCTGGCTGGAAGGCAGCATACGCAACCAGCGCCGTCGACTTCCCTGTGCCGGACATGCCCGTCACCAAGACCACCGCCACAAACGGATCGTAGGAGACGCCGCTGCTCGGCTCGCCCTCGGATCAGCCCGGCTAGCCCAATTGCTCGACAGCGAAGCCGACCAGTAGCACGGCGAATCCGCCGATCTCCCCCATGATCAAGGCGGCGAGGACGAAACGCATCGACGGCGGCGGGTTGCGCATCTGGTTGTCGGTCTCGCGCTGCAGTCCGAGCCGGATGTAGTTCGCGATCGTCACCACGAACAGCAGGATGATCGCCCCCGCCGCGGTGGCGTTCACCGCGGTCGGCCAGCCCGACAGCTCGACGAACCACGCGATCAATCCGGTCGCGAACGAATACAGCAACGCTGCCCGGTGGGCGATGTCGACGTAGGGGTGGGCCAGGCCGTCCGGCGAAGTGGTCATCGCCTGCCACTTCCACACGCCGAGCACCAGCGCCCACAGGAAGATGAGCCCGGCGAAGAAGAGCACCCAGGCCGTTTCCGTGCGAATGATCACGTTCTAACCCTCATCAATCCGTCGCGCCCACCTGGGCGGCTGTCCAGCGGCAGCGTAGCGCCTGGATAACCCCCTGGGAATACCGCGGCGGCGCAGTCCTGTCCGGGGCGGCGCGCTCTGGCTACGCCGATTTAAGGGACCTGACAGCATGGGCATCATGAGTTCCGCCCGCAACTGACCCGCGCTCGTTCCCGAGCTTCTCGTCACGGGCCAGGCGAGAACGGCGGCAGGGCTGCCCGCGCCCGGCCCCCAGGGCGGAGACAGACCACTGGAATGCCAGCTCGTGCCATCAGAGTGCGTGAAAGACCTCACTTGACAACAATTCCCGAGGGCGCAGGCGAATCCGGCTCGGCCTTCAGGGCCGATCCGGCCGGTCGGTGACGGCCCGTGCGACGGCGTGCACGGCCGCGAGCGTGGTGGGCAGCAACACCGCGCTGCCCAGCCAGGTGTGGGCGTCGTCGCGCCGAACTCCGGCCCGGCCCAACGTTCGCCAGGCCCACAGCGAGAACGGAATGACCACCGTCGGCGCGGTCGCCACCCCGGGCGTATAGCCTCGGTGCGCCACGGTGAGCGCCAGATGACCGACGCCGTGGACGCCGAAGCCGAGCAGCGTGGCTTGAAAGAACCGGGAGCCGCCGCCGGTCCGCGCGCCTGCGGCCGAGGCCGTCAGCACGATCAGCCCCATCAGTGAGATGGCCACCCGCGAGTGCGCGGGCGAGACCTCCGTTCGAAGCCATACCGGCCCCGGCAGCGGCTTGCCGCCCTTGGCTGCGTTGGTTCGCGACCACCGCGACATCGTGAACCACTCTTCGGCGTCGTTGGCCAACCAGGCCAGGAACAGCCCCCACGTCACGGATTTCCGCATCGCGATCTACCTACTTTCATTACGTGATGTAACGTAACTATATGGCGACAGGGCGACCGCGCAATAGTGAGATAGACCAGGCGATCATTGCCGCGACGATCGACCTGCTGATCGAATCGGGCTACGCCGATCTCACGATCGAGGCGGTCGCCTCCCGCGCGAGGATCGGCAGGCCCACGGTGTATCGGCGCTGGCCGACCAAGGACGAACTCGTAGTGCGCGCGCTCATCGAGGCGGTTCCGCCGTTGGAGGTGCCCGACACCGGCGACGCGTTGCGCGACCTCACGGAACTCGCCGTCACCTTCGTGACCCGACTGGCCGCGTCATCACTCGGGCGAGTGGTGCTCGCGGTGCACGCCGACGTCGGCCGCAACGCCACGCTCGCCGGTCAGCTGCGCGAGCATTACCTGCGACCGCGAAACGACGTGATCACCGCCGTGATCGAGCGTGCCCGCCAACAAGGCGGGCTGCGCCCCGACCTGCCGACCGAGACTGTCCGCGACCTCGTGTTCGGCCCCCTGGTCTATCACTGGCTGATCACCAGCGAACCCATGGACCGGACCACCGCGGACACCCTGGTCGCGGCAACACGCCGCGCGATCAGTAACTGAGGCCACCAGTCATCGGTGAAGACCCCGGATGCCCGAGAACCAGCACTTCCCGAGCTTGTTGAGCCATATCCGCCCGATTGCGGCGGCAGTAAGCGCTCCGTGCACCACTGAATCCATGTGCCGACGAGAACGAGTCGACACTGGAACTGCCGACGGGCCGGATCAAGTCGCAAGCCCGAGTTCGCCATACGGAACCAGGTGGTCGCGATCCACCGTGCTCTGCCAGCCCCGCTCGGTCGCCGCCAGGGCGTGGCCGCTCGCGGCGGGATCCCTCGGCCACGGCTCGCGCAGGTGGATCTGGATATCGTCCTGCAGAACCTGCACGAGCCCCATCGCGAACCCTTCGGCAGTCGTACTGCCCGGGTCGCTGGGATCCAGGGCTATGGTCGTGCCGACCTCCGGTACCGAAATGCTCACCCACGCCGTCGGGATCGGACGCCCCGCCGACTCGTGGAAGCGGCGCCACCGTTCGGGGTACTCGGTGCCGACCTTTGCCGAGAAGCCGAGGGACCGTTCGATATCGGCAGCGAGCAGGCGCGCGCCTCGGACCGCTTCAGAGATGTCCATAAAGTGATTCTCGACGGCGCAGGCCGATTCGCGCCCGCGAAATCCTGTTGCATGAGCGCTGCCGGCAGAAAGCACCGTGGCCCCGAGCGATTCGCTCAGGGCCACGATCGTGCGGCGGTTCCTACTTCTGCTCGTAGGTGGCGACCAGGGTCGCACGAGCCAGCGTGTGGGAGAACAGGTTGAAGCCCAGGTAGGCCGGGGTGGCGGTCTCATCGATGCCCAGGCTGTCGACGTCGACGGCGTGCACGACGATGAAGTAGCGGTGCGGGCCGTGCCCGGGCGGAGGGGCCGCGCCGACGAAGCCGTGGAAGCCGCCGTCGTTGCGCAGAGTGATCGAACCGGTCGGCATCGCGCCGCCCTCTTCGCCGCTGCCCGCGCCCGCGGGCAGGGAGGTCGCGCTCACGGGGATATCGGCGACGACCCAATGCCAGAAGCCGGAGGCGGTGGGCGCGTCGGGGTCGTACACCGTCACCGCGAAACTCTTGGTCTCCGCAGGGAAACCCGACCAGGACAGCTGCGGGGAGATGTCCTGGCCACCCGCCCCGAAGATGCCGCTGACCTGCTCATTTTTGAACGGCTGCCCGTCGGTGACGTCGTCGGAGGTGAGCGTGAACGACGGCACCTGCGGAAGCGCGTCGTAGGGGTTGTAGGTCATGAAACCTCTCTTCCGGATCGGATCAGCTGTGCAGTAGGAAGTGTTCCAGCACGCGGGTGCCGAATTCGAGGGCCTCCACCGGCACCCGCTCGTCGACGCCGTGGAACAGGGCGGTGAAGTCCAGCTCCGGCGGCAACTGCAACGGCGCGAAACCGAAGCAGCGAATACCCAAGCGGGCGAACGCCTTCGCATCCGTCCCGCCGGAGAGCATGTAGGGCACGGTGCGGCCGCGCGGGTCGTGGGCCAGCACGGCGTTGTTCATCGCCTCGACCAGATCGCCGTCGAAGGTCGTCTCGTAGGAGTCGAGCTTGGTGATCCACTCGCGTTCGACGTCGGGGCCGATCAGCTCGTCCACCTCCCGCTCGAACTCAGCCTGCCGTCCGGGAACCACACGGCAGTCCACCACCGCCTCGGCGGTCTGCGGGATCACGTTGGCCTTGTAACCGGCCTGCAGCATGGTGGGGTTCGCCGTGTCGCGCAGGGTCGCGCCGATGATGCGGGAGATGGTGCCCAGCTTCGCCAGCTGGCCCTCGATGTCGGGACTCGCCGGATCGAACTCCAGACCCGTCTCCTCGGCGACGGCGGCGAGGAACGCGGCCACCGAATCCGACAGCACCAACGGGAAGGTGTGTTTGCCCAGACGGGCCACCGCGTCGGCGAGGATGGTGACCGCGTTGTCCTCGTGCAGGAATGAGCCGTGGCCCGCGCGGGCCTTGGCGCGCAACCGCATCCAGCCAAGGCCCTTCTCGGCGGTCTCCACCAGATACAGCCTGCGTTCGGTGCCGTCGGGCCGCGGCACGGTCAACGAGAACCCGCCGACCTCCCCCACCGCCTCGGTGACGCCGTCGAACAGATCGGGGCGGTTGTCCACCAGCCACTGCGAACCCCACTTGCCGCCGTTCTCCTCGTCGGCGAGGAAGGCGAAGACCAGATCGCGCGGCGGCACCGTGCCCTCGAGCTTGAACTGGCGGGCCACCGCCAGCGCCATCCCGACCATGTCCTTCATGTCGATCGCGCCGCGACCCCACACGTAGCCGTCGCGCACCGCACCGGAGAACGGGTGCACGCTCCAGTCCGAGGCCTCGGCGGGCACCACGTCCAGATGCCCGTGGATCATCAGCGCGCCGCGACTCGGGTCGGCTCCCTCCAGTCGCGCGAAGACGTTGCCGCGCCCCTCCGCGCCGGACTCGACGTACTCGGTGACATACCCCGCTTGATGCAGTTGGTCGGCCACCCACTGCGCACACTCGCGCTCCCCCTTGGTGGTGGCCAGGTCGCCGGTGTTGGAGGTGTCGAAGCGGATCAGCGTGCTGACCAGCTCCACCACTTCCGACACCGCGCGGGAGTTTCTGTTCGGGTCGAATCCTTCGCCAGTTGCGGACACGCTCCCTTTCCTACCACCCGTGCGGCAGGGCGAACGCGCGGACGGGTGTCACGGCGAGGCGACGCGGCCCGCACGGTGCGCGATCACCTTCGACAGGGTTGTCATCAGAGTGATCGGAACTCACACCGGATCGGGCGGCTGGACCTTGTCGGGGAACACCACCCGCACGAAGGCCCAGAACCGGAACACCATCCCCAGCGCGGTGCCGATCAACTGGGCGGCCACGAAGTCGGCCACGTTCTGGGTGAAGCGGGAGACCTCGGGCACCTCGAGATGCAGCACGTACCGCGACACCCACAGCGGCGCGGTGTTGATCGCGACGGCAAGGAAGCTGACCAGATAGAACAGCGCGGCCTCGTGATGACCGCGCCGCCCACCGCGTTCATCGAAGGACCACTGCTTGTTGAGCACATATGACAGCGTGATCGCCGCCAGCACAGCGACCACTTTCGCCGTCACCGGATGCGGCTCGAGCACAGTGCTCTTCAAGGTCAGGAACACCGCGGTGTCCAGCGTGAACGCTGCGACACCGACGGAAGCGAATCGGAATAGTTCTCGACGCCGTGCCTCGCCCCCCAGCGCGGACGTCACCCGGGCGAAAACGGGGCGTTCGGAAAACAGCACAGGTAAAGTCTCCGACACATGTCCCGACCCCACAACAAGATCGGCAGATTCACCGCACCGCCTGTTGCGCGAGTGCACGGTCGGTGGATCGCGGGCAGGTGAGTAGCGTGAAAAAGACCAAGCGGCGCAACGGTTCTCGGCCGGACCGCGTCGGCGCGGAGCCGATCGCCGTGATCGGCATGAGCTGTCGCTTCGCCGGCGGCGCCGATTCTCCGGAAGCGTTGTGGCGGTTGCTGATCGAGGAGATCGACACGATCGCCGACGAGCCGCCGCCGGGCCGCTGGTGCGGCGACCACCGCGGGCGCGATCGTGCCGCAGTGGGCAAGACGGTGTCGGTCGCGGGCGGGTATGTGGCGGATGTCGCCGGTTTCGACGCCGAATTCTTCGGGATCACCCCGCGTGAGGCGGCCGATATGGATCCGCAGCAGCGCTTGGCGCTCGAATTGGCCTGGGAAGCCTTCGAAGACGCGGCGATCCGGCCCGACCGGGTGCCGGACACCGGCGTGTATTTCGCCAACAAATTCAACGATTATCGCGCCGTCAAACTCGCCAGGGGCGCCACCGCCATCACCCCGTTCACCAGCACCGGAGATGTCGAGGGTGTGATCGCCAACCGGGTGTCGTACTTCCTGGGTTTCGACGGTCCCAGCATGACCGTGAATGCCTCCTGCGCCGGATCGCTGGTGGCGGTGCACCTGGCCTGCCAGGCGTTGCGGACGGGTGAGAGCGCGCTGGCCGTCGCCGGTGGCGTGCAACTGAATCTGATACCGGAGACCGCGATCGGGTTGTCCGCGCTGGGTGTGCTGTCCGCGCGCGGCCGGTCACACACCTTCGACGCCTCCGCCGACGGCTACGTGCGCGGCGAAGGCGGTGCGGTCGTCGTACTCAAGCCGCTGCGACAAGCGTTGCGCGACGGCGACCGCGTCTACTGCACCCTGCTGGGCAGTGCCACCAACAACAACGGCAGGCACCGCTCCATGCCCGCCAGCAGCGCCGACGGTCAACGGCAGCTGTTGCGGCGGGCCTGCGCGCGAGCGGGTGTGGACGCCGCGACGATCGACTACGTCGAGGCGCACGGCACCGGCACCGCCGTCGGTGACCGCGCCGAATTGACCGCACTGGCAGAGGTTTACGGCACCGGCAGGCCGCCCGGCGCACCGCTGATCGTCGGCTCGGTCAAAACCAATATCGGACACACCGAAGCGGCCGCGGGCATGGCCGGACTGGTGAAAGTCGCGCTCGCCCTGTCGCATCGCCGGATCCCGCGCAGCCTCCACTTCGACCACGCACCCGCGGAATTCGATCCCGCCGCGACGGGAGTGCGCGTGGCCGACACCGCGATGCCGTGGCCGCGGCACGACGCCCCCGCGCGCGCCGCGGTGAGCGCGTTCGGTTTCGGCGGCTCGAACGCCCACGTCATCGCCGAAGCGGCACCCGCGCACGATCCGGTCGATGACGGCGGCGTCTCGCAGCGGCTGGTGGTGCTGTCCGCCCGCACCGAAGCCGCGCTGCGGGAACACGCTCATCGGCTGCGTGAGCGTCTCGTGCGCGACCCGGACATCCGCCTGAGCGACCTCGCGCACACGCTTGCCACGAGAACCGCCTTCCAGCATCGAATTTCGACGGTCGCCGACAACGTGGGCCAGGTCGTCGAATTCCTCGACGCCTACCTCGCCGAGGATGGGGACACCGAGGGAGACGACCATGAGGCGCTGAATCTGCTGCTGGCGGCGGCTCTGCGTCCCGGCACAGTGGACCACCGCGACCTACTGCACGCGGTGGGAAGGCTGTTCGAGCGTGGCATCGAGCCCGACTGGACTGCCGTGAACCCGGCGGGCCGCCCGGTCTCGCTGCCCACCTATCCGTTCCAGCGCGAACGGCATTGGGCCGACCCGCAGGCCCGCGGCGAGGCACCCGGGTCGCCCTCGTGGGACGCGGTGCCCATCGAAATCGCTGCCACTACTGGCATTTCGAGTGCAAGATCTCAGTCCGCGGCGGTCGCGGCGTCGGGCGCAACTGCCGAATCGGTCGATTCCATCGCGATGATCGACGACTCGGCGGCGCGCCCCGTGGCGATCGCGTCGAGTGACCCCACACGTTCCTCCGCGCCCGGCGTCGCTGCGCTCGCCGCCCTGGTCACCACCGAACTGGCCGAAGTCGTCGGCATCGAGCCCGACCGGGTGGCCGCCCGGCAGAACTTCGAACAGCTCGGAATCGGCTCGGTGCACGCCGTGGAACTGTCGGCCCGCCTCGGAGCCCGCCTCGGCATCGAGGTCCCCGCCGCCGTCATCTGGGGCTGCCCCACCGTGGAGCTGTTGGCCGCCGAACTCCACGCCCGCCTCGAACCCGCGAACCCGGCGACGGTGCCCTCGGAACCCACTGCGTCGGCGGCGGACCCGCGACCGCCGGTGCAGGAGGAAGCTCTGTCGACCGCTGAACTGCTCGCATTGAGCCGGGAATTGCTCGGCTGAACCGAAATCGCAAGCGAGAGCATCTGCGGTGCGGTAGATCGCGCTTTCGCTGCGGTCGATCGCACGCTCGTCCGGCCTGCGGGAGATCAGCCGGAGAGGTGGGACAGCGCGACGTCCTCCCAGTGGTCCGATCAGTGGGTTCGGGTGGTGCGCGTGGGTGCCGACAGGTGCCCTCGCGGGAAGATCCCACCACCTGGCGCGCCCTGCGTCCACACATCGACGCACTCCTCAGCTACACCACTACCGACACCGTCCCCGGCATTATGGGATGCACCAGGTGGGGCGGGACTACGCCGTGGGCGTTTCAGTGCGGCTGATGGCGCGCGGGATTTCGAGAGCGGCCAGTTTGTCGGGGTTGCGGATGCCGTAGCCGCTGACGATCTGGTCGTCGGCGATGTCGAACACGAGGACGGCTTCCAGTTTGTCGCCGATATAGCACGCGAGTGCCGGTTGACTGTTGCAGTTCACTGTCTCGATGCGTACTTCCGGTCGCCGCTGAGCGTATTTGAAGACCGCCATGAGAATCGCGCCCACTCGTTCGGCGCCGACCATGACCAGCTCCGGCAGTGCGGTCACCTTGCCGCCGCTGTCAGTGGTCCAGGTGATGTCCGGCGCGAGCAGCGACAGCAAGCCTTCCATGTCCCCGGTGGTCGCGGCCGTGATGAAGCGTTCGGTGACCGCGGCGGTTCGGACGGTGTCGACGGGGCCGTAGCGCTTGCGCCGGGAATGGACATGGTTGCGGGCGCGGCGGGCGGTCTGATGCACGGCGTCGACGGATTTTCCTGTCGCGGAGGCAATTTCGTCGTAGTCGAAGCCGAAGACCTCACGCAGCACGAAGACCGCCCGCTCGGTGGGGGTGAGCGTTTCCAGCACGATCAGCATCCCCATCGAGACCGATTCGGTGAGTACCACATCGCTCGAGGCGTCACCGTCGGTGAGCAGCAGCGGCTCGGGCAGCCACGGTCCGACGTACTCCTCGCGACGACTGGCGCCGGCCCGCAACGCATTCAATGCCTGCCGCGTGACGAGCTGGGCCAGATAAGATTTCGTATCCCGGACCGTGGCCAGGTCCACCCCCCGCCACCGTAGATAGCTGTCCTGCAGCACGTCGTCGGCTTCGGTTGCCGAGCCCAGGATTTCGTAGACGATGGTGAACAGCAGCGGTCGCAGGTGAACGAAACGCTCGGTGTGCTCGTCGGTGGAGGTCACGGCTTCGGAACTCCCTGCGGCTCGGCTGCGCTCAGATCCTTACGCCTGCCCAAGCCCAGGAAGGTCGGGATCGCGCCGGGTTTGCGGGCTTCTTTGCGGATGGTCCCGATCGGGCCCGCGAGACCCACCCGTTCCTTGATCCACCCGGCAGTTCGCCCGCCGAGATACATCGGCACGGGTGTGTCGTCACGACGGCTGAATTGCATGGCACCCGCGCGGCTACCCAAACCCACGGTGCAGGCGGTGAAGGCCACGTCCAGCACAGCAGGTTCGTCCCCGGCGATGCGGGCCAGTACATTGTCGGCGGCCTGCGCGCCCAAGGGTTGGGCGGCATAGCAGCTCATCCGCAGTGGGCGGCCCGAGGGCGCGACCGCGTCCCCTGCGGCGACGATGCGTTCGTCATCGAGACTGGTCAACGTCTCGTCGGTCAGCAGCCGGCCCAGGTCATCGGTGCGCAGCCCACTGCGTGCCGCCAGTTCGGGCACCCCGAATCCGGCGGTCCAGATCGTGATCGCACCGGGCAGCACATCGCCGTCGGTCAGGACGACCCCGTCGCGTCGCACCTCGCCCACCCGCGCTTGCTCACGCACCTCGACTCCATTCTCTGATAACCACTTCGCCACCGATCGCCGGGCCGGATTCGAGAAGTTCGCCGCCAACTTACCGCCACCCACCAGTGTCACGGTACGGCCCTGCTCCACGAGTTCGGCGGCGGTCTCGATGCCGGTGAGCCCGCCGCCGACGACGACAATCGGCGCATGGACCGGCACGTCCGCCAGCGCCGCGCGCAGCCGCTGGGCGTGTTCGAATTCGGCGATCGGGAAGGCGAATTCGGTGGCACCGGGCACCGACGCCGGCACGGCGGCGGTGCTGCCGACCGCGTAGACCACGTAGTCGTAGTCGAGTGCGCGCCCCGAACCCAGTTCCACCCGGCGGGCGGCGGTATCGATGCGGATGGCACGATCGACGATCATCCGCACCCCGGCGCCGAGCAGTGTGTCGTAGTCGACGGCAGCCTCATGGGTACCGGCCACGAACTGGTGCAACCGCATGCGCTCGACGAACCGCGGACGCGGATTGACCAGTGTGATCTCGACATCGCGCCGCAGCCGCAGCCGATTGGCCGCCACGGTACCGGCGTAACCGCCGCCGATCACAACCACTTTGGTGATGGCATTGAAATCAGTCATGCCCTCCAGACACGCCACACCGTCCAGATCTGACACGAAGTGACAGCCGTCACATTCGCAGCCCGTCGCCAGCCCGCCGAGATCGTCGGCTCGCGTACAGGCGGAGTGCACGAATCGGCAGTACAGGGCGGCTTGCGGGTCCTCCCAACGCAGGTATCGCGTCGCCGATCTGGAACATGTTCACTCAGAGGATGACGGCTTCCGGCAGCCCCCAGCCTCGCCGCAGGGCGGTCCGATGACGAATGCAGAACTGGTATACGCCGCGCGGTCACTCCTCGGCATACTTGGCCGCGATCGGTTCGATCCGGTCGACCTTCGGCGACGGCCACGGACCGTGCGGCAGGTCCCCGTCGCGAAGCCGGGCCCGGAAACCAGGAGTTATGCTGCCTGCGGTCCGGGTGGCCGGGTCTAGAAGGGGGCCATAGGTGTTGAGGCAGCACGAGTCGTTCGCCGGCTACGTGATCGAGGGCGTGCTCGGGCAAGGCGGTATGGGCACCGTCTATCTGGCGCGGCACCCGCGCCTGCCGCGGCTGGTGGCGCTCAAACTGCTCAATCGCGCGGTGTCCGAGGACCAGGAGCTGCGCAGGCGGTTCGAACAGGAAGCCAATGTGGTTGCGCGCCTGGAGCATCCGGGCATCGTCGGCGTCTACGACCGCGGCACCGAGGACGGGCACCTGTGGATTTCCATGCAGTACGTCCGTGGCACCGACGCTGCGCGGCTCGATCCCCGGAGCACCCGCCCCGAACAGGTCCTGCGGATCGTCGGCGATACGGCGAAGGCGCTGGACTACGCCCACAGCCGAGGTGTGCTGCATCGCGACATCAAACCGGCCAACATCCTGATCGCCGAACCGGAAGCCGGTCGCGAAACACATGCTCTGCTCACCGATTTCGGGATCGCGCGAATACTCGACGCCGATACCAAACTGACCGCCACCGGAACGTTCACCGCCACACTCGCCTACGCCTCGCCGGAGCAACTGTCCGGTGAGCCGGTCGATCACCGCGCCGATCAATACTCCCTCGGGTGCACCCTCTACACGATGCTGGCGGGGCAACCACCGTTCCCCTCGACCAATCCCGGTCAAATCGTCGCCGGACACATCGCCAAGCCGGTGCCGCGCCTCAGCGGAACCCGCCCCGAGTTGCCACGACGACTCGACGAGGTGCTCGCCCGTGCCCTGGCCAAGCACCGCGACGAACGATTCGCCAGCTGCGGCGACTTCGCCGCGGCCGCGGCGGCGGCCCTGCGCGGCGACGCTCCCGCCGTGGCGCCCGCGCCGGCTTTCGTCGACCAACGCTCGGCCCACCCCGCCACGGCGGTCGACCCGTGGCCGCGTTCGGCCCCGACCCTGCTCAACCAGCCTTCGGAGCCCCGGTGGCGCGCCCAACACCTACCGCCGCTGCAGCCGCTCACGCCCATCCACGATCCGGCCCGGCCATCCGGCGTCGTTCCCAGGATCGGCGCTGTCGTCGCGTTCGGCTTCGGGCTGGTCTTCTGTCTGATCATCGCCAACGGGGTGATGGAGCTGACGACCCCGCATATCGAATACGGTCACCGCCAGACGCTGCGTGAGGTCGCCCTCGAACTTCTCGCCCCCATGGCGATCTCCACCACGATGGCACTGGTGCTGCTCGGCGGCTCGATCGCACTGTTCCGGCGCAAGCGAGCGGGCCGCATCGCCGTGGCGTTGGGTACCGGGATCCTCACGCTGGTCGGCTTGGTCGGAGCCGGAGCCGGTCTGGGTGGCGACAGCCGTACCAGCGACCTGGTTTTCGTCGGCACGCTCCTGTTTTTCTCCTGTACGGGGCTGCTGTGCACCCTGTCCCCCGCGACCAGGCGCTGGCTCGCTGACAAGCGTCCCAGGAACCGGCCATGAGCCCGCAGAGCGCTCAGGGCACCACGACGACCTTTCCGGTGGCCCGGTTGTCCTCCATGTACCGATGGGCTGCGACGATGTCGTCCAGACCGAAGACACGGTCGAGGTTGGGTCGATAGACACCGGCCTCGACTTCGTCGACGACGCGCTGCAGCACGGCCGCGCCCGCGCTGCCCTTCAGGTTGTCGCTGTGGAAAGCCGTCAGTTTGGTTCCGGACGGGATCATCGCTATCGGTTCGAAGTCCGAGATCAGCCACCCGCTCAGCGAACCCGCCACACATACCGTGCCGCCCCGGCGGACCAGGCGCAGCGAGTCCACCGCCGTGCGCGCTCCGACGAGATCCAGCACGTAGTCGGGCCCTTCGGGCCAGACCGCCTGCACGCCGGCCGCCAGCGACCCGCCGTCGTCGACGAGTACGTGGTCGACGCCGATCGCGGTCAGCGCGTCGATCTTGTCGTGCCGTCGGGTCGTGGCAGCGATCTCGATGCCGCGGCCGGACGCGATCGACGCTGCCGCCATACCCACCGACGATGTCCCACCGCGAATCAGCAACCGCCCCTGGCTATCCGCCACGATGCCCAATGCGTCGAGTGAGCCCTGCGCGGTCAAGTATGTCTCGGGCAGTGCGGCCAAGACCTCCCACGGCAACCTGGTGGTGACCGGCATCAGCAGCGAATTCGGCAACAACGCGTACTGCGCGTAGCCGCCGTCGAACTCCCGGCCCATCTCACCCATCACCGCCGCGACGGTCGCGCCGACCGGCAACATGGGATCGGTCGAGGCTGCCACGATTCCCACACATTCGATCCCGAGCACACGGGGGAACCGGACGTTCGGGGAATGTCCCTGACGGGTTCGCAGCTCCGATCGGTTCAAGCCCGCGCCCTTCACCCGCACCAGGCTCCAGCCCTCCCGAATCGCTGGTACCGGTAGCTCACGGATCTCCAGTACCTCCGGGTCACCCGCCCGTACACAGACGGCCGCTCGCATCGTCGTACTCGTCGTCTCACGCCGCATCGGGGCGGCGGTGCTGTCTGAATGGAGGTCATTGCGCATGCGTCCACTGTCGCCAGCCGATCGTGTGGCCGTCTACCGATAGAATGCCAACCCATGCCCGTTGGCCGCCAACTTCCCCGGCTCGGCCCGACATCCCAGCTGTGGCCGTCCGGAGGGGTGCACCTGTGGCCGTCGGGGGGAACGAGCTCGGTGCACTCCCATCCGCGTGGACACCTGGTCTACGCGGCTCGCGGCGTCCTGTCCGTGCACACCGAACAGGGCACATCGATCGTTCCGGCCAATCGAATCGCGTGGACCCCTGCCGAGTTCACGCACTACCATCGGGCGCACGGCGACACCGACATGCGGATCGTCTTCCTACCCCCATCCCAGGCGCGGCTCGTGCCGGACCGTCCCGCCGTGTTCCTGGCTTCCGGCCTCGCCCGCGAAATCTTGCTCACCCTCACGAGCCCACGCGACCACGACCGCGCCGCGCGCGCTCGCCTTCGCCGCGTCCTCGTCGATGAACTCCAGGAAGCACACGAACAGCCACTCGTGCTGCCGAAACCCCATGACGACCGGTTGCAAGCGATTGCGCGGATCCTCTCCGAGAACCCCGCGGACAACACGTCACTGGCCGAACTCGGGCGCACGATCGGAGCCAGTGCCCGCAGCCTCAGCCGCCTGTTCCACAACGAACTCGGCATGACCTTCTACGAGTGGCGCACCCAGCTCCGCGTCTACCACGCACTCGTCCTGCTCGCCGACGGCCACGACACCACCCGCGTCGCCCACGCCTGCGGCTGGGCGAACCCCAGCAGCTTCATCGCCGCTTTCACCAACCTCGTCGGCACCACCCCGGGCCGCTACCGCACCACTCCATGACCTCGCCACCACATCACAAGGCCCCGCCCGTCGGTGGCGACCATCGACGTCGACCCGACGACGGGGCGAGCGCGCGCTGGTAGCGCTCGCTGATCGTCCGCAGGGTCCGCACCAGTTCGGGTGAGTCCACGATCTCGAAGTCGGCGCCAAGCAGCCCGAGGTAGAGCGCCAGCATTTCCGGATGGTCGGAGCCGGGTTCGAACGCGCACCGGTCCTCGCTCAACGGCTCGACGTCGACGGGAATCGGGAGTCGGCTGCGCACGTGATCCGCGGGTGCGTGCACGATCACCCTGGCGCGGAAGCGCCACGTCGACTCGCCGATTCCGCGGGCGACTCGTGCGGTGATCTCATGGTCGGGCGGCAGCGGCCGCGGCGTAAAGCGGGGGCCGGTCGGTGTGCGGGGCCGCATCCTGTCGACGCGAAAGGTCCGCCAGTCGACGCGGTCGAGGTCCCAGGCCATCAAATACCAGCGTTGTCGATCGTTGATCAGGCGATACGGCTCCACCGAACGCCGACCGGCGGCCCCCGAATGCGTCTGGTAGTCGAACCGCAGTCGTTCATGGTCGCGGCAGGCGTCGGCGATCACGGTCAGCACATCCGGGTCGACGAGCGGGCCGCGCGGGGGAAGCGCGAGAGTGTGCGACCCGAAGGCGTCGACGCGACGGCGCAGCCGCGACGGCAATATCTGTTGCAGTTTCGTCAGTGCACGCAACGAGGTCTCTTCGATGCCCGCGATGGAACCGGCTGCGGCGCTGCGCATCCCGATCGCGATCGCGACCGCTTCGTCGTCGTCGAGCAGCAGCGGCGGCAGCGCACCTCCGACACCCAGCCGGTATCCACCGTCGACACCCGGCCGAGCCTCGACGGGATAGCCGAGCCGTCGCAGGCGGTCGACGTCGTTGCGGACGGTGCGCACGGTGACCTCCAGTCGAGCGGCCAACTCGGGTCCGGTCCAGTCGCGGCGCGCTTGCAGCAGCGAAAGCAGACGAAGCAGTCGTGCCGAGGTTTCGAACATTGATCGATCTTCTCCCGAATCGAGGAACCAACCTTTCCGCAATTGCAACTACCTTATGTTTCACCAGCGCGAAACGCTCGCCCGAGCCGACAGAGAGAACCCCAATGAGTGACGCAGTCCAGCCCTTTCGCATCCACATCGCGCAGTCCGATCTCGATTACCTGCACCATCGGCTCGCCGATGCCCGCTGGCCGGCCGAGTTGCCCGATGCCGGCTGGAACCGCGGCATACCGCAGCTCTACCTGAAGGAGCTGGCCGAATATTGGCGCACCGGCTACGACTGGCGTGCGCAGGAAGCCGCGCTCAATTCCTACCCGCAGTTCACGACCGAGATCGACGGCCAGCGCATTCATTTCCTGCACGTCCGCTCCGGCCGAGCGGACGCGACGCCACTGCTGATCACCCATGGCTATCCCAGCTCGGTCGCCGAATTCCTCCACCTCATCGAGCCTTTGGTCGACCCGGCCGAGGGGCCTGCGTTCCATGTGGTCGCGCCGTCGCTGCCCGGTTACGCCTTCTCCACTCCGCTCAGCGCGACCGGCTGGGCGATGGGCCGCACCGCGAACGCGTGGATCGAGCTGATGCGCAGGCTGGGCTACCAGCGCTACGGGGTTCACGGCGGCGACGTCGGCGCAGGCATATCCGGCCTGGTCGGCGCCCGCGACAGCGAGCATGTCATCGGCGTCCACGTCGTGACCGATCCGCTGACCGCCGCCAATGTGGCGACGTTCCTTCCCGGAATAGCCGAGCGCCTCGATGCCGACGACCCGGTCGACAAGCTGATCCTCGAGCGCATGGACGTGTTCCGCAAGGAGGGTTCCGGATACTTGTCGATCCAGCAGAGCCGACCGCAGACCATCGGTTACGGTCTCGTCGATTCGCCGCTACTGCAGCTGGCGTGGATCGCCGAGAAGTTCGAGGAATGGACCGACTTGCCGATCGATCGCGACCAATTGCTCACTACCGTCAGCCTTTACTGGTTCACCGGAGCGGGCATCACCGCGGCGCACACCCTCTATGACCAAGCGCACTCCTCGGATTGGGGAGCGCCCGCGGTACCGCAGGGCTTCGCGGTGTTCAGTGCGGACGAGACCGTGCGCAAGGTAGTCCCGGCGCCGCCGGACGCGCACTGGACCGAATTCGAGCACGGCCTGCACTTCCCGGCCATGGAGGCGCCGGCTCAACTAACAGCTGATCTGCGAACATTCTTCGAACATCTGCGATAGCCCGAACCCGATGCGGTCGGCGAACAGTGGTGCCGATCAGAGGCGTGTCGCGGTGCGGACGAGGTCGGCAACGGCTTTGGATCTGCTGTGTGGCGGCCAGGCGATGACGGTCGTGACCACAGGTGCGTCCGGCACCGCCACCACGGCATGATCGTCGCGTAGCTGAGTTCGCAGCGACTCGGGCACGACCGCGCAGGCCAGTCCGAGCGCGATCAGTTGGAGCAGTTGGGTATGGTCGCGCACCCGCGGGCCGGGGCCGTCCGGATAACTTCCATCCCGTCGCGGCCAGCGCGGCAGAGGCAGATCCGTCTGGGCGTTGAGTTCGGCGAACGACAGATGCGCCCGGTCGGCGAGGGGATGACCCGCGGGCAGGACCACCACCTGCTGTTCAGTATGCAGATCCTCGGTGTCGAATCCGGCTGTCGAGTCGTAGGGCCGGTGGAGCAGCGCAACGTCGGCACGCCCGTTGCGCAGCAGAATTTCCGGTTCGCCGGGCCCGCACAGCATCACCTCGACGGCCACGGCGCCCGGTTCGGCGGCGTAGGCGTCCAGC
This sequence comes from Nocardia sp. NPDC051929, assembly GCF_044548645.1. Classification (NCBI taxonomy): domain Bacteria; kingdom Bacillati; phylum Actinomycetota; class Actinomycetes; order Mycobacteriales; family Nocardiaceae; genus Nocardia; species Nocardia sp. NPDC051929. The sequence continues at coordinate 93,099 of NZ_JBIUCG010000005.1, read as the reverse complement.
AGCTTCGACAACAGTTCCCTGGACGCGCCGGCCTTGGTGACCAGCACCACACCCGGCTGGTCGGCCGCGGCGCGGCGGGTGCGGCGCTCGGCGGCTTCGACCGCGTCGAGCGCGGTCCGGGCCTCGCGCAGCAGCACCGTCCCGGCCTCGGTCAAGGCGATGGCGCGAGCGGTGCGGTGCAGCAGAACGACTCCGAGCCGCCGCTCGAGCTGCTGGATGGCTCGCGACAGTGGTGGTTGCGCCATGGAGAGCCGTTGCGCCGCTCGCCCGAAGTGCAACTCCTCGGCGACGGCGACGAAATATCGCATCTCCCGCGTCTCCACCAGGCCATGGTAACCGGCGATGACCTCGACCGATACCCGTGCGGTATCGACGCAAACCCGACCGGTCTTGGACGCCGCACCCGCAGCCGCAGCAGGATCGACGGTGTGAGTGAACAGACGATCGCGCTGGTGACCGGCGCGAACAAGGGAATCGGATACGAGATCGCCGCAGGCCTGGGCGCGCTCGGCTGGCGAATCGGTGTGGGCGCGCGGGATCGGCAACGCCGCGACACCGCGGTGGAGAAGCTGCGCGCGGCCGGGACCGATGCGTTCGGTGTGCCGCTCGACGTGACCGACGACGCGAGCGTGGCCGCGGCGGCCGAATTGATCGCCGACCAGGCCGGCGGGCTCGACGTCCTGGTCAACAACGCCGCGATCACCGGCGACCTGCCGCAGACACCGACCACCGTCGATCCCGCGACCGTGCGAATCGTCGTGGAAACCAACGTGATCGGGGTCATTCGGGTCACCAACGCGATGCTGCCGATGCTGCGCGCCTCGGCCTCACCGCGAATCGTCAACATGTCCAGCAGCGTCGGCTCGCTCGCCCTGCAAACCACACCCGGCATCGACATGGGCCCGGTTCCCGCCGCCTACTTGGCGTCGAAGACCTTCCTCAACGCCCTCACGATCCAATACGTCAAGGAACTCAGCGACACCAAAATCCTGATCAACTCCGGCTGCCCCGGCTTCACCGCCACCGACCTCAACGGCTTTCGCGGCGTCCGCACACCGCAACAGGGCGCGGCCATCGCGATTCACCTCGCGACCCTGCCCGACGACGGACCGACCGGCGGATTCTTCGACGACGCCGGAACAGTGCCCTGGTGACAAGAACACCGTTGCCGCCCGTTCCCGTTCTCGACGTCAGCTGCGCGCCGCGCGCCGAGGGAGAAGCAAGACCATGACAAAGGCAGTCAGATACGACGAGTTCGGCGGAATCGAGGTCTTGCGGGTCGACGACGTCGACCGGCCCGTACCCGAGGACGGGCAGGTCCTCGTGCAGGTAAGGGCGGCTGGCATCAATCCCGGTGAGGCGGCCATCCGTACCGGCGCGATGGCCGACATCTTTCCCTCGACATTTCCGTCCGGGCAGGGCAGCGACCTCGCTGGGGTTGTCGCCGAGGTCGGCGCCGGAGTCGACCGATTCTCGGTCGGCGACGAGGTGATCGGGTTCTCCGAGAAGCGGGCCGCCCAGGCCGAGGTGGTCCTGGTCGACGTCGACAACCTCACACCCAAACCGCGCAACGTCTCATGGGAGGTGGCGGGCGGCCTCTACGTCGCCGGCGTGACCGCCTGGCGGGCAGTGCATTCCGTACAGCTCGGGCAGGGTGAGGCCGTTGTGGTCTCCGCGGCGGCCGGCGGAGTCGGCTCGCTCGCCGTACAGCTCGCTCGCCGTGCCGGAGCCACCGTGATCGGCCTGGCGAGCGAGCGCAACCACGAATGGCTGCAAAGCCACGGCGTGATTCCGGTAGCCTACGGAGCCGGCGTCGCCGAACGGATCGAGACCGCCGCACCGGGCGGCGTCGATGCCTTCATCGACACCCACGGCGGCGGCTACGTCGAACTGGCCCTGGCTCTCGGCGTCTCGGTCGAACGGATCGACACCATCGCCGATTTCGCGGCAGCCGCGAAGTACGGAGTCAAAACCGAACCCGGAACCGACGCCAGGCCCGGCGCCGAGGTGCTCGCCGAATTGGCCGCCCTGATCGCCGACGGACACCTCGAAGTCCCGATCGCGAACGTCTACCCGTTGGCGCAGGTCCGCCAGGCCTACACCGAACTCGAACGCCGCCACACCCACGGCAAGATCGTGCTCGAGCCCTGACCTGCACCAACACAATGCAGCCTGCTCCGAACGGCCTCGCTCATTGCCGCGGCGCGTGCCTCCGTGGTGATGGGCAACGCGGACGGACCAGGCGAATCCCGATCTGTCCTGGCTTCGAACGCGTCCGAAGGGCCGAACCGCATCGAGTTGCGGCAGCCGCGGCTGTCGCGGCTCGGCACATCAGGCCGTTGCTCCGCGCGGTTTTTCCGTCTGGCATCAGTCCGTCAAAGGAGACGTGCGCTTAGTTGGCGCCGCGTCGGCGCCGCGCCTCCCGCAACTCGGGGTCGAGACGTTCACGCATGAAACCGTCGGCCCCTGGGCCGGCGAGGAAGGCGAGGTCGACGGCCGAGAGGGGGCGTCCGCTGTGCTGGTCCACGAGGCCGGGCATGACCTCCTCCCCGGTGTCCCGATCGGTGAGGACCACGCTCGGCGCATCCGATCCCGTGTGTTTGCGGCCCCAGGCGTACAGGGCGACGAGGACCGGAGAAAGGTCTCGCCCCTTGTCGGTGATGACGTACTCGTAGCGGGGCGGGGACTGGCTGTAGCGCCTGCGTTCGAGCAGCCCGGATTCGACCAAAGTGCGCAATCTCCTGGTCAGCATATTCGGGGCGATGCCGAGGTTGCGTTCGAACTCGTCGAATCTGGTGAACCCGTCCAGCGCGTCGCGCACGATCAGCAGCGTCCACCAGTCGCCGACATACTCCAGAGCGCCCGCAATCGGGCACCCCATCGCCTGGAAACTCGTTCGCCGCACCTGCTGATCCTTTCGCCATCCACAGTAACCCTACAGTAACTTGCATAATAGTAGTTACTGGTTCTAGCGTGGGCGTCGCAGCCGGACCACGAGCTGCCACATCTCACCCTGGTGAACGATCGGAAGGCGCACTTGTGACTTTCTCCCCCGACAGCCCCCGAACCACCACGCTCGTCATCGGTGCGGGCGGACGACACGGCGGCACCGGCTCACATGTCGTGCGGCGTCTTCGTGAACACGACCACGCGGTCCGCGTGCTGGTCCGCGCGGATGACGCACGCGCACAACGCCTTCGCGCTCTCGGCGCGCAAATCGTCGTGGGCGATCTGCTGGATCGCCGGACGCTGGATGCGGCCGTGCGGGACGTGGACACCGTGTATTTCACCTATCCGGTCGCTCCCGGCATCGTGCAGGCCGCCGCCGATCTCGCCTCCGCGATCCGGCATGCCGAGACCACGCCGCGGCTGGTCGTGATGTCCATGGCGGTCTCGGCCCCCGACAACCCCAGTGGGCTGGGACGCGCGCAATGGGCCGCTGAACAGGTGCTGTCCTGGGCGGGACTGGAACCGACGATCTTACGGATCAAGGCCCTGTTCTACGAGAACATCGTGCTGTTGCACGCCGGATCCATCCGCCAGACCCGCAGCTTCGCCAACAGTTTCGGCGATGCGGCGGTGCCGTGGATCAGCGGTCTCGACGCCGCCGATCTCGCCGTGGCGGCGCTGACCGACCCGGCGCGATACCCTCGCGGCACCACGCTCTACCCGCAGGGGGCGACCGTGCACAGCCACGCCGAGATCGCCGCTCTCATCGGAGCCGAAACGCGAACACCGGTCCGATACACCCCCATCCCTGCCGGTCAATGGCAGCGCGAACTGGAAGCCCTCGCACACAACGGCACCGAACCATCCATCAATCCAGCCATGGCGCAGCACATTTCGGCCATCGGCGCGATGTTCTCCCAGCTGCCCTCGGCCCCGCCGGTCGATACCACCGCACTCACCGAGGCCATCGGCCGTTCGCCGCAGACGTTCGCCGAGTTCCTCCGCGAACACAGTCACCAATTCGTTGCGGCCCCCGGACATTGATCCATCGGATCCCGGCGTGTGCGCACTAGTGGGCAGCAACGCTTCATGTACCAGGTGACACGATTCTCACTGGCACCCCGTCAGGCATGCTCGAAGCTCCTGAAGTGTGCGGCCACGGCGGGAGGTCAGGTCGTGACGGGTTGGGTGACGCGGCGGACCGGGCGGATGCGGATGCCGAACTCCGGGCGCAGGTTCACCGAAGCCAGCGGCACCACCGGGTGGGTGTCGTCGAGTTCGAGGCGGAAACGCTGCACCGTCATGGCCAAGATCAGCACCATCTCCGTCATCGACATGTCCTTGCCCAGGCAGATGCGGGGGCCGCCGGAGAACGGGAAGAACGCGAACTTGTGCCGTTCGGCCACGGCGGCGTCGGCGAAACGCTCCGGACGGAACTGCTCCGGGTCGTCCCACAAACGTTTGTCGCGGTGGACGTAGTACATGCACAACGTGACCCGCGCGCCCGCGGGCACGTGGTAGCCACCGATCTCGTCATCGGCGATCGGCGTGCGTTCGACGATCCAGGCGGGCGGATACAGCCGCATCGTCTCCTCGATCACCATGCGGCAGTAGCTGAGCTGTCCCAGATCGGCGAAGGTGGGCGTGCGGTCGCCGATCACGGAGCGCACCTCCTCGGCCAGTCGCTCTTGGATCTCGGGATGGGTGGCCAGCAGGTAACACGCCCACGACAGCGCGTTGGCCGGTGACTCGTGACCGGCCACCAGCAAGGTCTTGATCTCGTTGAGCAAGTCCTCCTCCCGCATGCCCTGCCCGCCCTCGTCGCGAGCGCGCACCAGCGCGGTGAGCACGTCGCTGGTGTCGCCGCCGCGGCGGCGTTCGTCGATGAGATGGCGCACCACGTCGTCGAGTTCGCCGACCTTGCGCGCGACCCGGCGGGCCTCCGGCGTCGGGAACGACTGCGGTAGCTTCACCGGCGCGTTCACCCGCTTCATGATGAGCGCGAACGCCGCGCGCATCGCGTCGGTCACCTGTGTGGTGTCGGTGGACAGGTCGATGCCGAACAGGATCCGGCCGGTCACCGCGAGCAGCAGTTTGACGTAGTCGTCGTAGATGTCGCGGAATTCTCCGGCCGCGGCGTCCCAGCTGTCGAGCATCGCCGCGGCGCTGTCGGTGATGTCGTCGGCGAAACCCTTGACGTGCGAGTGGGAGAACGCCGGGGAGATGAGTTTGCGCTGTCTACGCCAGTACTCCAGGTTGTTGGTGGTCAGCTGCCCGTCGCCGAGCAGGATGCTGAACTCGTCGTAGATCGGGCTCTTGCGATAGTTGGTGTAGTTGTCCTTGAGGACGTACTCGGTCATCGCCGGATCCGCGACGAGGTAGACCAGCATCGGGCCCGCCTTGACCCGCACGACGTCGCCGTAGCCGTCCAGCAACGCGCCCACCGTCGTCAGCGGGTTCTTCGCCAGTTTCGGCAGCATGCGTCCGGTTTCCACCAGACCGGGCCCGGGTGCTTTCATGGTCCGACCTTTCACTTCAAGAGCTTGGCGTGCTTGCGCAGTTGGTTCACGTAGTCCTGTTTCTCCACCACCAGCGGGTACTGGTCGGCGTGATAGAGCCGCAGCCCGGCGTACAGGTCGGGCTGGCGGCCCTGGGTGGCGCGGTCGAAACGCTCGACCCGCACCGGGTCGTTCGCCTTGGCGCGCAGATATTCGGCGACCAACTCGGCCTGCTTCTCGTAGACGTCCCAGTGCGGGCCGATCGGGCGCACCATCCCGATCACGAACAAGTCCCGGGTGTGCGGCGGAAAGATGTTGAGATACAAACCCGGTCGCAGGCTGCCGTCGGCCCAGTTCAACAGAGTTCGGTCGACGACGGGGTAGTTCGGCACGAACCCGGTGGCCAGCACCACCAGATCGACCTTCTCCTCGGTGCCGTCGGCGAACGTCACCCGGTCGTCGTCGATCGATGTGACGTCGGGTTTGGGTGTGATGTCGCCGTGCGTGTAGTAGTGGTGCAACTGGTCGCCGAGCATCGGGATGACGATGCCCTCGGCGAAATCGGGCACCGGCAGCCCGAACGAGCGGGAGCGGCCGCGCAGATAGGAGAACAGCCGCTCGAAGGCCCGCTTGCGCAGCGGCCGCCACATCCGGCCCTGCAGCATGCTGTCGGTCGGGCGGCCCAGCATGTACTTGGGCATGCAGTAGAACCCGCGCCTGCTGCTGTGCAGGGTCAGCGCGGCGTTGACCGCGCAGTCGGACAGGATGTCGGCCGCCGACTGCCCGGCCCCGATCACCAGCACCCGCTTGCCGAGCACCTGTTCGGGATCGCGGTACTCGCTCGAATGCAGCACCGGCACCGTGCCCGAGCCGGGGATGTCGATGCGGCGCGGGGTGCGGTCGTGGCCGGTGGCGATGACGACTCCCGCGTAGCGTCGCTCGGATCCGTCGGCCAGCGTCACCGACCAGCCGTCATCGCCGGGCTCGACGTGCCGCACCGCGGTGTTGAACCGGATGCGCGGCCACAGCTCGAAAGCGTCGGCGTAGGCGTTGAGGTAGCGCAGCACGAGTTCGTGCCCGGGATAGTCGGGATAGTCATCGGGCATCGGGAACCCCGAAAACGCCTGCACCCCTTTGGAAGCGATCACGTGCGTGTTGCGGCTGACCGGCGAGTCCGGGCGCCGGGCGTCCCAGATCCCGCCGATACCGTCGGCCGCTTCCAGCACCTCGAAATCCAAGCCGTGCGCGGCGAATTCGCGTGCGGTCGCCAGACCGGCCGCACCCGCGCCGATCACGCAATAGGTGCTCATGCCGCGGAGACCCGTTCCGTTCGCGGGGAGTCCTCTTGCGGCGGCGTTGCTTCCGGCTCGGTGCCCGCGCTCGCCCGCCAGGCCACGAAGAAGCAGGCCACGTAGATGATCGTCTGCGCCACCAGCGTGAAGTAGACGTTCTCGTTGTAGACCGCGATGATCAGCCAGGCCACCGTCAGCAGGGCGACGGTGCGTTTGCCGCCGCGCATCAGCCCCGCGTACACCGCCAGCATCCACACCGCGCCCACCGCGATGTACACCCACGGCCCGAACGGCGCGCGGAACGACGCCAGCGTCAGCACCGCCAGCCAGATGGCCAGCTGCTCGGCGCGCACCCGCGGCCCTTCGGCCCCCGCCGACAGCCGCCGGTGGATGCGCACCGCGGTGACCGCCACCAGGATCAGCAGCAGCAAGGTGTAGACGTTGGTGATCAGGCGAGCGGGACCGACAGGATCGCCGATGTCCCAGCCCATGATGTTCGCCTTGTAGGGCAGCCCGAACGGCGAATAGTTGACCAGCTGATTGGCGCGTTCGACCAGCACGAACTGGTGGAACTCCCCGCTGGCCAGCCGCTTCCAGGTGCCGTCGGACAAGAACTGCCGCCAGGGCTCCCAACCGAAGATCGCCAACGTCGCCAGTGAATACAGGCCGCCGAACACGGCCGTCCAGGCCGCGGGCCGCCAGCGCCGCTGGACCAGCAGATAGACCAGCAGAATCGCCGGGGACACCTTGGCGACGATCGCGAACGCCAGCGCCGCGCCGCCGAAGATGTTGCGCCGCAGATGGAAAAGCGCCATCGCGCCCGCACCGCCGACATACAGCACCAGCACGTGGACGTTGCCGATCTGCATGGTCGCCAGCGTCGGCAGGCTGATCCACACCACCGGGGTCAGCGCCGCCAGCACCCCGCCCTGCCTGCCGCCGATCCAGCGGGCGATGGCGAACATGGCCACCAGCACGATCGCCACGTACAGCGAGTAGTACAGCGCCCGCAGCGTGGCGAAGTCGTGGCTGAACAGCAGCAGCAATCGCGGCAGCAGCAGGAACGGCGGCGGGTAGAGGTAGGCGTCGCGATCCTGTGGTGTCACCGCGGGCAGGATCGAATCCGCCTGGGGCGACTCGTAGCGGTGACGGTCGTAGAGACCGGCCGGGTCGTGTTCGGCCATGAGCGCGCCGCTGATGTAGCCGGACAGGTGGGTCTTCTTGACCAGGAAGTCGTCGTCGGCCGACAGCGAGGCGTCCACGTTGTCGGCGTCGAGGATGAACTGCGTCAACCGGGCCAGGACCGCGACGACGAGCACGATCACCAGGCTCCACAGCACCCGCACCACGATCGGTTTGCTGCGCACCACCTCCCGCCACTCGTCGGGCACCCTCGGCACGAACAGCACGAACAGCACCGCCGCGCACACGATGCCGAGCACGGCGGTCACGGGGCCCGGTAGGCCGGTGAGCGCGAGCACGATCATCACGACGGGGACGAGAATGCCGACCACGAACACCGCGTACATCGCGGCGTAGTAGTCGAGCGAACCACGGAACCTGGTCCATGTCCTGGATATCATCTGCAACCTACGGCTTTCGGTTCCCGCGCCGCCCGGTTCGGGCCGCGCGGACGGTCTATCTGGTCGCTGCTCCGGCGTGCTCGGCCAGCAGCGGAACAACCTGGGACACCACGTCGCCCGGTGCGGGCGCGGCGCGCAGGTCGGCGCCGATCTGTTCGGCGGCGGCGCGGAAACGCGGCTCGCGCAGCAGCGTGCGGATCGCGGTGGTGAGCGCCTCGACGTCGCCTTGCCCGGCAGCGGTCTCTGCGGTCAGCCCGGCCCCGCTGCGCACCAGGCCCCTGGCGTAATCGAACTGGTCGAACATCTGTGGCAGCACCAACTGCGGCAGGCCGAACCAGCCCGCGGTGAGGCCGGTGGTCGAGCCGCCGTGATGCACGAGCAGATCGCAGCCCGGCAGGAAGAGGTTCAGCGGAACCTCTTCCACGACACGGACATGGCCGGGCAGTTCGCAGACCGTGGCCCGGTCCGGTGCCGAGAGCGCGACGACGACCTCGGCGTCGTCGACGGCGGCCAGCGCGGCGAGCACGGACTCCAGCGGCCGGGGACCGGTCAGGCCGAGCGTGCTGCCGCCCATGCAGACCGCGATCCGTTTGCGGCCGTGCTCGTTGCGGTGCCACGGCGGCAGCACGCCGGTGCCGTTGAACGGGACGTAGCCCAGCCGGATGCTCGGCGCGGCGTCGGGCGCTTGCAGCCGCGGCGGGCAGATGTCGAGCACGGCGACCGGATCGGCCAGCCGAGTGCCCGCCTCCTCGGCGAGTGCGGCGGTGCGGTCGGTGAAGGGACCGCCGGTGGGGTCGATGCCCCAGCGGTGCACCAGCACCGGCAGATCCAGTTGCGCGCCGAGCGCGCGGCCGATGGTGGCCAGCGGGTCGGTGAGGATCACCTCCGCGCCCCAGTCGGTGGCCACCGCGGCGAACGTCTCGAGGTACTGGCGGGCGTGGTTGTGCCAGTTCTGCGCGGCGATCTGCCACAGGCCCTGTCCGCTGGACTGGTCGCGGTCGGCGAACAGCGGCAGCGGGAACATGCCCGGGTTCACCTGGGTACGCAACTGGTCCATCGGCACGTTCAGCGCGGTCACCTCGACGGCGTTGAGCCCCGAGCGCAGCGCGGTCGCCGTCACGTCGTCGCGCGAGGCGACCAGCACTTCGTGGCCTGCCTGGCGCAGCGCCCAGCAGAACGGCACCATCGCCAGCAGATGGCCCGACGAGGGCACCGGCACGACTAGAAACTTCATCCGATCACTCCTTCGGCTTCATCCACTCCATCGGATTGGTGTGCCGAGGCACCCATGATGGAGCCGATTGCTCGGCATTGCGGCGTTTTTCGATCACCACGATGTTGTGGTAGAAGTGCAGCGCCCCGATCCAGTCGTCGAAAGCGCCTGCCGCTCGGCCGGATTCCTTCTCGAATTCCTGGTGGTGCAGGGCGTCCACCAGGGTCTTCAGATAACCGATGGTGGTGGCCGGATCGTCGGTCGCGGTGCTGCTTCCGCCCCAGCCCGACCAGTAGGAGGTCTGAGTGTCCTCCACCACGTACAGTCCGCCCGGCCGCAGGTGGGCGAACAGCGCACCGAACGAGGCGATCACGTCGCCGCTGATGTGGCTGCCGTCGTCGATGATGATGTCGAACGGGCCGAGCGAGTCGCCGAGCCCGTCGAGAAACGCCGGATCGCCCTGATCGCCGCGCAGGGGTTGCAGGCGCGGCTCGGCGATGCCGGACTTGTCGAAGTAGTCCAGCCCGAACACCAGGCCGCGGCGGAAGTACTGCTTCCACATCCGCAGCGACGCGCCGCCGACGTCGGGGGCGGTGTATCCGCCGATGCCCAGTTCGAGGATGCGGATCCGGCTGTCGCGCAGCGGCGCGAAATGCCGCTCGTAGTGCTGGGTGTACCAGTGCCCGCCCCACTTGTCCGAACCGAAGTGCAGCGACAGCGCGTCGAGGTCGTAGTGGTGGGGACGGCAGGCGGTGACGATGCGGTCGGCGGCGACGGCGGCGGCGTCGCGGGCCAATCGCCACGGGTCGTCGGGCGCGAAACTGCCCGGCCCCGGCTCGTCCTTGATCGTGATGGCGCGGGTGCCCAGGGCCGCGTCGGGCGGTCCGTAGACCGCGCGCAGCAACTCCACCAGATCCTGGCGCACCACCAGCCACGGATCCTCCAGGGTGCCCGGGGCGATCGCGGGGTCGTCGGCGCCGAAGGTGACCACGTAGTCCAGCTGTTTGCCCTCGTGGGTCAGCTCGAACACCGCGGTCACCGGTTGTCCAGGGCGCGCGCCGTAGCCCGCGCGCCAGGCGATCTCCTTCAGCACCGCGTCGGCGACGGTCTCGGTGCCGATCTCGCCGATCCGGGCGGCGGTCTCCTCGGGGACGCCGTCGGCGACGGAGATCAAGTGGGCGGCGAGAACGTTCTCGTCGTTCAGGGTCACGTCATCCATCCGTTCCGCCGGTGCGTACCGGCCTCGATTGCTCAGCAAGGCGCACGCCCTCGGCGACGAGCATGGCCCGCACCATGCCGTGGAAATCCACCGAAGGGCGCCACCCGGTCCGCGCGCGCAACTTCCTCGACTCACCCACTCGCGGTCGCCCGCCGCGGGTGAGCACCGAGGACCGTTCGCGGACATGGTCGTGCCAGTCCAGTCCGGCCATCCCGAACGCCGCCGCGCAGAACTGCGCGACCGTGTGGTGTTCGCCGGTGGCGACGACGAACTCCTCCGGCTCGTCGAGCGCCAGGATCCGCGTCATCGCCTCGACGTAGTCCGGCGCGTATCCCCAGTCGGCGCCCGCGTCCAGCCTGCCCACCTCCACCGTGCCGGTCTCACCGCGCTGGATCCGGGCGACGGCGCGCACGATCTTGCGGGTGACGAATTTCTCTGCACGCAGCGGAGATTCGTGGTTGAACAGGATGCCGGCCGCCGCGAAGACGCCGCGGGCACGGTAGGCGCGGCAGGCCAGCAGGCCGGCCGCTTTGGTCACCCCGTAGATGGAGTCCGGCCGCAGCCCGCTGTTCTCGTCGCACACCGCGTCGCCGTCGGAGCCGAAGACGTGCGACGAGGCCGCGTAGAACAGGCGGGTGCCGGTGCGGTGGCGATCGATCGCCTCCGCGAAATGCTGCACCGGCAGCGTGTTGACCCGATGCGAGGCGCGGGCCAGCTCGTGCGGGTCGCCGTGGTCGTCCTGCGAGGAATGTTGCACCGCCGCCAGCAGGTAGACCTGCCGGGGGCGTTCGGCGGCGACGAGTTCCTCGACCGCGGCGGCGTCGGTGATGTCGACCGGGCCGTCGCGGCCGATGCGCAGCACGCGCTCGCCGCGCCCGGCGAGCAGGTCCGACAGCAGCGTGCCGTCCTGCCCGGCCGCGCCCGTGACGACGATGGTCATCTCACACCACGTCCAGTTCCGGCAGCGGGAACACCAACCGCCCGCCCGCCGCGCGGAAAGCGCTCTCCCGCTCCAGCATCATGGTGCGGAAATGCCAGGGCAGCACGAAGAACTGGTCGGGCGCCATGGCACGCGCCTGCTCCTCGGACACGATCGGGATCGCGCTGCCGGGGGTGAACTTGCCGAACTTGTCGTCGTTGACCTCCGCGATGCACGCCAGATCCTCCGGCCCGATCCCGCAGTGCTGCAGCACCACGTTGCCTTTCGTGGAGGCTCCGTACCCGAGCGTGCGCAGACCGGCCTTGCGGGAGCGGTCGAAGAACTCCCGGACCTGTTCGCGGTGCTGGTCGACCCGTTTGGCGAATTCCGCGTACGGCTGCGAGGTGTGCAACCCGAGCGCGGACTCCTCGTGGCGCATCCGATCCAGCGCGGCGGCGTCGGCAGGCGAGGCCACCCCTTGCTTGCCGAGTGTGAGTGCGAAGCTGCCGCCGTTGACGGTATTGCGTTCCACCTCGAGCACCACGAATCCGCACCGCCGCGCCATCCACTCGATCTGGTCGAGGGTGTAGTACTCGAGGTGCTCGTGACAGATGGTGTCGTAGGAGGTGGTGGCCAGCATCGCGGGCAGATAGCTCTGTTCGAGCACCCAGATGCCGTCGTCGGCGAGGTTGTCGTACACCGCGCGCATGAACTCCAGCGGGCGCGGGACGTCATAGAACATGGCGATCGAGGTGATCACCTTGGCCCGCCGCCCCTCGAGCACCGATTCGGCCAGCTCGTGGTCGAAGTAGCCGGTCACCAACCGCACGTGCGGCGGATAGAACCGGCGGAACTTCTCCCCCAGCGGGTCGATGCCCAGAATCGTCGCCGACCCTTCTGGATAGGCGCGCAGCAACGTCGCGTCGTTGCTGCCGATGTCGATCACCACGTCGTCCGGTGACAGCGGCACCCGCTGCCGAATCCTGTCCACCCGGTGGGCGAGGTGCTCGATCATCGATCGATTCAGCCCGGAGCGGTATCCGTAGCCGGGCGAATACATTTCGCCGAAGTCTGCGGTGTGGCGCAACTGCACCAGCCCGCACTCCTCGCTGCCTTCGGCCACGCAGCGCACCAACTCCAAGGGGTAGCGCGGCACCTCGGTCGGATCGGTGGCCGGGAACACTCCCGTCAACGCCATCGTGCCGAGGTCGACGACCGTTTCGAGCCGGGTGTTCCCGCACACCCGGCAGCCCTGCACCGCCACTGCTTGCGTCACGCGTTCTCCATATCGTGGGCGACCATCAACTCGACGAGTTCGGTGAAACTCGTCCGGGGCTGCCACCCGAGCTTCTCGCGCGCCTTGCTCGGGTCACCGGTGAGATGATGCACCTCTGCGGGGCGGAAATAGGTCGGATCGACCTCGACGAGCACTCGCGAGGTTCGCCGGTCGATCCCCTTCTCGGTCAATCCGGTTCCTTCCCAGATCAATTCGACACCGGTGGCGGCGAACGCGGTCTCGCACAGCTCGCGCACGCTGTGGGTCTCGCCGGTGGCGATCACGTAGTCGTCGGGTTCGGACTGTTGCAGCATGAGCCACATCGCCTCGACGTACTCCTTGGCGTATCCCCAGTCCCGGCGGGCGTCCAGGTTGCCGATGAACAACTTCTCCTGTTTGCCCTGCGCGATGCGCACCGCGCCCCTTGTCACCTTGCGGGTGACGAAAACCTCGCCGCGCCTAGGTGATTCGTGGTTGAACAAGGTGCCGTTGACCGTGTACATCCCGTAGGCCTCGCGATGATTGACCGTGATCCAGTACGCGTACAGCTTCGCCACCGCGTACGGCGAGCGCGGATGAAACGGCGTGCGCTCGCTGAGCGCCACGTCGTGCAGGCCGCCGTAGAGCTCCGAGGACGAAGCCTGGTAGAAGCGGGTCGCGATGCCGGTCTTGCGGATGGCGTCCAGGATGCGCAGTGTGCCGATCGCGTTGGTCTCCGCGGTGAACTCCGGGATCTGGAACGAGATGTGCACGTGCGACTGCGCGCCCAGGTTGTAGATCTCCGCCGGTCGTACGTCCTCCAGGATCCGGTTGAGACTGCTGGAATCCATCAGATCCCCGTAGTGCAGGAACAGCCGGCGTTGGGAATGGGTATCGGAATACAGGTGGTCTATGCGGTCGGTATTGAAATTCGACGCACGCCTGACAATCCCGTGCACCTCATATCCTTGCTGCAACAGGAATTCTGTCAGATAAGACCCGTCCTGGCCGGTGATGCCGGTTATCAGTGCCTTTCTCATCAAACCTCCAGCCCCGAGACTAACCGGTCGTCAAATGGCGGGCAATACCTATCTTTCGGCCGCCGCCGGTATTAGAATTCGATTGCATGAGCGCGGCCTCCGAAAAAACTCTGGTAATGATTCCGACGTACAACGAGCGTCGCAACGTGGGCCCGTTGCTCGCTCAGATCCTGGAACAGGGCTCCGATTTCGACGTCCTGTTCGTCGACGACAATTCCCCGGACGGCACCGGAGATCTGCTCGATGAGCTGGCCCGACAGCACGCGCCCCGCATCCACGTGCTGCACAGGGCGGGACGGCAGGGCGTGGGCTCCGCACACCAGGCCGGTATCCGCTGGGCATACGCGCAGGGATATGCGCACATCATCACGATGGATTCCGATTTCGCGCATCCGCCGTCGTATCTTCCGGCATTGCGCGCCGCTTCCGACGGTTTCGACATCGTGGTCGGATCGCGCTATCTGAAAGAGGACAGCCTCGCCGACTGGACTCCCTTCCGCAAGGTCCTCACCCGGGTCGGGCATTTTCTCACCGTGACACTGCTGCGGATGCCCTACGATGCCACCGGCGCGTTCCGCTACTACCGGTTGGACACGATTCCGGTGGCGGCTTTCGATCGCGTTCGCTCGAACGGCTACTCCTTCTTCTTCGAAAGTCTCTACATCCTCGCCGCCAATGGTTTCCGGATCGAACAGGTGCCGATCCACGTCCTCAACCGCACCGCGGGCGCCTCCAAGATGCGCACCCGCGATGTCGCGACCAGCGTGCGTTTCCTGCTGGTGCTGTGCGCGGAGAAGTACCTGCGCCCCGGCAGGCATCGCGTCACCTCGCCCGCGCATCGCTGACCCTCCGCCCGGCCAGCCAGTCGATCACCGCCGCCGCCTCCGGCCAGTCCGGGCCGGTGGCGGTGGTCGGGAACTGGTCGTCGACAACATTTTTGGCGAACTGCGAGGACGAGCCCACCGCGTCGCGTACCTCCGCCAGCGTCACGGTGGTGCGTGCGCCGACCTCGCGCAGGCCGGTGTCCTCCAGGTGGGCGGCGATCCAGTCGGCGCACCAGTCCACCGGGGCGAAACTCTGCCGGGAGCGGCCGCTGGCGAACACCGGACGGTCGGCGGCCATGTCGGCCAGCACACCCTTGCGGTAGTCGCCGCCGTACATCGGGCCGAGCCGGACGACGAAAGTGTCGCGGCCGGAACACATTCGCTCGGCCTCCGCGCGATGGCGGCCGTAGACCGTGTCCAGCTGGGTCCGTGCGGAGATGCTGCTGATCTGCACGAACCGGTCCCAGCGCCACTGCTCGCGCAGCAGGCGCGTCTTGTCCACCGTCTCCCGGCGATCGTCGCCGGGATGCTGCTCGGCCCAGAACCGCTTCGACGGGCAGGCGGCGTTGATCAGCACGTCGTAACGACCTGCCGTGCAGTGGGATTCGTGGTCGTCGCGCACCACGGGCACGACCTCCCATCGCCGCGTCCTGCCGAGCGCCTCGACCAGTGCGGCGCCCACGTATCCCGCGGCGCCGAGCACCGCCACCCGCATCCCGCTCATGCGAGGTCCTGCCCGGCGCGGGCGGCCGCGCTGGTCGGCCGCACCGATATTCGGCCGCTCACGACTTGCCTTCCAAGGTGTGTGGCAGCGGCGCCACCTGCACGATCGGCGGATCGCACTCGTCCCACGGCTTGGTCAGCATCGCGACGAAGGTCAGCGGGGTGATCGAGTACACGGTGTGCATCACCCCGATCGGCGTGCGCGTGCAGATGCCCTTGCCCACATGGATGAACTCCTCCGGGCAGTCCGGATCCTCGTAGTCGTCCTTGGTCACCAGCACGCCGTTGCCCTCGACGAACAGCAGGTACTCGACGAAATGCGGGTGGTAGTGCAGGCCGCGCACCTTGCCGGGGTGCATGTAGATCAGGTTGAACTCGAGCAGGGGTTCCGGCGGGACCCAGGTGAAAATGCCACCGCGCCCGTCGCGGACGGTGTCGAGGTTGCACGACGGGGTGAGGACTTCGACCTTCATTACTGAATCCCTTCATCAGGCGGATACCGCGTCGGGGCGGACAGCGGCGAGCTTGTCCGCGAGCGAGTCGAGCAGCGCTGCCCGCTGCTCGACGAGAAAGAAGTGGCCGCCGGGCAGCAGCTCGGTGGAGCGCAGTCCAGGCAGGACGTCGCGCCAGGCCTCCAGCTGGGAGACCGCGACCTGGCGGTCGTCGCGACCACCGAACAGGTGGGCCGGGCACGACGGCGCGGCGGCGGGTGTGAATCGGTAGTCGTCGAAGATCTCGAAGTCGCTGCGCAACGCGGGCAGGAACAGCGCCATCACCTCCGGGGTCTCGCGCACTTCCGGCGGGATGCCGCCGTAATGGCCTACCGCCGCGACGAACTCGTGGTCCGTTAGCTCCGACAACCGACCCGGCCTGGGGAGATGCGGGGCCACCGCACCACCGAGGAACAACGCGCGTGGCGCGATCCCCTCGGGCAGGCGGCGGGCGACCTCGTAGGCGGCCAGCGCGCCGAGGCTGTGGCCGAAGAACGCGAACGGAAGATCGGTCAGCGGCAGCACCGCGGTCAACGCCGTCTCGACCAGATCGGTGAATCGCCGGATCGGCGTCTGCGCCAGATGCCGTTGGCGGGCAGGCAGTTCCAGAACGCACAGCTCGATCCAGTCGGGCAGCTGGCGCCGCCACGGCGTGTAGGCCGCCGCCTTGCCGCCGGCGAAGGGCCAGCAGAACAACCGCAGGCTCGGCGTCGCGGCGCTCTTGCGATGGATGGTCAGCCCTTGCGCCTCGCGAATTGGTTGCGCCGCAACCGCCGTCGGAGAGGTCATCGCAGCCGGAGCGGGTTCCGGTGCGACCGGCATAGCCGTTCTCGGTGTGACCGGCGCAGCCGCTGTCAGTGCGGCTGCCGAGGAAATCGCCGAGACCGTCTCAGCCGGAGCGGCTTTCGATAGGGGCAGCGCACGTACATCAGCTACCGTCGCGATCCGGGTCACCGGGGCATCCAGCGTCGCGAAGAACTTCGACAGCGGTGCCGACGGGCCCACCTCGTAGCGGGGTGTGCCCGAGCGCAGCAACGCTCGCATGTTCGCCGTCCAGCGCACCGGGGCGGAGATCTGGCGGACCAGATGCTCGGCGAGGGTTTCGGGCCGATGGAACTCCCCGGTGTAGTTCGAGGTCACCGCGACCGCGCGCTCAGCCCGTATGCGCGGTGTGCATTCGGCCAGATGCCCCGCGAACTCGTCCTCGATGCCGCGCATCCAGCGGGAGTGGAACGGCGCGCTGACCCGCAACGGGACGAACCGCAGTTCCGGGAAGCGCTCGCCGAGCACGACACGGGCGGCCGCGACAGCGTCGCGTTCACCGCTGATGACCAGCTGATCGGTGGAATTGTCGTTGGCCACCTCGACGCCTGCCTCGGCCACCAGATCGGCCACCCCCGAGTCGGCGATGCCCGGCAGGATCAGCGCGGCCATCGCGCCCGCGCCCTCCGGCACCGCGCGCTGCATCAGCGCGCCGCGCGTGCGCACCAGCCGTACCCCGTCGGCGAGTTCGAAGACGCCCGCCGCGACCAGCGCGGCGTACTCGCCGAGACTGTGCCCGCCGAAAGCGACGGGCTGCCAGCCGGATTCGCTCACCAGCACCCGGTAGGCGGCGATCTCCATCGTCAGCACGCACGGCTGGGTGTACTCCGTGCGATGCAGTCGCGGATCCCGCTCGACGCAGATCCGCAGCAGGTCCTCGCCCACCGCGGCGCTCGCTTCGGCGAAAGTGTCTTGCGCGAGCGGGAATTCGGCGCAGAAATCCGCTCCCATCCCGGTGCGCTGCGCACCCTGCCCCGGGAAGACGATCGTGCAGCTCACCGCAGCACCTCCGCGGTCGGCTCGGCCCCGCGGGGTGCGGGGATGTAGCCCACCTCGGCGCAGTGCGCCAGGTACACCCGCACCAGGTCCTCGGTCGGCGGGCAGTCGATGCCCGCCGCGCCGAGCACCCGCCGGGTGTAGGTGCAGTCGGCGTAGGAACTCTCCTCGTAGTGGATGGTGCCGAACAGTTCGATGCCGTACTTGAACATCTCCAGGGTCTGGCTGTCGTACACCTCGTCGGTGCCCAGCCGGTAGATCTGCCGGTCGGTGGCCCTGCGGTGGAATTCCTCCAGCGGCACCAACGCCACCTCGTACCCGGCACGCTGGACGTAGCGGACCACGTCGTAGTAGCGCCGGATGTCCGGATTGGTCAGGTGGTAGGTCTCCCGGTAGGTGGCGCGGCGCGTGGCGATGTGCACGATCGCGGCGCTGACGTAGTCGACCGGACTGATGTCCCAGTGCACCGGCGTCAGCATCGTCTCGCCGGTCTCGATCATCGTCTTGAGGATGTCGTAGTACGCGCCTTTGACGCTGACCTCGGAGAACGGGTACCGGCCGGTCCGGCTGTCGCCCATGATGTTGCCGGGGCGAACGATGTCCCACAGCAGTCCGCGTTCGCTCGCCTCCCGGATCAGCTTCTCCGACTCGTATTTGGTCTGCTGGTAGGGCAGATGGTCGTAGCCCTGACCCAGTTCGAGATCCCGCTCGGTGAACGGCGGGTTGTTGAAATTGAGCCGATCGCCCAGCGCGCTGAAACTCGACACGTACACCAGGTACTTGCCGCGCGAGCGCAACGCGAATTCCACCGCGCGACGGGTTCCTTCGACGTTGATCGGGGCCAGGGCGTCGTAGAAGGTGACCAAGGTGGTGCGGCCCGCGGCGTGGATGGTCAAGTCCACGTCGTCGGCCAGCCGCCGCCAGGTGACCTCGTCCAGGCCGAGCCGTTCGCTGGAGACGTCGCCGAGCACCGCGGTGACGCGCTGCGCGAACGCCTCGTCGAGGGTCGACTCCGGGTCGTAGGTGCTCAGGAAGTGCTTGATCCGACGCTCGGCCGCGGCCACGGTCTTGCCGCGCACCAGGCAGGTCACGCGGACGTCGGTGCGGGTGAGTAGATCGTGCAGCAGCTTGCCGCCCAGCACGCCGGTCACGCCGGTGATGAAGACCGACCGCACCGGGATCGGGACCTCTGTCGTCACCACGGGGATGTCCTGCTGGGCCGCTGTGGCCGCGGCGGCCACGGTCGGGCGCGGAGCATCGTCGTGTGCCGTGCCGGAGATGATGCCTTCGGCCACCAGGTAGTGCGACAGCGACGCGATCGTCGGATGCAGCTCGGTCGATTCCGCCGGGATCTTGACGTCGTAGTGCTTCATCAGCCGGTTGAGCATCCGAACGGTGGCCACCGAGTCGAATCCGAAGTCGGCGAATTCCGCGTCGAGGTCGAGCTCGGCCGGGTCGGACTTGGTCAGATCGGCGAAGATCTCCCGGATGTGCTCGGCGAGCCGGTCGCACAACTCGCTGTCGAATTCGTCACCGGAGGACTCGGCGACGGCCGGTGCGGCGACTTCGGCGGTGGGCGTTTCGACCGGTTCCGGCGGTGCCGCAACGTCCTGAAGCGCTGTGCCGTTCGGTGAGTGCCCGTTGCGCTGCTCCGACTGCGGTGGCTCGATCTCCTGCGTGACCACCGTCTTCGCGACCACGTGCGGTGTTCGTCTGCGGTAGTCCTCGGGCACGATCCAGTACCTGCGCCGGGCGAACGGATAACCGGGCAGACCCACGATCCGGCCGAACGGCTGCTCGTAGCCCTGTTCCCAGTCCACGGTCCATCCGCCTGCCCACAGTTCCGCGACTCGCGGCAGGTTGCCCGACCGCAGCAGGGCGCGCACTTCGGCGCGGTCGGCATCCGATTCGCCGGGCAGCTCGTCGAGGTCGCGGTGGGTGCGGGCCACGCCGCGGAAGACCAGTAGTCCCTCCGCCGGTGCGGGTGCGCCGGCATCGGCTGTGCTGTCGAGTAGTTCGACGAGTTCGGCCGTCGAGGTGGCGACCACCGCGAGTCGATGTTCGAACGGTGTCCGGCCGACGGCCAGCGTCCACGCCACATCGGGCAGGGCGAGCGGGTGATCGCGCAGCCGATCGGCGGTGCGGGCGGCCAGCTCCGCGAGCCGGTCGGCGTCGCGGGCGGACAACACCACGATCCTCGGCCGCCCATCTTCCGGCGTTGCCGCCACGGGCTCGGCGTCGGTGAGGATCATGTGGGCGTTGGAGCCTCCCGCGCCGAACGAGCTGACGGCGGTGACGCGTGGTGTGCCGTCGACGGGGCGCGGCCAGGGTGTGGGCCGATCGATGACGTGGAACGGTGTCGCCGCGAAGTCGATTCCCGGGTTCGGTGGATCGCTGTGCAGGTTCGGCGCGATGGTGTCGTGGCGCAGTTGTAGCAGCGCCTTGACCACGCCCGCCGCGCCCGCCGCCGCTTCCAGATGTCCGACACTGGATTTCGCCGAGCCGATGCCGCAGTAGCCCTGCTCCGCTGTCGAGCGCCGATAGGCCTTGGTGAGGGCCGCGATCTCGATCGGGTCGCCCAGCGCGGTACCGGTGCCGTGGGCTTCCACGTAGCCGATGTCGGCCGCGTCGACGCGTGCCGCGGTCAGGGCTCGGCCGATGAGGTCGGCCTGGGCGACTGGGTTGGGGACGGTGAACCCGTTGGTGCGTCCGCCGTGGTTGACGGTGCTGCCCCGGATCACGCCGTAAACGCGGTCACCGTCGGCGCGTGCGTGCCGCAGCGGTTTGAGGACCAACGTGACCACACCCTCGCCCGGCACGTAGCCGTCGCCGCCCGCGCCGAACGTCCGGCAGCGGCCGTCGGTGGATGCCCAGCGGCCGTAGCCGAGCAGCAAGTACTTGCCGGGATGGATGGACACGTTCACCCCACCGGCCAGCGCGTAGGCCGCTTCGCCGCGGCGCAGACTCTCGCAGGCCAGATGCAGCGCGGTCAGCGACGCCGAGCACGCCGTGTCGACCGCGAGAGACGGGCCGGTGAAGCCGAAGTGGTAGGACACCCGATTCGCCACCGCGAAATACCCCGAGATCGGCACGCCGACGAACGCCTGGTACTCGGCGTATCCGACCCCGGCGAAGACGCCGGCATCCGGCAGGCCGCGTGCGGCGGCGCTGCGGCGTACCCGATCGGGCGAGTAACCCGCGTCTTCCAGAGCCGCCCAGGAGGTTTCGAGGAACAGCCGTTGCTGCGGGTCCATCTCCTCGGCGTCTTTGGGGGTGATGCCGAAGAAGCGAGCGTCGAACTTGTCGACGTCGTCGATGAATCCGCCCCAGCGCGCGTAGGTGGTGCCCGGTTCGTCGGGATCGTCGGACAGGTATTCGCGGTGATCCCAGCGTTGCGGCGGCACCTCGACGATGCAGTCGCGACCGGCGACCAGGTTGGCCCAGAACTCCTCGATGTCCCCCGCCATCGGGAACTTGCCCGCCATGCCGATGACGGCGATGTCCTCGGCGTCGTCCGCGTCGTCGGCGGAATGCTTGGCGGGAGCGGTGGGCTCGGAGGCGACCGAGCCCACCGACGCGGGTGCGCCGCCGGATGCCGCGGTTGCGGTCGTCGTGTCGTCGGTGATGGCGGCCAGACGCGGCCCGTGCTCGTCGGCGAGGTAGCCCGCGAGGTCGCGAACGGTCTGGTATTCGAACATCAGCGTGCTCGGCATCGGTCCGAAGTCGGTTTCCAGCCGGTCGTTCATCTTGCTGATCAGCACCGAGTCGATGCCATAGTCCTGCAGCGGGATTCGGGTGCGGATCCGCTGCGGGTCGAGTCGGCAGTACTCGGCGAGCAGGCCTTTGAGGTAGGTCTCGGCGGACTGCCGTCGCTGCGTGGGGTCCGGCGGTGTGGGCTGGGCATGATCAGGCGCAGCAAGTCCACGAGCCCGATCGTCGGCAGGGTTCTGGAGCGCGCTGTTGTCCTGGAGCGCAGCGGCCGTCTGTGTCGCGGGCACCGACGAGCCTCCGACAGCTTGCGAGGATGTCGCGGGTCCATCGAGTGCCGTCTCGACCGTTGACGTGCCGGATGCCACCGCTGCGGCGGTGCTGAGCTCGCGGGGCGCCGCGCCGGTCGATGGGGCTGCGGTGCGCTGCGTCGCGGCGAGGTCCTGGGCTTCGCCGACAACGGAGCTGTGCGACGGGCGCGCCGTGTGCTCGGACGAAGGGGCGCTCATGTCCGGTGCCCAGCACCGTTCCCGGTCGAACTCGTAGCCGGGCAGATGGATACGGCGCGCGGCCGGGTCGGCCCAGCCCGCATGTGAGACGTGCCCGCCCTCGACCCATTGCCGTGCCACCGCCTCCGGGTCGTCCAGCACGGTGGCAGTGTCGCGGTCCGCGGCGGGGGTGTCGGTCGTTCCGGTGTAGACCCCGGCAGGCCGGTCGCCGTCGGCGAAGGCGGCAAGCCGGGCCACGACCGCATCCACCGAATCCCCGACCACCGCGAGCCGATGCTCGAATTCGCTGCGCCCGACCGCGAGCGTGCGCGCGACGTCGGCGAGCGACAGATTCGGATGCGCCGTGAGCTGCCTGCGCAGCGTCCGCGCCATCCGCGACAGGCTCGTAGCGCTGCGCGCGGAGAGCACCACCACCTGCGGTTCCCCGGGCCCCGCACGCCGTGCGGTCGCTACGGCCGGTGCGCCGTCGACCACCAGGTGCGCGTTGGTGCCGCTGAAACCGAAGGAACTGATCGCGGCTCGGCGTGGCGCGCCGTCCCAGGCCCGCAGTTCGGTGTTGACGAAGAACGGCGACTGCTCCAATCCGAGCAGCGGATTCACCGAAGCGACGTGCAGCGACGGCGGCACCTGTCCGGCGCGCATGGCCAGCAGCACCTTGAACAGGCTCGCCATGCCCGCGGCGTGCGAGGCGTGCCCGATGTTCGATTTCACCGATCCCACCGGGATGACGCCGACCGCGTCGGTGTAGCGACGGAACGCCGCGGTGAGTGCCTCGAGTTCGATCGGGTCGCCCAACCGCGTTCCGGTGCCGTGCGTTTCGACGTAACCGATGGTGGACGGATCGATCCCGCCGTCGCGATACACCGCCAGTTCCAGTTCGGTCTGCGAACGAACGCTGGGTGCGGTGATGCCGTTGGTGCGGCCGTCGTGGTTGACGCCGATCCCGCGGATCACCCCGTGGATCGGGTCGCCGTCGCGTTCGGCGGCGGCCAACGGCTTGAGCACCACCACGCCGACACCCTCCGCGATCACGAAACCGTCGGCGTCGGCATCGAAACTCGCGCATCGCCCGCGTGGTGAGAGCATGCCCATCGAGGAGGCGAGCAGGTGGTATTCGGGTGTCACGAACACCGCGACACCCCCGGCCAGCGCCAGCTCCGACTCCCCTGCGGTGAGACTGCGGCATGCCTGGTGCAACGCGACCAGCGCCGAGGAACAAGCGGTGTCCAGACCGAGACACGGGCCGGTGAGATCCAGGTGATAGGCCACGCGGGCAGGCAGGATGGCCGGGCTGTTACCGGTGAACACGTGATGGGAGCCGACCGTTCCGCGGTTGCGCAGCAGGGTGGCGTAGTCCGATCCGGGTGACCCGGCGAAAACGCCGCAGCGGGTGCGCCGCAACGACTTCGGGTCGATGGCGGCGTCTTCCAGGGCCAGCCAGCTGTGTTCCAGGAACAGCCGCTGCTGCGGGTCCATGTAATCGGCTTCGGCAGGCACTATGTCGAAGAACGCCGGATCGAACTTTTCGACGCCGTCGAGGAAGCCGCCCCACTTGGAGTAGGTCTTGCCCGGCGTCGCCAGGCCGGGACGGAAATGCTCAGCGATCGGCCAGCGTCCGGCGGGGATCTCGGTCACCGCGTCCCGCCCTGTGGCGAGATCGCGCCAGAACTCCTCGAGGTTCGCCGCGCCCGGGAACTGCCCGGACATGCCGATGATGGCGATGTCCATCGATGTTGACCTTTCGCTGGGCCGTGCGGGCGGCGCGGTGGCGGTTCGAGGAGCGGAAGCGCCTTGTTCGGCCATGTGCCTGCTGAGCAGCCGCACCGACGGATGGTCGAACACCACCGTGGGTCGCAGCGCCAAGTCGTAGCGGGCGTTGACTCGATCGATGATCTTCACCGCGAGAATGGAATCGACGCCGTAGTCCGACAGCGGCAGCTCCGCGCGCACCTCGCCGCGCCCGACACCGAGGCCCTCGGCGACGAGGGCGACGAGTTCGGCTTCCAGGGCGGCCGCACCACTCACGGTGGCCGGTTCCGCGTCCGGCCGCGCACCGGCGGGCGGGTTCTCGGTATCGGCGAGGCCGACTCGCGCGGTGGCGGGCTGCACATCGGCCGGGGGTAAGGCGACAGCGGGCAGCGTGGTGGCGCTGACCGCGGCCAGCAACCGGAAACTCGGCTCCGGGTCCTCCGACAGGCCGGGACCCCAGGCGCGGATTTCAGAGAAACCCGCCGCACTCATGGCGTCCCGCCACTGCGATTCGGACAGCAACGGCGAATACGGGAGACGCGCCTCGGGATCGCGATACGCGTGCCAGCCCTCCAGCAGGCCGAACGTCAGCGCGAGAACCTCGAGGTCGGCGGTCGCTTCGGTACAGGCGAGCACGCCACCGGGCGCGAGCAGCCGCCGGACGTTGCGCAACGTCGCGTCGATCGACCGCGTCGCGTGCAGGACGTTGGCGCAGATCACCAGATCGGCCTGGTGTGCGGGGAAGCCTTGCGCGATCGGATCCGTCTCGATGTCCAGCACGCCGAACCGCACGTTCGACCGCGTACCGAAGGTGCGTCGGCCGTGCGCGACGAAACTGTGCGATACGTCGGTGTAGTGATAGTCGAACGCGATCCCGCGTTCGGTGAGCGCGTCGAGCACCGCGTGCGTGGAACCGCCGGTGCCCGCGCCGACTTCCACGATCCGCACCGGCCGGGTCTCGCCATGCCGCTGCGCCACGTCCGACACCAATCCGGCGAGCAATCCGTTGGTGAAGTCGTAGGCGGCGTTGCCGCGATAGATCGCGCCGACCAGTTCGAGGTCCCCGCCGGGGAACAGCACCTCGGTCGCGGACATCTCGCCGCGCAGTACGCGCGGATAGGCGGCCAGGCAGGCATCGAGCAAGGCCACGTATGGTTCGGTCTCCGGGAAGCGCGCGAGCAGGTCGGCGCGCATCCCGCCGGTACCGGGTGGCGGACCAGGCACTTCGATCCGGTCGTCGTGCCATCGCACCAGCCCATGTCGCCGCAGGATATCCAGGCAGCTGGTGCGTAGCCGGTCGAATTCGGGCCGCACACCAAGGCGCGCGTCCAGCGACCGCGTGGTCCACTCCCCCGGCGTGAGCCCCATTCCGGCGAAGGTGGCGAACAGCAGCATCGCCGCGTAGCGGCCGAGTTCGGCCTTACCGGGCTCCACTGTGCCCGCGGGCTGGATGGACGCGTCGAACCGCTCCACCGCGGCATCGAACCCCGCACGCGGCGGTGCGATGATCCAGTAGTCGGTGCGCTCGAACGGATAGCCGGGCAGCGGGATTCGCTGGCGCGGCCCGCCGCGTCCACGCCAGTCGACGTCGGCACCCGCGACCCACTGCCTGGCCAGCTCTCGGTCGTCCGCCGCGGGCGCGTACAGCGGTGGCCGGGTGTGTGCGTCGACGCTGCCGGTGACCACGGGGCCGAGCTGGTCGGCGCCGAACTGATCGAGCGCGTCGGCCACCTCGAGCGGCGAGGACGCGACCACCGCGAGCCGGTGGGCCAGTGCGGGCCTGCCTACTTGCAAGGTGCGCACCGCGTCGAGGAAATCCGCGGGGTCGAGGGTGCGGAAGTGCCGTGCCATGATTTCGGCATAGCGGCGCAGCCGCTCCGGAGTGCGCGCGGACAGCACGAAGATCTCGGGTTCACCGGTGGCGCCCGGACGCACTCGGTCGTCGATGAACTCCGCGAGCACCACGTGAGCGTTGGCGCCGCCCGCCCCGAAGGCGCTGATACCCGCGTGCCGCGCCACCGCGACGCCGTCGACGGTGCGGCGCGGCCAATCCTCCAGTTCACGCGGTAAGCGGAACGGCACCGAGTTGAACGCGATGGCCGGATTGACCTGTGCGGCATGCAATGTCGGCGCGATCCGGCCGTGACGCAGCTGCAACAGCACCCGGGTGAGACCCGCGACGCCCGCAGCCGCTTCCAGGTGGCCGATGTTCGACTTCGTCGACCCGAGTGCGCGGGAGCGGCCGCCGTCGTTCCTGCCGAAAGCGGCGGCCAGCCCGGCTATTTCGATCGGATCGCCGAGCGGTGTCCCGGTTCCGTGCGCCTCGAGGTAGTCGATCGCGGCGGGGTCGACCCCGGCGGCGCGCAGGGCCTCGCCGATCACGTCGGCTTGCGCCCCTGGATGCGGCACGCTGTACCCGGAGGTCTGCCCGCCGTGATTCACCGCGCTGCCGAGGATCAGGCCGTGGATGGTGTCGCCGTCGGCGCGGGCGGCCGACAGCGGCTTCAGATACAGCGCCCCGACGCCTTCGCCGGGCACATAGCCGTCGGCGCTCGCGGCGAAGGGCCTGCACCGGCCGCTCTCGGACATCATGCCCAGGCTGTGCAGCAGCAGGAATTTGTCCTCGTGCAGCAACAGGTTCACCCCGCCGACGAGCGCCGCGTCGCATTCGCCGTCGAGCAGGCTGCGCCGCGCCAGATGCAGTGCGGTCAGCGACGCCGAACACGCGGTGTCCACGGTGAGGCTCGGTCCACGCAGACCGAGGGTGTAGGAGGTGCGGTTCGCGATCGACGACGGGATCGAGGCCACCGCGACCGGATCGCCGTCGCGGCTGGCCGCCACTCCGAGCAGCCGGTAGTCGCTCCAGGTGGCGCCTACGAACACACCCACCCGGCGGTCGCGCACGGCCGGGTCGGTGTGGTGGTAGCCGGCATGCTCGAGCGCCGCGTACGCCTGCTGCAGGAACAATCGCTCCTGCGGGTCAAGCAGCGGCGCCTGAACCGGCGGGATGCGGAAGAACTGGGGGTCGAAACCACCCACGTCACGCAGGAATCCGCCGGTCATCGGTGGCGCGCCGGGCGTGCCTCGGACGGAGGTGAGCCACCAGCGTTCGGCGGGGACCGGGCCGACCGCGTCGTGTCCGTCGCGCAGATTGCGCCAGAACTCCTCGATGTCCTCCGCGTCGGGGTAGCGGCCGCTGATTCCGACGATCGCGATGGGCTCCTCGACGGACTTGCGATGCTCGTCGACCGGCACGGTCGCGTGATGCGCATCGCCCGGCGCGGATGGCGCGTCGGACGGTGCGGTCGCCGGTTGTAGTCGTGCTCGCAGGATGTCGCTGTGGCCCCATACCGCGGCCAGTTGTGCGCGGTGGAGCGTCGCGCAGGACAACAGCAGGTCCAGTCCGGTCGCGGTGGGCAGCAGTCCCACACCGGCGCGCCGCAGCGCGGCTATCTGCTCGGCGGGCGGACGCATACCGCCTTCGGCCCACAGCGGCCAGCCGATGCTGATCGTCCTGCTTCCGGCTCGGTCGCGCTGTTCGGCGAAGACGTCGAGATAGCGGTTGGCCGCCGCGTAATCGGCTTGCCCCGGGTTGCCCAGCACCGCGGAGACCGAGGAGAACAACACGGTCAGGCGGGTCTCCGGCAGCGCCCGCGTCAAGTGCTCGACGCCGTAGACCTTCGGTGCGAGAACGGTTCTCGCGTCGTCGCGGCTGCTGCCGGACAGCAGTCCGTCGCGCAACTGACCCGCACCGTGGTAGAGCACGTCGACCGGCCCGAAGGTGGCGTGGGCGATCGTGGCGACGCGTTCGGCGTCGGCCGCGACCGACACGTCGGCGCGCACGTGTACGGCTTCCGCGCCGAGTTCGCCGAGCTCGGCCAGCAGTCCCGCGGCCGACGCGTCGAGCGGACGGCGCGATACCAGCACCAGCCGTGCGCTGTACTCGGCGGCGAGGCGGCGGGCCAGGTGACGGGCGATCCCGCCGAATCCACCGGTGACGACGACCACCGACCCCGTGCGCAGCACCGCGTCGCCGGAACTCGGCGTGGCATCGGTGAGCGGGCGGGTCCGGCGGATCCGGCGTTCTGCGCCGTGGTAGCGGATCTCGGTGGCGGGGTCGCGTTCGTCGACGCCCAGCTCGGTGGCCACGATGTCGTCGATCGGACGGGCGGGGTCGCGTTGGATGGCCCGCAGCAACGGTTGCGGCTGCTCGAGCCGCAGTGTGCGGGCCGCACCGCCCAGGAGGGCGCAACTCGATTCACCCGCGGGTGTCGCCGGTGTGAGAGCCAGCACCAGGCGCACCGGCGGTTCGGACACTCCCGCGACCGCGCGCAGCAGATCGCGCAGCGGCAGGTACACCCGTTCGATCAGCGCCTGCGGGTCACTGTCTGTCGTCGTTTCGGGCCACAGGTACACCGCGGCGTCGAAGCGCAGCCGCCGGGCCGTCAGCTGGTCGACCAGCGACTCCATGTGCCGTGCGTCCGCCGGGTGGACGACGAAAGCGTCTGTACCGGAGACGAACTCGCCACCGGGACGGACCCGGATGACAGTCGCGGCCGCGCCGTGCGGGTAAGGGTGCTCGGCGGTATCGAAGACGAGCAGGCTGGTGGGTTCCCGACGCGTATGCGCGGTGGTGTCGGGCTCCCAGTCGAACCCGAAAACGACGAGGTCTTCCGCCGCTACCGATTCCGGCGACGCGACCTGGTCAACTGTCGGCGGGCCCGCCACCTCGGCGACCACGGTGGATTCAACGGGCACGGTGTCCGGGGCCGACGTGGCGGGGCGATACTTCGCGCCGGCGGTGTCGGCGAGATGTCCGGCGAGCGCGTCGATGGTCTGGTACTCGAACAGCAGCGTCGGATACAGCGGCTCGCCGACCCTCGCCTCCAACTCGGCGGTCAGCCGCAGCAGACGACCGGAATCCAATCCGAGCTCGTAGAACCCGACGTCGGTGGCGATCCCCGCGGCGTCGGCGCCGAGTTCACCGGCCACGAGAGCGGCCAGATCGGCGGTGATCACCGCACGCGGATCACCCGAGGCCACCGGCACAGTCGTCGGTCGCGGCGTGGCTTGTCCCGTGGGTGCTGCCTGCGGCCGCGTCAGCAACCGCTGGATATCCGCGCTGCCACGCACGCGCTTGGACGTCAGTCGATACCGCGCCACCGGGGCTCCGTCCCGGTCGTAGAGCGCCACATCGGCTTCGAGCAGGTCCCCGCCGTGCCCGCCGCCGCGGACCGCCGCTCGCACGAGCACCTCCTCGGGCGTCGGGCGCCAGGCGCGGACGTCGCCGAAGAAGATGGGGATGAACGCGCTGTCGTCGTCCACGCCGAGCCGCTGCGGATCGATGAACGGCACGATCGTGGAGGCGTCCAGGAACGTGGGATGCAGCAGGAAGCCGGGCAGATGCGCCGCGGCCTCCGCGCCGAGACCGAGCGTCGCGGTGACCACATCGTCGCGCCGAGCGAAATACCCAGTGGCGCACATGAATTCGCGATGATCGATACCGCGGCCGCCGGTCTGGGCGTACAGCTCCGCCATGCCACGCGCACGGGACGCCGCCCGCAACTCGGCCGCATCGATCCCCGGCGGCTGATCGGAGGAAGCAGACCGCACCACAACGCATTCCGCGACAGGCTCGATCGCGCCGACCGGCACGCCTTTCGCGTCCAGGCTCTGGACGTCGATGGCGATCCGGCCGGTCGGACGATCCACGCGGAACGCGATGCGCACCGCGCCGTCGTCGGCGAGGGCGACCGGACGCTGGAACAACGCCTCTCGGATCGTCAGTTCGCCGGGCCGGTACCCCGCCGCCATCGCCGCGCGCAGGATCATGTCGAGATACACCACGCCCGGCAGGATCCGTACACCGTGCACGCGATGGTCGCGCACCACCGGGTCCTCGGCGCGCAGGGTGGTGGCGAAGCTGTCCAATTCGATCCCGCTCATCGCAGCGGCTCCACCTGGAGGAACGACGGTGCGGGCGCGCTGATCGGCACCACGATCCGCGGCGCGGGCTCCGTCGATGTGCTGGGAACCGTTTTCGGCAGCATGAAGCTCCTCTTGCGGAAGGCGGGTGGATCCAGGGGGTGGCGTGTCGGACGGTGCCCATCGGGCGCCTGCTCGACGATGAGGTGGGCATTGGTGCCGCCGAAGCCGAACGAGCTGACGCCCGCCGCGCGGGGCCTGCCGTCGGCCGGACGCCACGGGCGCAGTTCTCGGTTGACCTGCAGCGGCGATCCGGCGAACTGGAATCGCGGATTGAGGTTGTCGCAGTGCAGCGACGGCGGCAGCGCCGCGTGGTGCACGGCCAGGATCGTCTTGACCGCCCCGGCGATGCCCGCCGCGGACAGCAGGTGCCCGATATTGGTTTTCACGCTGCCGACCGCGCACGGCTCCGGGCCGCGCGACCGGTCGCCCAGCACGGTCGCCAACCCCTTCAGTTCGATGGGGTCGCCGATCATGGTGCCGGTGCCGTGCGCCTCCAGATACGACAGCGCGTCCGGGGACATGCCCGCCACTTCGAGCGCCGCGGTGACCACCTCGATCTGTGCCCGCATGTTGGGTGTGGTGATGCCCATCGTGTGCCCGTCGTTGCCGATCGCCGAGCCGCGCAGCACCGCGTAGACCCGATCGCCGTCGGCGAGCGCGTCGTCCAGCCGCTTGAGCATCAGCAGCGCCGCGCCCTCGCCCGGCACGAAACCGTCGGCGTCCTCGGAGAACGTCGCGCACCGCCCGTTCGGCGAGAGCACACCCGCCGCCGACAACGTGACGAACAGCATCTCGTCGAGCAGCACTTCGACCCCACCGGCCAGCGCCGCGTCGACCTCGCCCGCCCGCAACGCCTGGCAGGCCAGATGCACCGACAGCAACGACGACGAGCACGCGCTGTCGAGCACGACATTGCCCGCGTGCCAGTCGAAGAAGTCCGAGATGCGCGCTGCGATGAAGTTCTGCCCGATGCCGATGATGGTGTGCCGGTCGGCGACCGGGATGCGGTTGAAGTAATTCGCCGCCCTGCTGCCGGCGTAGACGCCGACTCGCTTGCCCGCCAACTCTTCGCGCCGGTATCCGGCGTCGGTGGTGGCCAGCACCGACGTCTCGAGCAGCAGCCGCTGCAACGGGTCCATCTGCCAAGCGAGCTCGTCGGTGACCCCGAAATACCGCGGATCGAACAGATCGACACCGTCGACGAACCCGCCCCATTTGCTGTTGGTCAGACCGGGCCCGCCGCCCGGGCGGTAGAACCGGGCGGGATCCCAGCGAGCCGGGTCCACCTCCCGGATGCCGGAGGCGCCCGTGGCGAGCAGGCGCCAGAACGCGTCCGGAGTGTCGCCGCCCGGAAGGCGGCAACCGATGCCGACCACGGCGATGGGCTCGGCTGCCCGGCCACTGCGGGCGTCGGCCGCCCAGGTGGCCGCACTGGGACGGTATGTCCCGCTGTCGAGTGTGCGTTGATGATCAGCCGGTGGCCGCTGCGGATCGGCCGGTGGATCCGGCGGCGCTTCGGGCGCGAAACGTTCCGGGAACTGCTCGGTCAACAGACCCGCCAAGTCGTCCAGGGTCGGGAACTCCAGTACCAGCGCCGGGTCGAAGGGCGCGTCGACGACCTGCTCGATCCGGCGCACCGCCGAGGCGATCAACACCGAATCCGCGCCGTACTCCTCGAACCGTTTGTCGCCCTCGAAGCGGGCGGGGGCCAATTTCAGTTCGTCGGAGAAGATGCGCAGCAATTCCTGATACGCCGCCGCGGAGCCGTTCGCCGCCGTGGGCCGCGCGGTCGGCACGGGCGCCACCTCTGCCGCAGGTCGATTCGTCCGTGTCGAAAGATGAAGTGCCGCACCGTGATAGGGCAAGACTACCGGGGCGGGTAGACCCAGTGCCGCGTCGAGTAGCTCGAATCCTTCCTCGGCGCTGAGGGTGGGCAGGCCGGTGGCGCGGTAGGCCGCGCTGGTCACCTCGCCGAACCCGGTGTCACGGAACGACGGCCAATTGATCGACCGGAACCAGTGTCGTCCCAGGGCGTGCTGGGCCTCGGCGAAGCGGTCGAGGTGCGCGTTGGCCATCGCGTAGTCCGACAGGCCTACCGACAAGCCGGGCAGCACGGCCGACACCGAGGAGAACAAGACGAAGAAGTCGGGACGGTCGGCGGCCAGGACGTCGGCGAGGACCGCGGTGCCCCCCAATTTGGGCGCGAGCACGGTCGCGACGGCGTCGCCGGTCTTGCGCACGAACGCCGGGCTCTCCGCGGATACGCTTCCCGCGCAGTGCAGCACGCCGCCGATCGGGCCCAGCTCGTTGCGCACTCGGTCGAAGAAGCCGGACAAGCCCGCCTCGTCGGTGAGGCTGCCGAAGTAGGTGCGCACGGCGACGCCGCGGTCACGCAACCGCACCAGCCGCCGAACCTTCTCCGCCTCGGGGCCGGTTCCGGCAGCGACCCGGTCCCATTCCGTCTGCGGCGGTAGCGGTTCCCGGCCAAGGACGGCCAAGCGGCGCGCTCCGCGTTCGGCCAACGCCGCCGCGAACGCCGCACCCAGTCCGCGCGTGCCGCCGGTCACCACATAGGTGCGGGCGGGATCCACCACCAGACCGTCGCGGGCTGTCGCGTCGGTGAGTTCGACGGCTTCGCGTATTCCACCGCGATACCGCACCCGCGGCGCGCTGTCCTCGGTGGCCGCGCTCTCCGCGCCCAGTATCGTCAGCAATCGCGCGGGATCGGCGCACACCGCGTCGCGCTCGTCACCTATATGGACGCTCCGTGTGCGCACGTCGCGGATCTCCTCGGCGAGCGCGGCGACCAGGCCGCCCAGCGGCGCGGACTCCGGGCCGTCCGCGCCGGGGTGTCCGGCGGCGATGTGCAGCAGCGCGAGCGAACCGGCGCGCGCCTCGATCACGCCTTGGTAGAACCCCATTCGGCCGAGGTCGCCGGTGGGTCGTCCGGTCGCCGCGGGGACGAGATCGCCCACATCGAGGACGCAGTCGGTGTCGGGATAACGGGCCGCGAGCGCCCGGCCGAGCGCAGCGCCCGCGTCGAAGTCGTCGCGGTGCAGGTCGCCCGGTAGTTCGGAGAGCCGCACCAGGCGGCCCGGATCACCGGTAGCGGCGGTCAGCGCCTCCAGCAGGTGGTGCGGGGTTCGCGCGTCGTATACCAGCAGGGCGCGGCGGGAACGCAGGTCACCGCCGGGCAGCGCGGCTTCTCGCCAGACCGGGACCAGCAACCGTTGCGCTGCTGCCCGGCGGGTCGGCGCGGACTCCCGCATCCCGGCCTCCGTCTCGAATCCGCCCGTCGAAAGCTCCGACAACGGCTCGAGTGCGAGCCATTGCGCTGATACGGGTTGCGGTGCTCCCGCTTGGAGCGTGGCCTGCCCATTCAGCGCGGGTTGCGCGACCGGAACAGGTCCCGAAGTCGACGTGGGCTGCGGCAGTGAGGTGTTGTCCGGCGTGAATGTGGACTGGTCACTGTGCCCGGCACCCGGTTCCACGCTGGACGCGACGTCCGGAATCCAGTACCGCTCTCGGGCGAACGGGTACGTGGGCGCGGGAATCCGGCGTCGCGGTCCCGGATCACGGACGGTGGCCCAATCGAGGTCCTTACCGCCGAGCCAACGCGCGATCCGGGAATCCTCCGCCGCGTCCCGGCAGGATCTAGCGCCCGGCACGTCCTCGACCCAGGCGCGGACCGCGGCGCGCAACTGGCCGATGTCGCGCGCGACGAACGCGGCGCGCGCGCTGCCCGCCTGCCGACCCACCTGCATGGTGAAGGCCAGATCGGCGAGGTTCGGCTGCTGCCCGGAGAGGAAACGATCCAGCGCGGTGACGTACTCCGTGAGCCGCTCGCCGTCGCGCGCGGAGACCGGGACGACCTGACCGCCGCTGAACCGCGTCTGCGGCCTGCGATCCACGTACTCCTCGATCACCACGTTCGCGTTGGCCCCGCCTGCCCCGAACGAACTCACCGTCGCCCGGCGCGGCCGCGCCGGATCTCCGCCGGGCCATGGCAGCGGGCGGGACGGGATTCGGAACGGTGTGGCCGCGAAGTCGATGTTCGGGTTGGGCGGCGTGGCGTGCAGCGACGGCACGATGGTCCGGTGGCGCAACTGTAGGAGCACCTTCGTCAGCGCCGCGACACCGGCCGCGGCCTCGAGGTGGCCGACATTGGACTTCACCGAACCGATCGGCAGCTCGGTCACGCCGGACGTGCCGAACACCTTTGCCAGACCGGCGATTTCGATCGGGTCGCCCAGCGCGGTGCCGGTGCCGTGCGCTTCGACGTAGGAGACCGACGCCGGGTCCACGCCACCGGTGCGCAGCGCCGAGCGGATCACCGCCGCCTGCACGTCGGGATTGGGCACCGTGAACCCGTTGACCCGGCCGCCGTGGTTGATCGCGGTGCCCTTGATGACGCCGTAGATGGTGTCGCCGTCGGCTTCGGCGTCGGCCAGCGGCCGCAGCACCAGCGCCCCCACACCCTCACTGGCCACATACCCGTCGCCCCCTGCGCCGAAGGAACGGCAGCGGCCGTCGGTGGAGGCGAACTGCCCCTGGCTGAGCGCGACGAATTTGTACGGGTGCAGTGACAGATTGACGCCGCCGACCAGCGCCAGCCTGCATTCGCCGGTCCGGATGCTCTGGCAGGCCAGGTGCAGTGCGGTGAGCGAGGACGAGCACGCCGTGTCCACCGCCATGCTCGGCCCTTGGAAGTCCAGGGCGTGCGAGACACGGTTCGGGATGCTCCAGAACGTCGACCCGGGCAGCGTGCCGCGCCCGAGCCGGGACTCCTCGGCCCCGAACATCTGATAGGTGCCCCACATGACACCGACGAACACACCGGCCTGCTCCGGACGCAGGCCGCCACGGGCCAGGTCGGCCCGGGAGTGTCCGGCGTCTTCCAATGCGGCCCAGGCGGTTTGCAGGAACAGCCGCTCTTGCGGGTCCAGGATCTCCGCCTCGCGCGGGGAGATGGCGAAGAACAGCGGATCGAAGCAGTCGACGTCGTCGAGGAACCCGCCCCACTTGGTGTACGCGGTGAAAGGGTTGTGGCGGTCGGGGACGAAATAGCGGCTGTGATCCCACCGCTGCCGCGGGATCTCGGTGACGCAGTCGCGTCCCTCGACCAGCACCCGCCAATACTCGTCGAGCCCGTCTGCGCCCGGGTAGCGTCCGCTCACGCCCACGATCGCGATGTCCCCCACCGCGTCGATGTGGCGATCGGTGTTCGAGATGGCGGCCGCGGTCGGTGTCTCGCGCGATGCGAACGACTCGGCCGACGCATGTCGAACCTCCTGCCGACCGACGCTGGGCGCGGTCGGCGCGGACGACCCGAACGGGTCTGCCGATGCGTGCGCGGTCACGGGCCGCCGGTCGCGCGAAGCCGAGCGGTCGGCAGCGGCCGCGTCGTTTGTGCCGGTCTGGTGAGTGTGTGGGGCGGTATCCGTTGCCCGCGGCGGCACGGTCGCGACGCCGTTCGACATCGGCACGGTGCCGCCCACGGCCATTTCCACGTTCAGCCGGGGAGCGGGCGTCCGCGCCGCCGTCCGATCGGAGGAATCGCCATTGCTGTCGATCGGCGGCGGCGCGGACGGCGCTTGCGCGGAGGTCAGCCGCACCAGCAGGCCGACCACCGCGCGCGGGGTGGGGTACTCGAAAGCGAGGGTGGCGGGCAGGCGGTGACCGCTGGAGCGCGACAGTTCGTCGCGGATCTCGAGCGCCGCGACCGAGTCCAGCCCGAGTTCGTGCAGCGGCCGATCGAGATCATCGCCGGGCGCCAACCCGAGGCAGCGGCGCACCAGCGCCTCCGTCCGCGCGGACAGGTCGGCGGCCGAATCTGTCGGCGTGGACGCATTTTCGATCGGCGCGACGAAGTCCAGCAGCACGTCCGGCACGTCGGCGGCGGTCATACCCGACATCGTCAACGGCATAGTGGTGACCGCCGGAGCCGCGGAACCGATCAGTTCGGCGAGCGTGTCGAAAGCCCGGTCGGGCCGCAGCAGGCCGTAACCACGGCGGGCCAGCCGTTGCACCGCGCCGCTGCTGAGCCGCTCGACCATTCCCGTGTCCGCCCACGGGCCCCACGCGATCGACAGCGCGGGCGTGCTAGACGCGTCGCGCGACTCGGCCACGCCGTCGAGGAAGGCGTTCGCGGCGGCGTAGCCGGCCTGACCGGGCAGTCCGACCACTGCCGCGGCCGAGGAGAACAGCAAGAAGAATCGCAAGGACCGGCTCTCGGTCAGCTCGTGCAGATGCCATGCCCCGAACGTCTTCGGCGCGAGCACCCGCCCGACCCGTGCGGCCGTCTGCTCGGCGATCACGCCGTCGTCGAGCACCCCGGCCAGGTGCACCACGCCCGCCAGCGGCGGCAGCTCACGGTCGATCCACGTCAGCGTGGCCGCCACGGCCGTACGGTCGGCGACGTCGAGCGACCGCACCTCGATCCGAGCGCCACGCCCCCGCAATTCGGCGATGGCGGACTCCGCTCGAGCATCGGGCGCGGACCTCCCGGCGAGAACCAGGTCCGGCCAACCGCGATCGACGAACCAGCGAGCCAGCCGCAGACCGACCCCACCCAGGCCACCGGTGATCAGCACCGTCCCACCCGCGCCGGAGGCGACCGTCGGCGCGCTGGGCACTGTCAACGGCACGAGCCGAGGCACCCGACGACGCCCCTGACGCAGCGCGAGCTGCCGCGGCGACGAGGGTGTCAAGAACGTGTCGACCACGGAGCGAACGTCGGCGTCCTTATCGAGATCGATTACATGACAGCCCATTTCGCGGTGTTCGAGCTGCGCGCTGCGGGCGAATCCCCACAGCGCCGACTGCTGCGGCGCCACCCGATCGGAAGGCTCGACTCGCTGACCGTGACGGGTGAGCAGCCACACCGCCGGTTCTCCGGCCAGCGCCGCGGCCTGCACGAGATGCAGCGCGCCCACCACCAGACGTTCCGCGGCCACCGGTGCGGGCGCGTCCTCGTCGGACAACGCGACCGCGGAGACGATCCCGCGCAGCGGTGCGCGACCGTCGTCCACCGCGCCGAGCAACGCCCGCACGGCCGCGGGCACGCCGAGGTCGATCTCGAACTCGTCTTCCCCGCGGAACCTGAACCCGTCACCGGGCCTGGCGACTACACACTCCCCGCCACGTGCCCGCAAGTCGTCCGCGACGTCGTCGGCGAAGCTTCCGGGCGCACCGATGACGAGCCAGCGCCCGGCCGCGGAGGCCGGTGCCGCCGGGCCGGTCTCCCGCCAGTCGATCCGGTAGGTGTCCGCGACCGACCGATCGGGGGACGCCGGGGCGGACGACTGCCCGGCCGAATTCGGCGTGGGCATCACTCGCAATCCGTTCGCGACCAGCACCGCAGAGCCCTCCTCATCGAGCAGTCGAACATCGGCGACACACAGCTGCGGCGTCTGCTCGAGGACGCGCACATGGCCGAATCGAACGGTGCCCGCCGCGGCGGAGACGAGTACCTGGTCCACCGCGAACGGCACCCACGTCTGCTCGTCGGCCCGCGGCGACATCGCCGCGTAGGTGGCTTGGAACGCCGCGTCCAGCAGAACCGGGTGCACCGCCCCAGGGCCGGTATCGGTCTCGAAATCCGACAACGTGGCCAAGGCTTCGCGCCGACCCAGGCGCAGGCCGACGACACGGCGGAACGCCGGTCCGTAAGGCAGGCCCGCGCGGGTCAGCCGTTGGTAGAACTCCGCTGCGCCCAGGTGTTCCGGGCAGGCGCCGAGAATCTCCCCGAGAGAGGCACCATCCGGGATCCGGTGCGTTCCGGTGCGGACATGGGCGCGGGCGTGTGTGCCTGAGCTTTCCGTCCGCACGTGCACCGCGAATCCGTCGGCGGCCGGGTCGAAGACGATTCGTACCTGCTGCGGGCCGGTCAGCGCGAGTCCGCTGGTGATCACGAGGTCCTCGATCGCGACGACGTCACCGGCGACGAGTCCGCGCGCGATGTCGGCGATGGTGGCGACGAACCAGGCGCCCGGCACGACGACAGTCCGATCCACGACATGGTCGGCCAGATATGACGGAGAATCCGGCCCGAGCGTCAGATCGAAATTCGTCGCGGTGCTGCTCGATATCGAATGATCTGCCTGCCGGGCCGCAGCCGCGGCGATCTCTTGCCGCGTCCGAAGACCCGCATAAGGGACGGCATCCACCTCGGCCGACGGAGGCGCGGCCCCGAGGTGCGTCAGAGGATTCGGCTCGGCTGCGATGCCCGATCCCGGGACCGTCTCGTAACCGCGAGTTGGATGGGTCGTGACGCTGCGATCCGATAGCTCGGCATGCAGATGCATCGAAACCTTCGAGT
Organism: Nocardia sp. NPDC051929; assembly: GCF_044548645.1. Lineage (NCBI taxonomy): Bacteria > Bacillati > Actinomycetota > Actinomycetes > Mycobacteriales > Nocardiaceae > Nocardia > Nocardia sp. NPDC051929. The sequence goes on along the minus strand of NZ_JBIUCG010000005.1, from coordinate 55,001 downwards.
GTCCTGCGCCGGCGGCCTCAGAGTGCGGAAGGACTGCGTCGACCGGACGCGTCGAGTAGCCCACGGCGGGTGTCGGTGCGGTTCCGGGCTCCTCCGAGACGCTGCCCGACCGCGTGGAGATAAGCGTGTGCCCGTCGCCAGCGCTGCTCGGTGCCGCCCCAGCGGCGTAGGACCGGGATTCGACCCAATAGCGTTGCCGCTGGAAAGGATACGTCGGGGCGAACACGCGCCGACGATCGTGCGGACGGTGCACCTGCTCCCAGTCCACCGCCACGCCCCCGACATACAGGCGTCCCAGCGCCGTCATCATCATCTCGCGATCACCACGGCCGCGACGCAGCGACGCGACGAACCGCGCCGAGTCACCCAGCACGCGCCCGCCGAGCGCGGACAACGTCGGATGCGGCCCGATTTCGAGGAACTCGTCGATCCCCAGCTCGGCCAGCGCACGCAAGCCCTGTGCGAACCGGACCGGCTGACGCGCATGCCGCGCCCAGTACCGCGGGTCGAGTTCGCCCGGGCGCAGCACCGCACCGGTGAGGTTGGAGATCAGCGGAATCACGGGATCGGACATCCTCGCCCGGGACGCCGCCGCGGCGAGGTCGTCGAGAATCGGGTCCATCGCCGCGGAGTGGAAGGCGTGCGAGACGGTGAGATCGGCGGACCGTATACCGTCGGCCGACAACTGCTCGCGCAGCGGATCGAGTGCGGCTCGCGGTCCGGCGACCACCACCAGAGCCGGTCCGTTGTATCCCGCGATCGACACCGCGGGCGCATACCGTGCGACGAGCGGCGAGATCTGCTCGGCGGGGGCGTCGACGGCCACCATCGCGCCTCCGTCCGGCAGGCGCTGCATCAGGCGACCGCGCACGGCCACGAGCCGCAGGGCGTCCTCCACGCTCATCGCCCCGGCGGCGCAGGCCGCGACGTATTCCCCGACGCTGTGCCCGAGCACCGCCGCCGGGGCGATCCCCCACGACCGCCACAGCTCCCACAGCGCCCACTCGACCGCGAACAACACCGGCTGGGTGAACACCGTGCGACGCAACAGCTCCGGACCGTGATCGCCGTAGAGGGCCTCGATCAGTCCGATACCGTCCGCGATCGGCTCCAGCGCCGCGTCACAGTGCCGCAGCGCGTCACGGAAGACCGGTTCGGAGTCGAACAACTCGCGTGCCATGCCCGGGTACTGCGATCCCTGCCCGGTGAACAGCAGCGCCACCTTCGTGCGCGCGGTTCGCTCCACCCGGCCACGGATCGGAATCGGCCAACGCAGCTCTCGCGCCGCGCCGGCGCTGGTGTCGGCGACCACCGCGAGCCGTTCTTCGAAGTGTGTCCGCGCGGTCGCGGCGGTGTAGGCCAGATCGCCGAGTGTCGCCTGCGCCGAGTCGATTCGGTCTGCCCAGAGCCGCGCGCTGTCGGCGAGGGCGGTCTCGTCGCGCGCGGAGAGGACGAGCACCTGCGCGGTCGGCGATTCCGGTCGCGGCGCGGGTACCGGATCACCCTGCGCCAGGATGACGTGCGCATTGGTGCCGCTCATCCCGAAAGAGCTGACCCCGATCGCCGGTTCGTGCCCGGTGCGCGGCCAGTCCCGCGCCTCGCGCACCACTTCCAACGGCAGCCCGGCCCAGTCGATCAGCGGGTTCGGAGTGTGGAAGTGCAAGCTCGGCGGGATCCGGCGGTGCTGCAACATGAGCACGGCTTTGATGACGCCCGCGACACCTGCCGCCGCCTCGGTGTGCCCGATATTGGTTTTCACCGACCCGATGAGCAGAGGCTGCGTGCGGCCCGATCCGTACACCTCGGCCAGCGCGGTGGCCTCGATCGGATCGCCGAGCGGGGTGCCGGTGCCGTGTGTCTCGACGTAGTCCACCGTGTCCGGCCGCAGGCCCGCCCGTTCCAGCGCGTCGGTGATGACGCGCTGCTGGGCCGGGCCGTTGGGTGCGGTGAGACCGTTGGACCGTCCATCGTGATTCACCGCGACGCCGCGCACGATCGCCAGCACCCGATCGCCGTTGCGCCGGGCCTGCGACAGCCGGGTCAGCACCAGCACGCCGCAGCCGTCGGCGCGGACGTAGCCGTTGGCGTCGGCGTCGAACGCTCGCGAGCGTCCATCGGGCGACAGCGAGGCCAGGCGGCAGAAACCGATGGTGGTCTCCGGAGCCAGCTGGAGGTTCACCCCGCCCACCAGTGCCAGATCGCAACGGCCCGCTCGCAGCCCGTCTTCCGCCGCTTGCAGCGCCACCAGTGAGGAGGAGCATGCCGTGTCCAGCGTCATCGCCGGGCCTTGCAGCCCGAGAACGTAGGCCAAGCGCCCCGCCGCGACGCTCGGCGCCGAACCGATTACCGAGTAGGCGCCGATCGCGGTCGGATGGTCGGCTCGGGTCGGCGTGGCCGGATATTCGCTGAAGCACAGTCCGACGAACACGCCGGTGCGGCTGCCCGCCAACGCGCCGGGTGCGCGGCCCGAGCGCTCCAGCGCCTCCCACGTGGTTTCGAGCAGCAGGCGTTGCTGCGGGTCCATCGCGCGTGCCTCCGCCGCGCCGATACCGAAGAACGCGGGGTCGAACTCGTCGGCGTCGTCGACGAAACCGCCCCAGCGGGTGTACATCGTGCCCAGAGACGCCGGGTCCGGGTCGTAGTAGGCGTCGATGTCCCAGCGCTGCGGCGGCACCTCGGTGATCGCGTCGCGTCCGTGCCACAGCAGGTCCCAGAAGTCCTCCGGTGTGCGCACCCCGCCGGGGAAACGACAGCTCATGCCGACGATGACGATCGGGTCGTCGTCGGTACGGTCGGTCTCGAAGTCGATGCCCGGCGAAACATCCTGTCTCGCAGACTGTTTTGGTGGAGTCGCGATCGGGTACCGCGGCGTGGGTGCGACCGGGTTCACCTCGTCAGCGACCGGGGGCACATCAGCCGCGACCAAGGGCGCGTCAGCGGGCACCGGGGACACGTCGGCCGCGACAGCGGACACGTCCGCCGCAGGCAAGAGCACGTCAGCCGCGACCAGAGGCACGTCGGTGACGACCGGGGGCACCTCAGCCCCGGCGGGGGACAAATCGTCAGCCCCGGCCAGAGGCAAATCGGCCGCGTACGAGGGCACATCAGCGGCGATCACGTTCGCGCCGCCGACGGGAGCGGCTGCGCCTCCGCTGGGAGCGGCTGCGCCCTTGCGGTGCAGGAACCGCGCCATCTCACGCACAGTCGGATAGTCGAAGACGAGCCCGGCAGGCAGCGGCATTCCGACCTCGACGGCGAGCGCGGCCCGCAGTTCCATTCCGGTCAGGGAGTCGACGCCCGTGTCGTGCAGTGGCAGATCAGGATCGAGTTCGCCCGCGCGATCGAGTACCCGCATCGCGACGCGCTGGACGAGCGCCTCCCACGGTGCGAGATCGTCGGACGCCGACTGCGTTCGCGGTACCCCGGTGGTCTCCCGTGGAATCGTCGGCGGTACGGCCGGCGCGATCTGCGGCATGCGCTGCGCATACCACCGCTCCGGCACGAATTCGAAGACGCCAGGGGCAGCACTGTCGTGCCGGACGAGGTGCTCCAGCGCCGCGGCCGCGTCGCCCGCGGACAGCGGAGGCAGCCCGCGCCGCACGAGACGTGCGGTGACGTCGGGCCGATCGGCGGCCATGCCCACGTCGGCGAACGGCCCCCATCCGATGCTCAGCGCGGGCAGTCCCTCGGCACGCCGCCGCCAGGCCAGCGCATCCAATGCCGCGTTGGCCGCGGCGTAATTCGCCTGGCCAGGGGTGCCGAGTACGCCCGCGACGGAGGAGTAGGTGATGAAGAGTTCGATCGGTTGATCGCGGGTGAGCTCATCGAGGTGGCGCGCCGCATGGTATTTGGGTCCGAGCACGGTCTCGAACCGCGACCAGGTCTGCTCGCTGATCACGCCGTCGTCGAGCACTCCCGCGCAGTGGACCACGCCGCGCAGTGGCGGGAATCCGGATTCCGAAATGCTTTGCAGCAGTTCCGCGACGGCCGCGCGGTCGCCGACATCCGCCTGCCGCGCCGTCACTCGAGCGCCGGTGCCGCGCAGCGATTCCAGCAGCCGTTCCCCTGCGGGATCCGGCGCGCGTCTGCCTACCAGCACCAAATGCCGTGCTCCGCGGTCGGCCAGCCAGTGCGCGGCCTCGGCGCCGAGGCCGCCGAACCCTCCCGTCACAAGATAGGTGCCATCGGGCAACCGGTCGCCGCCCGCGGCGACCGGGACGTCTTTGCCGAGCAGGACGACGCGACCGGGATGATCTCGTTGCGACATGGCGCGGAACGCCTCGGCGGCACGATCGATGCCGTAGGCAGCGTGCGGCAGCGTGGTCAAAGCGCGCTGCTCGAACAGTGCCAGCACACTGCGCAAGGCAGCGCCCAGTCGCCGCGGGTCGACAGCGACCGGATCGAAGGTCCGGTGGTCGACATCCGCATGCCGATGCACCGTTCCGGTCTGCACCGGGTCGACGATCTCGACGAATCGGCCTCCCGCATGCAGTACTTCGGATGCGTGTGCGGCGAAGCCGTCCCCCGAGGTGTGCACGACGACGTCCAGTCCGTGCCCGGCGGTCGCCGCCCGAACCCGTTCGCCCAACTCGTGGCTGCGCCAGGTATGGATCTGTGTGACCGGCAGACCCGTGTTCCGCGCCCAGCGACACAGCGCGGCGGTCGCGCACACCTGCGCTCCGGCGTGCACGGCGAGCTGCACCGCGGCCATGCCGATGCCATCGGCGGGGCCGTGGACGAGCACCCGGTCCCCGGCGCGCAGACCGCCGAGGTCGAACAGCGCGTGCCAGGCGGTGGTGAAGGCGTAGGGCACGGTCGCGCCGTCGGCGAAGGGCAGGTCGTCCGGCAGCCGGGCCACCATGGCCTGGTCCACCGTCACGTGGCGGGCGAAACTGTCGGCCGCCAAGGCGACGACGCGGTCACCGACCGCGAATTGCTCGACCCCGGCACCAATCGCGGTGATCCGGCCCGCGCACTCGGAACCCAGCGGTCCCGCCCCATCCGGATGGATGCCCGAGGCCACCCAGAGGTCGTGGGCGTTGAGGCCAGTGGCGGCGACGACGATTTCGACTTCCCCTGCTGCCGGTGCGCGTCGGATACCGGGCTCCAACCGCATCCGTTCGAACTCGCCGGAACGGTGCGCGACCAACCGGTAGTCGGTGGACGCGAGGCCTTCGGCGACGCGCGCGGTCAGCCAACGGCCGTCGCGGAGGGCGAATTCGCCTGCGGCGCGGCCGCTGAGCAAACCATCGACGATCGGGGCGCTGTCCACGATGGTTTCCGCGGGCAGGTCCAGCAATCGGCATCCGAACTCGGGGTGCTCGGTGGCCAGCGTGCGTCCGAAACCCCACAGCAAAGCTTGATCAGGGTCCGGCAGGTCGGCCGGGGTGACGCGCTGAGCGTTCACGGTCAGCAACCAGAGCGCGGCGGGCCGGTGTGCTGCCGAGTCCAGAGCGCGCGTCAACCGCAGGGCGGCTTCGATGCGAACCTGGGCAGGAGCCGCCGCCCACGCGAAGGCTATGCCTTGAAACGAATTCGCGGCCTCGGAAGACAGGATCTCGTCGGCTGCGTGCCCGTCCTCGGGGCGAATCATCACGATTTCAGCGCCCCGCGCGCTCAATCCGGCGGCGACAGCGTCCCCGACCGCTCCGTCACCGAAGATCAGCCATCGACCCGCAGGTTCCTCGCGCACGCCACCCTCGACAGGAGCCCATTCCACGTGATGCAGCAGACGTGCGAGTCTTGTCGAGTCCGACTCCGCGGCAAACGATTCCGGCAAGGTATCGAACTTCGCGGCCAGCAGGCTCACACCCTGAACGCTGGCGAGCGGCCGCCCGGACTCCGAGTACAGGGTGGCGTCACCGACGATGATCCGCCTCCCTCGTTCGGTCACCCGCACCCGGCACCGCACGGTCGCATCCCCCGCCGTCGGGTTGCCGAAGAATCGGACACGATCGATTTCCGACGGCAAGAACAACTCCTCGCCCCCGGTAGCCGTCACCACGATGCTGTGCAGACAGGCATCGAGCAGGATCGGATCGAGCGCCGTGCCGTCACCGGCCAACCGGAACGCCGTCTCGGCCTCGGTGGCGCTGATCCGCCGGAACTCCAGGGCGCAGCGGTAGTCAGGACCCAGGTCCAGGCCCAGCCGGGCGAGAGCGTCGTAGTAGGCGGTCCAGATGCGCGCATCGGAATGAGCGGAGTCTGCCGCATACGGTTTCACCGGCTCAGGCTGCGCCGCAGTGAGTGTCGCTTGCGCATAACCGGCTCGGGCGTCGTCGGAGCCGAGGAAGCGCACATCATGGCCGTCCGGGCCGGGTTCGACCACGACCCGCACCACTGCTTCGGCGGTGACCTCCAACGGCGTGATCAGCCGCAGCTTCCTGACTTCCCATGCCCCGGGCAGTCGAGTGGCGATCTCGTTCAGCTGAACGCTCAGCCACGCCGCGGGCACTGTCGGCAGACCACGCAGCCGATGTCCTGCGAACATCTCCGGGGTGAGCCGCAGGGCGCGTGACGAACTCGAGTCGTCCCGGCGCGGCGTCAGCTCGAGCCAATGCCGTTTGCGCTGGAACGGGTAGGTCGGTACATCGACATGTCGCCAATGACGACCGGAATAGACGGCACCCCAATCGATCTCGGCGCCCTCGACATACCGTCGAGCCAGTTCGAGCGACCCGCTCGACACTTCAGCGACGGACCCGCTCACTGTGACCCCGGAGGCGACGTTCTCGAGCGCGGCACGCAGCTGCGCGGCAGTGTCGAAACCGATCGCCACGCGCTCACCGAAGTGTGTTCGGCCCAGCGCGGCGCGCGCACACAGATCCACCAATGCGATCTCAGGGTGGGCGACGAGCAGATCCCGGTAGCGAGCCGCCAGTTCGCGCAGGGCATCGGTGCTTTTCGCCGACAGGACCAGCAAATGAGGCCCGGCGTCCTTTGGGGCATCGGCCTCCGAGACCTGTGGCGGTTCTTCGATCACCACGTGCGCGTTCGTCCCGCTGATCCCGAAGGCGCTCACCCCCGCCCGCCGGGGCCGTCGAGAACGCCGCCACGGTCGCTCCTCGGCGACCACCCGGACAGCGACCGAATCCCAGTCGATATGCGGATTGCCCGAACGGAAATGCAGCGAGGCGGGAATGCGCTCGTGGCGCATCGACTCGATCACCTTGATGATGTTCGCGATGCCCGCCGCCGCCTGGGTGTGCCCGAGATTCGACTTCACCGACCCGATCCACAGCGGCGTGGTTTCCGTGCGACCCTCCCCTAGGGCTGCGGCCAGGGCGTTCACTTCGATCGGATCACCGAGTGCCGTGCCGGTGCCGTGTGTCTCGACGTAGTCGATGTCCCCCGCCTCGACGGCCGCGTCCGCCAGCGCCGCGCGGATGACCCGTTCCTGCGCCGGACCGTTGGGTGCGCTCAATCCCTGGCTGCGGCCGTCGGAATTGACCGCGGAGCCGCGCACCAGCCCCAGCACCCGATCGCCGTCCCGCCGCGCGTCCGCCAGCCGCTTGAGCACCAGCATTCCCGCGCCGTCACTCCAGACGACGCCGTCGGCGCGTGCGTCGAAGCTCTTGCACCGGCCATCGGCGGCCAGGCCGCGCGCCCGCGCGAAGTAGATGTCGAGCGAAGGCGTCAGCACCACGGTGGCGCCGCCCGCCAGCGCCAGATCGCATTCGCCGCTGCGCAGACTGCGCACCGCGGTGTGGACGGTCACCAGCGACGAGGAGCACGCGGTATCGATGGTGAGGCTCGGCCCCTGCGCGCCGAGGAAATACGACAGCCGGCCGGAGGCGACGCTGGAGAGGTTTCCGGTGCCGAACCAGGCATCGGGCGCGAGGTCGGCCCGCGCCATCCGTTCGGCATAGTCGTTGGACATCACACCGACGAAGACGCCGGTCCGGCTGCCCTCCAGACGGCTCGCCGGATAACCGGCGTGTTCGAGCGCCTCCCACGCCGTTTCGAGCAGCAGCCGCTGCTGCGGGTCCAGCATCCGCGCCTCGCCGACGGAGATGTCGAAGAATCCGGCATCGAAATCCTCGACACCGTCGACGAAACCGCCCCAGCGGGTGTAAGTCTTGCCGTCGGCATCCGGGTCCGGATCGAAGACGGCGTCCACGTCCCAGCGGTGCGCGGGTACCTCGGTCACCGCGTCGGTTTCGGTGGTCAGCAGGCGCCACAGATCGGCGGGCCCGCGCACGCCGCCGGGATAACGGCAGCCGACGCCGACGATCGCGATCGCGTCGGCGTAATCGTCCGGGGCAGGCTCGGCTTCGCGCGCTGTGAGCTGAGACACGTTCGGTGTACTAGGTGTAACCGGAAGTTTCGTTGGGTATACCGGAGCTGTGAGCTGCTCGGAGATGCGCGTGGTCGGTTGCTGTTCGGCCTGCTGCCCTGCCGTGCGGCCGGGGGCGGACGTGGCGCCGAGCCGGGCGATCTCCTCCGAAACCGCGGCGACCGTCGGATGATCGAACAGCAGCGTCGCCGGAAGTCGCATCCCCAGATCCGCGGACAGCGCGTTGCGCAGCTCGACCGCCATCATCGAATCGAGCCCGAGTTCTCGCAGCGGCGTGCGGTCGGAAACCGCTGTCGTGCGGCCGAGTGCCGTCATGGCGTGGGTGCGCACCAGTTCCCGCAGTTCCGCCGGATCGCGCGAATCCTGAGATTCGACCGCGGCGATCGGTTCCGGCTCCGCCGAAACCTCTGTGGCGGCGGGAAAGACCGACACGACTCCCTCCGCCGACAGCAGCCAACGCAGTGCTCGGACACCGTCTTCGGCGGCCAGTTCGCCGACACCGTGGCGTGCCCACGCGCGGCGGGCGGCGTCGCTCAGCCCTTCGGCCATGCCGATGCTCGCCCACGGCCCCCACGCGATGCTCAGGGCAGGCAGTCCTCGAGCCAGCCGCAGGCGGGCGAGGGCATCGAGATACGCGTTCGCCGCGGCGTAATTGCCCTGCCCGGCTGTGCCCACCACGGCGCTGACCGAGGAGAACAGCACGAACAGATCGAGCGGCTGTCCCGCGGTCAGCTCGTGCAGGTGCCACGCGCCCGCGACCTTTCCCGCGAACGCCCGGTCGATGTGCCCGGCGGTCTGCTCGAACAACAGGGCGTCGTCCAGAACTCCCGCACAGTGCACGACCCCGGCCAGCCTCGGCAACTCCACGCCGAAGCGGCTGATCAGGCGGGACAACGCATTCCGGTCTTCGACATCGACCACCGCGGTCTCGACTCGCGCCCCCGAAGCCGCGATCCGCGCCATCTCCCGCTCGTCTCGCGAGGTCGGGCCGCTGCGCCCGGCCAGCACGATCGTGCCCGCGCCGGCCTCGGCCAGCGTCCGCGCGGCAGTCAACCCCAGCGCGCCACGTCCGCCGGTGATCAGATACGCACCGCCACGCTTCACCTCGGGCGCCCCGCCCGGTTCGTCGGAAGGCTGCATCCGCATCGTGTAACGGTGACGCCCGCGCAGCGCGATCGCGGAATCCGTGGCGCCGGAGCGAATCTCGTCCACCAAGCGGTGGTCGTCGCAGCGCGCGTCCGCGGGCAGGTCGATCAGGCGGCACCGCAACTCGGGCAGTTCGGTGCGCGTCACCGCACCCAATCCCCACAGGGTCGCGGCGGCCGGACGCACGGGTTCCCCGGCGAGCGCTCCGGTCGCCCCCATTGTCACCAGGTACAACGGTGCGTCGGAAACCAGCCGAGCCATCCGTTGCACCACCGCGAGCGCGAATCGCGTTTCCACCCGCGCCGATTCGGCGCTGTCGTCCGCTTCGGCATCGGCGAGGTAGATCACCGCACGGTCGTCGCCGGGCCACACGTCCGGATCGGTCGTACGCTCCACGGATACCGCATCGGTACCCGCGGCGCGCAGCGCGGCGGCGAGCCGGTCCGCCTGCTGCCGGACGCCGACCACCAACGCGGCGGCGGGCGCCCGTCCGCTCGGCGACGCCACGACGCGCTCCCAGGTCGGACGGTGGGTGAAGCCGGACATGCTATCCCGATCCTGCGGCTGCCCGGCAGTGCCGGACTCGGCGAACCATACGTCTTCGATATCGCAGACCACCGCGCCGGCGGTATCGAAGACCGTCAGACGAACGGTGCGGCCGGTGCGCTCGGCCAGCGCCCACGCCGTTGCCCCCGCATCCTGGCCGGACAGACGCAGACCGCCGATACCCACCGGCAGACGCGCCGCGTCGCCATCTGCGGACACCAACGCAAGACCGGTCTGGATCGCGGCGTCGAGCAGACACGGCAGCCAGGCGTCCGGTTCGTCGGCGAGTTCCGCCGGGCGCGTCAGTTCGGCGAGCACGCGGCCCTCGCCGGACCACAATCGCGTGATCCAGCGGAATCGCGGGCCGAAAGTCAATCCGGCATCGGCACACCGGCGGTAGAAAGCCGCGACATTCTCTTCGGTGGACAGCGCGAGCCGAGCCGCGGACAGTTCGTCGGAATCGCGGGGTCGATTCGTGGCGGCTCGAACTGTCGCGGACACCGCGGTGACCGCGCCCTCGTCGACGTGGAACCGCACCTCGGCGCGATCGCCCGCATCGGACACCAGCGGCTCGGACAACTCCTCCAGCGGCACCGGTCGCGCGGCGACGAAGTCGATCAGCTCGCGGCCTGCGCCTCCGGCCGCACGCAATGCGCGCAACGCGAGCTCCGCCGCGGGCATCACCGCACGGTCGCGGAAGCGATGCTCGGCGAGATATCCCGTGCTCGGCGACGCGCTCTCGATCGGCACAAAGACCCGCTCTCGTTCGAAGGGGTAGGTGGGCAGGCCGTTGCGCCTGCGCGCGTCCAGCGGAACCACTGCGCTCCAGTCGATTTCAACGCCCAGGCGATACAGCTCGCCGAGCCCGGTCAACAGCACCTCGTCGTCGGTGGACGTCCGGCGCATGCTCGGCACCCACACAGCGGCGGGGTCGGTGTGCCGCCCGAATTCCGACAGCACCGGATGCGGTCCCACCTCGAGGTAGACATCCACGCCCGACTCGGCGGCCGAGCGCACACCCTCGGCGAAACGGACGGTGCCACGGGCATGCGCGCGCCAGTACGCCGCATCCATGAGGCCCTCGATCCGCGTGCCGGTCACGTTCGACACCAGCGGAATCGTCGCCGCGTGCGGGACGGGAACCAACTCGGCGACCCTGGCTTCGAAGTCGTCGAGCATCGGATCCAGCAGGGGCGAGTGGAACGCCGCCGTCCCGGGCAGCCGCACGGCACGGATCGACCGTTCCTCGGCAGCCCGCACAACCCGCTGCACCCCGTCCACCGATCCCGACACAACGAATTGCCCGGGGCTGTTGACCGCCGCGACCGACACACTCGCCGAGAGCTCGTCCAACAGTGTTTCGAACTCCACGGGCGCGGCGAAGACCGCCGCCATCGCCCCTTGCTGCGCCACTGCCTGCATCAACCGGCCCCGTTCGGCAGCCAGACGCAAGCCGGTGGCGAGATCGAACACGCCCGCGACGGTCGCCGCGACCAGTTCACCGAGGCTGTGCCCCAACACGACATCGGGGCGAACGCCGAACGCCGACCACAGCTCGGCGCAGGCCCATTCGAGCGCGAACAAGGCCGGTTGCGCGTACTCGGTACGGGCCAGCACATCGTCGTCCGCCTCGAACAGCACCGACCGCAGACGCAGGCCGTCGCGAAGCGGTCCCAACAACTCGTCGCACCGGTCGAGCGCCGTGCGGAAAGCCGGGTACCTGCGGTCGAGCGCCGCGCCCATCCCGGCGTACTGTGCGCCCTGCCCGGTGAACAGCATCGCGACCCGCGGCTTGCCCGGATCCGGATCGATGGACCGATCTGACGGTGCCGCGAGATCGCGCGCCGCTTCTTCGGCTGTCCTGGCCACGACCGCTCGCCGGTACGCGAAATGCGTGCGTCCCAGCGCCGCGGTGGCGGCGACGTCGGCGAGCGGCATCTCCTGCCGGTCCAACTGCTCCGCATAGCGGTGGGCCAGCGCATGGAGGGCCGACCTGGTGCGCGCCGAAATGACCAACAGCGCAGGCTCATTCGGATCGGCACGCGCCAGGGCCTCGGGCGGCTGCTCCAGCACCACATGTGCGTTGGTGCCCGCGAATCCGAACGAACTCACCCCTGCCAATCGCGGCTGCCGCGTCTGCGGCCAGGCGACGTCATCGGTCGGCACCGCCAGCGCCGTGCCGTCGAGCCTGATCTTCGGATTCATTGTGGCGAAATCGTGCTGACGTGGAATTCGTTCGTGCTGCATCTGCAGCACCACCTTGATCAGCCCGGCGACGCCCGCGGCCGCCTCGAGGTGCCCGATCTGCGACTTCACCGAACCGAGCAGGCACACCGACCCATCCGCACGTGGCACGCCGACCACCTGCGATAACGCCTCGATCTCGATCGGATCGCCCAGCGGCGTGCCCGTGCCGTGCGTCTCGACGTAGCCGATCCGATCGGCGGCGCACCCGGCGTCGGTCAACGCGTCGCGCAGCAACTCGCGTTGTGCCGTCGGATTCGGTGCGGTCAGCCCCATGGAACGACCGTCGTGGTTCACGCTCGAGCCTCGGACGAGCGCCCTGATCTCGTCACCATCGGCGAGCGCTCGCGAAAGCGTTTTGAGCACAACGACACCCGCGCCCTCGCCACGCACATACCCGTTCGCGCGCGCGTCGAAGGGGCGACAGCGCCCATCCGGAGAGAGCGCGCCCATGCGGGCCAGCGCCTCCGAAGTCAGCTCGGATTGCAGCAGATTCACTCCGCCCGCCAACGCGACGTCGCACTCCCCAGCCCGCAGACTGCGACACGCCTGATGCACCGCCACCAGCGACGACGAGCACGCGGTGTCGATCGCCACTGCGGGACCACGCAATCCGAGCACGTAGGACACCCGCCCCGCCACGATGCTCGACATCGTCCCGGTGAGCGTGTGCGCGTCCACCGAACTCACCCAGTCCGGTGTGATCGTGCGCTGGTATTCCTGCCAGCTGACACCGAGGAACACCCCCGTGCGGGCCGCGGCCGGACCACCCGGCACCAGTGCGGCGTCTTCCATTGCCGCCCAAGCCACTTCGAGCGCCAGCCGCTGTTGCGGATCCATCGACGCCGCTTCGCGCGGTGCGATCCCGAAGAACTCCGCGTCCATCGCATCGATCGGACCCGCGAGCAGCCCGGCTCGCCGCCGCGCCCGTCGAGGCGCCGAATCCGTTACCACCCAACGGTTCTCCGGCGCCTCGACGATCGCGTCGCGGCCCGAGGACAGCAGTTCCCAGTACTGCTGCGGGGATTCCGCGCCGCCGGGAAAGCGACAGCCGATTCCCACGATGGCGATCGGCTCGCGCTGCGGCCGCGCCTCCAACTCCTGAATCCGGCGGAGCGCCCGCGTCAGCAAGACCCGTAGGCCGTACCCATCATCCGACATCTGCGAAGCCACCCACATCTTGCAAAAGTTGTGACGTGGAACATACGACGCGTCCGGTTAGGCGTCAATTACCTTCGGTGTGCACAAAATTAACTCAAGTTACCAACTAGTAGCTTGATCTTCCGCTGAACCATGTTGCCCAAGTGAAACATTCACTTTTGAAGGATTCACTTCCGAGCTACTCATGCACCCGCCGCGCGCCGATCCGATCGATCCGCTCCCGCCCCCACGCGCCCAGCGGCTCCAGCGCGGCGTTCAGCGCGACACCGATCTCGGTCAACCGGTACTCCACCCGCGGCGGCACTTCCCGATAGACGGTCCTGTCGACGATGCCGTCCTCCTCCAGCTCCCGCAGCTGCTGGATGAGCATCTTCTCCGAGACGCCGGGCAGCCCCTTGCGGAGCTCGCCGAAGCGCCGAACCCGGTGGTTGTCCAACTCCCAGAGAATCAGCGCCTTCCACTTGCCACCGACGACATCCATCGCCGCATCGATCCCGCAGAAGTACGGCCCCGACCGCTTCGAGCCCATCGTCCACCCTCTCCACCTGTTCACAAACCATTCGGTAAGTACCCCACAAAATAGTAGGTACTTGCCCGCCCGCCGGTCATCGAGCACTCTTGATTTCAGCGCGCTGACCAGGATTTTCTCGACCTCAAAGGAGCTGAACCCGCAATGGCGGAGACCACGAATACCCCGGTGACCATCCTGGGACTCGGCGCGATGGGGCAGGCGCTCGCCGCGACCTTCCTGAAGGCGGGGCTGCCGACCACCGTGTGGAACCGCACCCCCGGCAAGGACGCCGACCTCCGCGCCGCCGGAGCCACGAGCGTCGCCACCATCGCCGAGGCGATCGACACCGACGGCCCGATCATCGCCGTACTGCTCGACCACGCTTCGGTGCACGCCACCCTCGACCCGGTAGCCCACCGACTGGCCGGACGGCAACTGATCAACCTCACCAGCACCGCCCCCAACGAGGCCCGCGAACTCGCCGCCTGGGCGGCCCGTCACGACTGCGACTACCTCGACGGCGGCATCATGGCGATACCACCCATGATCGGACAGCCGGGCGCGTCCATCCTCTACAGCGGCTCACGGGCGGTCTTCGACGCACACCACGAATCCCTCGAATTACTCGCTGCCGCAGAATACTTGGGCGACGACGCGGGCCTCGCCTCGACCTACGACTTCGCCCTGCTGGCGGCCATGTACGCCATGTTCGGCGGCTTCCTGCACGGCGCGGCCATGATGCGGTCGGTCGGCGTCCCCGCCGCCGAATTCGGCCGACGAGCCGCCGCATGGCTCACCGCGATGACCCAATCCTTACCGCACCAAGGCACCGTCATCGACACCGCCACCTACACCGACCCCATCCAGTCCATCGCCTTCCACAAAGCCGCACTCGACGCGATCAACCGCGCCAGCCGCGACGCCCACGTCACCCTCGACTTCATCGCCCCCTTGAAAACCCTCCTCGACCGCCAAGTGGCCGACGGTCGAGGAGCCTTCGGCTTCGAACGCACTTTCGAAGAACTTCTCTGATCCCCCGCGTGGGCCGCACTCCTTCCGCCGGTGCGGCCCACACGCCCGTCGCCCGCAAACGCTCAAGAATCCGCAGGTCAAGCCGCGATTTGGTCCACACGGAGATGATCCGATAATCTTGCTGGGCACACCGGTCCGGGTGGCGGAATGGCAGACGCGCTAGCTTGAGGTGCTAGTGCCCTTTATCGGGCGTGGGGGTTCAAGTCCCCCTCCGGACACAGACACTACGCACACGGGTGGTTGTGGAGCAGTTTCTGCCACGACCACCCGTTTTTCGTGGTCGTAGGTGAGCTTCAGACCGAGTTGCCGGTAGACCTCGAGTTTGTCGCTGGGGTCGGCCGCCTTCAGTATGTGAACCAGCCCGCCCAGTGAGGTCACAAGCTGGTGGATCTCCTCCTTGTTCAAGTGGTGATCTGAGCGTTTCTCGGCTTCCAGTGCGGTGAGCTGTGCGGCGGTGGCCTGGCGTTCGCGCTGAACTTGTTGGGTCCACCTCGCCACAAGGGCCGGGTCGGTGCCCGCTTCCAGTGCTGCTCGGTACCTGGATAGTTTGCGGTCGTGTTCGGCAAGTGATCGTCGTGCACTCTCGATGGCGGGTGTGTTGTCGGTCTGGGCGTCTACGAGCATGGTCAGCGAATGCTCGATCCGGTCGGGGTGGAATATCTCGGCCAACCATGAATCGATCGGGCCGCTGATCTGGTCTTCGCGCAGGTAGACGGTTGTCGGGTGGTCGATCTTGTTGGCGAGGGCGTACTCGGAGGGATACCGGCAGCGGTAGTGCGGCAGCCCGTGGTTCCAGTTGCCTTGCATGCGGCGTCCGCAGGCGTCATGGAACAGCAGTCCCTTGAAGGCGTACGGGTGCTGACGACGGGTCGTGGTCCTGCCCGTCGACTGCGGGCCTCGGGCGGCAAGTCGAAGTTGCGTCTGCTCGAAGACGTCCTTACTGATGAGCGCACCATGGGCAGGTTGGTCGGAGTAGACCCACTCCGTCTTCGCGTTCCACGCCATTCGGGTGTGATGGCCCAAGGCGACGTCATCGACGTCGATGAGGGACTCCTGCTTGCGCTGTTTGTTCCATACCTCGTAGCCGGTGTAGCGCGGATTGCCCAGGATCGCGCGCACCGCGCTCTTGGACCACGCGGCGCCGGAGCGATGGCTGTTGCGCCTGCGGTCGTAGGCCGACGGGCACAAGATGTTGTCGGCGGTGAGGCGTTGCGCAATAGCGAAAATCCCTATGCCGGACAAGTACTCGCTGAAGATCCGCTGCACCACCGGCGCGGTGACAGGGTCGGGTTCAAGGTTATGCAGCCGTTTACCGTCGGCGGCTTTGCCCGGATTCGGATGAGGCCCGGCGTCTGCGAGACGGTACCCGTAGGGTGGCCGACCGCCGAGGTAGCGGCCCTCGACTTGCGCTTGCGCGGCCATGGCGGCGCGGACGCGGATCTTGATGCGGTTGCGTTCGCCTTTGGACATACCGCCGAACACCGACATGATCAGATCGTGCGCTTCGGAGTCCGGATCGATCGGACCGCCGACCTCCGGCACCCACAGTTGCACGCCGTAGTGGACGAACACCGGAAACGTCAGCCCGAACTGGTTGCCGTAGAACGCGCGCTGCGGTTCGCCGATCACGACCGCGTCGAACCCTCGCTCGGGCTCTTTCAGCAGCTCGAGCAGCCGCCCGGCCGCAGGGCGGCGCTTCCAGGGAATCGACCGCGACTGCCCGATGTCGAAGAACTCGACGACGATCTGCCCGTGCTGACCGACCAGGGCGTTCGCTCGTCCGAGCTGCCAGTTGCGAGACGCTTCCGGATCTTGCTGGTCCTCGGTGGAGACCCGCCCGGCGAAAGCGAACCTGATCATTGCTGCGATTCCTCCTACTGGGTGAGAAAGACATCGGCGTTCGGTGGTGACCTGGCCGAACTGCCTCCTCTTCGGAAGTTGAGCTGGAGGGAGTCGGCCGTGGTGTTAATGCTGGACTCGGTCCGGGACTATCGACGGTCTCGACACGAGTCTCGCGGACATGTCGGAGAATGATCTCCAGCAACACTTTAGCGGCCATGGCGTTGAGCTGAGGCGGGTCCTCTGCAACGACGACAGTGACATCGTTCGTGCGGCTTCTGGCAGCCTGATCATGCGCGTTGCTGCCATCAGGGCACACGGCACACGTCCTCGGCTACGCTGGCCGACTGGTAGCTGACCGATGACGACCGGCACCTCGTTCTGTACCAATCACGAGCCGCGCGCGTTCGGTCGTGGCAATCCCTCCGCCAAGAACGGCAGACCGGTGTGCTGGTGCGAGTAGAGGTGAACGATGAGCGCGCCGCCGCGGGAGACAAAGGCCCAGGACGAGCTCGGGCGCCGAGATGGCCGGTAGAGGGCTCACCGTGGAGATCGAAAGGCATGGCTCCTCCATGCCTGCCGATTCTCCCGCCTTCCATGAAAGCCGAAACACGGCGATTTCGCCACCACCTGTAGCCGAGGGTCCGTCAGAGCGCCGACAGGTGCGCACTCGAGCTCCATGCTCCGTTAGCTCTCAATGGATGCGCGTGGGCGGCGATAAGTGCAGCCTGTGGATGGGATTTCGGCCAGGTCTGTGGCGCTGGTGATTTGGGTGATACTGGCGGGGTGAACGGGACATGGGAGGCGTGGGGTGGGGTCGTGGTGGCCGCGATCGCCGCGATACCGGTAGCCGGTCTCGTGGCCTGGCAGCTGGTTGGGCGGCGCGGGTGGCGGGCGGCGCTGTGCGATGTCGGGATGGTGACGGGTACCGCGCCGTGGTTGTGGATGATCCTCACGCCGACCGGAAGAGGTCGTTCGCTGAATCTCGTGCCGCTGCGTGATCTGGCCGAGCAACTGGCCCACGACCGGGTAATCGAGCAGTTCGGCGGGAATCTGTTGGTCTTCGCCGCACTCGGCTTCCTGTTGCCCGTGCGCCGACCCTGGTTCGCCCGCTCGTACCGCATCCTGTTGGTGGGAGCAGCAGCTTCGATCGCGGTGGAGGCTGCACAGTTCGCCCTCGCTATCGGCCGTCACTCATCCGTCGACGACGTGCTGTTGAACGCGGCCGGTGCATGCCTGGCGGGCCAGCTCTCACGACATCTGTGGGCGCCGCGCGCACTTACCGACCGTTCCGAGCCGGCATTACCCGAAGAGCCGACACGGGGCATCGACTCCGACCGAGACGGCGTCGGCCAGCCGACTTCCCCGAGTAGGGAGATCACCGAGAAGTGCGTAGCCGCTGGGGCGATACCAGCCATCCGCGACGAGCTGCCCCGATCGATAGATCCACACTCGAGACCGATCCCGCTGGATGCGCGGAAATCGGCATGAGCGGAGATCCTGCGCCGCAGTCGATCTCGTGACGCCGACCACCCGCACACCGGCACTACCGCGTGTCTCGGCACGTGATGGCTGCTCGGCCGAGTCCTTGACCTGCTCTGCCGTCGGCATTCATGAACACTTCCGACGAGGTGTAGGTCGCGACACGCCGCCAGGATCGGCGAACAACTGACGTCACAGTTCGCGAACAGAGCCAGCCAGGGCCATGCAACCCTCAATTCATTCGATCTCACAGAATATTCGAATGCTCAACTCGCAACTAGCATGTGCTCCCACCGCTATCCAACCAACCTCTAGCCAGCCCTTCCGCTAAACTCGAAACCGGCCACTACCAGCACATATGAACCAGAATCTGCCACACCTCATGCTCCCTGGTCGCGGAAACATCACGGTCACTTCGCAGTAAGAGCGCGTACGGTGGACTGTGTGATGTCACTGGCGAAGCTCGGCAGTGGCGACGGCTACCAGTATTACCTTCGTTCGATCGCCACGCAGGACGTGAACGATCGCGGTCCGCAGGACCTTTCGACCTACTACAGCGAGCGCGGCGAATCCCCGGGCCGCTGGCTGGGTTCCGGCCTGCCGAACGTCGGTATCGAGGTCGGTGAGGTGGTGACCGAAGCGCAGATGCGGGCGTTGTTCGGTCACGGCCTGCATCCGAACGCCGAGGTGATGATCGCCGCCGAAGTAGAAGCCCGCGCCGCAGACGGCATCTCGCGACGCACGGCGCGGGCGCACGCGGTACGCCTGGTAAGGCTGGGTGCTCCGTTCACGAAACACGTGGCCGCGGAGTACTCCTACCGCTACGAGCGGGCCCACGCGTATGCCGCCTACAACGCCGAGCACGGCCGCGTCCACTACGCCCCGATCCCCGCTGAGGAGCGCAGCCGCATCGCCACCGACGTTGCTGGGCGCATGTTCGCCGAGGAATATGGCCGCCCACCCCGCGATGACCGGGAATTGTCGGGCTGGGTGGCTCGCGCCAGCCGGGCGCCGTCGAAGCGGGTCGCCGGGTTCGACCTCACGTTCTCGCCGGTCAAGTCGGTGTCGACGTTGTGGGCGCTGGCGCCTCGCGAGGTGTCGGAGAAGATCGAGGCCGCCGTCGATGCCGCCCTGCAGGATGTGCTGGCCTATCTGGAGGAGCACGCGGTGTTCACCCGGGTCGGGCGGCACAGTCGCCGCCAGGTCGACGTCGTCGGTGGCCTGATCGCCACCGCTTTCCAGCACCGCGATAGTCGCGCGGGTGACCCGAATCTGCACGTCCACGTGGTGATCTCGAACGCGGTCAAACGCCATGACGGGCAGTGGGGTGCACTCGACGGCAGGATGATCTACCAGCACAACGTCGCCGCCTCCGAGCTGTTCAACACCCGGTTGGAGCACTACCTCGAGCAGTCGGTCGGCGTGCAGTTCGCCGAACGCCACAGCAGCAGCCGACGCCGGCGCGGGAAGCGGCCGGTGCGGGAGATCGTCGGCGTCGAAGAGCGCTTGGCCGAGGAATGGTCGAAGCGATCGGCTGCGGTGGATGCCGAGTTGACCACCCGCACGACGCGGTTTCAGGCCGAGCGTGGCCGCGCACCGACACCGGGTGAGCTGCACGACCTCGCCCAAGAAGCCACCTTGAAAACCAGGGGCCACAAGGTGGCGGCACGTTCGCGTGCTGAGCAACGCGCTGATTGGCGACGTGATGGCGTGCAGCTGCTGGGTGGTGAGAGCGCGGTCGATGCGATGGTCGCGACCGCCCTGGGACAGCCGATCCCGCAGCGGGAGGTCGCCGACGCCGCGTGGGTCGCCGCGACCGCCGCGAGAGTGGTGGAGGTCGTATCCGATTCCCGGGCGACCTGGCAATTCCGCCACATTCGCGCCGAAGCCACCCGCCAGCTACGCGGCAGCATCAACCCCGCAGACTGGCACACCCTCATCACCCAGGTCACCGACACCGCCTTGAGCGAGCCCCGGTCGATCCCCCGCGGCACACCAGAGGCCGAAGACATCGCACCCACCGTTGAGGCGTTGACCCGCCGCGACGGAACCAGCGTGTTCACCACCTCCGGCTCCCAGCTCTACACCAGCCCACAGATCCTCGCGGCCGAGGAACGCCTGATCGCGGCGAGCCTGCTCGAAGGCGGGCGCACCATTGCGGCGGCCGCGGTGGATGCCGCGATCATCGAGCACGCCGCCAACAACAACGGCCAGGTGCTCAACGACGGCCAGGTCCAGTTGCTGCGCGAGTTCGCCACCTCCGGACGCCGGTTCCATGTCGCGGTCGCCCCGGCCGGGACCGGGAAGACCACCGCCATGGCCGCGCTGGTGCGCGCCTGGACCGCCGAGGGCGGCACCGTGCTCGGGCTGGCACCGGAAGGACCGGCCGCCGGTGTCCTCGGCAGCGAGATCGGCGCGGACTCCAAGACCGTAGACATGCTCGTCACGGTGATCAACGACATCCGGTCGGGCGAGCGGGCCCTCGACGACGCACCGGACTGGGTGCGGGTGATCGGACCCCGCACCCTCGTCGTACTGGACGAGGCCGCGAAAACACCCACCCTGAAACTGGATGCGGCCGTGTCCTGGCTGATCGAACGCGGGGCCAGCGTGCGCGCGGTCGGTGATGACCGGCAACTGTCCTCCGTGCAGGCCGGAGGCGTGATCCGCGACATCGTCCACCACGCCGGAGCCGCCACCCTCACCAGCGTCGTCCGCTTCGACAACCCGAGCGAGCGCGCCGCCAGCCTCGCCCTACGCCACGGCGATACGGCCGCGATCGCCTTCTACACCGACCACGGCCGCGTCCACGTCGGCACCCTCGGCGCCGCCGTCCACGCCGCGTACCGGGCCTGGCGACTCGACTACGCCCAAGGCCGCGACGTCGCGCTGCTGGCGCCGACCAACGAACTGGTGCGCCAGCTCAACGCCCTCGCCCGCGACGAACGCCTCCGCCGCGAAGGCCTGCACGGACCGGAAATGCTGCTGTCGGATGGGCTTTCGGCATCTGTCGGGGACATCATCACGACCAGGGAGAACAACTATCGGCTGCGGATCTCCCAAACCGATCACGTCCGCAACGGCTACCGCTGGAAGGTCCGTGCCGTCTACCCGGACGGGCGGATCACGGCTACCCACATCGGATCCGGCCGCAAAGTCACCCTGCCCACCGCTTACGTGCGTGAATGCGTCGAGCTCGGCTACGCCCGCACGATCAACTCCGCGCAAGGGCTCACCACCGACACCTGCCACGGCGTGCTGACCGGCAGCGAGGACTGCTTCCAGCTGTATGTGCTGGCCACCCGCGCCCGCGCCGGCGGACACCTCTACCTCGCCACCGCAGGCGACGGCCAGGACGCTCCCGCCGAGACGTGGAACGCGCTGCATCCACCAACCGCGATCGACCTGCTGACCAAGATCCTCGGCCGCGACGGGGGCCAAGTCTCCGCGACTACCCAGGCCCGCCAAGCCGCCGACCCGCAGCGGCAGTTCGCCGGAGTCGTCGACGCCTACCTCGAGGCACTTACCACGGCCGCCGACGCAGTGCTCGGCGACGAGCACCACGCCGCCGTCGCCGCGGCCGCCGAACGCTTGGTGCCCGGTCTCACCGATGAGGAGGCGTGGCCAGTGCTGCGCCAGCGCCTGGCCATGGTCGCCCTGGCCGGGCGCGACCCGATCACGACGCTCAGCGACGCCATCACCGCGCGGGAACTCGACACTGCCGACGACAAAGCCGCCGTGCTGGTGTGGCGCATCGGCAATCGAACCATCGACGGCGGCCCACTGGGATGGATACCGGTGATCCCGCCGGCGCTGCGCGACGACTCCGACTTCGGCGAACACTTGCGGGTACGCGCGGCCCAGATCAAGGATCTTGCTGCCCAAATCGGCGCTACGACCCACACCTGGAGACCCGAAACTGCACCAGTGTGGGCGCGGCAGCTCGGCGAACACGACCCGAACCTCACCGCCTCACTCGCCATCTGGCGGGCAGCACACGCGGTCCCCGACCGCGACCGCCGCCTGACCGGACCGGTGCAATACCCGGTCGACGAACGCCGCACCCAGCTCCAGCTGGATGCGGCAGTGCGGTCGCGTCTCAGAGACCTCGACACCAACACCCGCCGCTGGGCAACGCTCGCCCAAGAAGTCGACAAACGGATAACGACTGACCCGTATTGGCCACAACTGGCCGAGGAGCTGTCCCATGTCGCTGGCACCGGCTTGGACGTACCGACTGCCGTCCGCGCCGCCGCCACGCAGCGCCCGTTACCGGATGAACAGCCCGCCGCCGCGCTACGCTGGCGACTGGTCGAAACGCTCGACGACGCGCAGCGCCGCCGCGCCGACCAACTCGCCCGCGCGGTCTCTGAACTCCGGGTCGACCAGTGGCGCCGCATGAGCGATAGGGAACTGGAAGACGAGATCCAGTCTGCTCGGCGCGATTTCGATCTCGACCCGATCCTGGACATGGGGCTCATCATCGAACGTAGCCAGCGATCTGAGCGCGGCAGCGACGCCGACGCTGTACGCCGCGCTCACGCCGAACTCGACCAACACGCGGCAGCGATCCGCACCGCCCGCACCGTACAGGCCACAGTCGCGGCCGCCGAACACGCCCTCACCCGCGCTCACCGGCAACAGGCAACCGCGCAGAAGAACCCACCAAAGATCCCCTGGTGGCGCACTAACACCGACTCCGCACGCACCGCCCGCACGGAGCACGCATCCCGCCTCGAGCACCTGCGCCAAGTCCTCAACGATGCCGAAAAGGATCTCCTTGCGGCCCGCGAGACCAGCCGCCGCGCCCAAGCCGCAGTGCGCACAGCGCAGGACAACTGGGACTCAATCCTTCACCGTGCCGACAACCATGCCGCGCGCGCCGCCGAGCTGGCGACCGCAGACACGAGCGACAGCGCGTTTGCACACGAACTGGCGCAGGCAGAACAGCGCTGGCTTCACGAGAAGCGCCAACTCGACGACGCGTTCACCGAACAGCAACGCCGCACGCAGCTGACACCGCCGCAACGCGACCTCGAAGACCGGGCTCGACGCCATCTCGATTTGGATACGCACCACGACCCGGCCTCTGCGCAACCAACAGCCCCCACCGATACCTGGGCAAGCTGCGAAGAGCCCTTTGAAGCAACCGAAACAGGCACTGACTACGAATACAGCTACGACTACGAACTGTAGTATTGCTGCTTCTGCGCCAAGCACACCAGATCCGTCGACACGTGGCGCGCCATTAGATTTCTCATTGGCCGACATCAAAAACCAGGCCAGCGCTGCTTGATCGAGAGTTGCGCTGCGGCACGGTGGTCATCGCCGGATACGTGCCGCCACGGTAGTCAGTGTCGGGTGGCGTCACTCGTCAGCATGCATGACGATACGACGGGAACATGGGCGAATCTGATTGACTGGTGCGGTGCCCTCGTCTAGTACCGTTACTCGAATCCGCACGTTGGATGGTCTCCACCTCGCCGCTACCGTGGTCACTCCCGAACATGAGGACAACCGCGCCATCGTCCTGGTACACGGTGGAGGGGTCACCAGAGAGGAGGGCGGTTTCTTTACTCGCCTCGCGGATGGCCTTGCTGAGGCTGGGGTCGCGTCGCTCCGTTTCGATCTACGCGGTCACGGCGAAAGCGAAGGAAGACAGGAAGAACTCACGCTGTCGATGATCCTCAACGACATCCGCGTCGCAGTTGCCTCCTTGCGAGAGGCGAGCGGTGCGCGACAGATCAGTCTGCTGGGCGCCAGCTTCGGTGGCGGCGTCTGTGCTTATTACTGCGCCAAGCGGAGCGATGACCTATGCCGCCTCGTCCTACTGAACCCCCAGCTGGACTACAAGAAGCGCACCATCGACAGCCGCGACTATTGGAGCGGTGACGTCATCAATGATGAGAAGGCCAGAGAGCTGAATGAGACTGGGGCCGTCCAGTTCACTCCTACGCTGAAGCACGGCCGAGCGTTGCTGAATGAAGTGTTTTGGCTGAAGCCGAACGAGGTTCTGGATGAGATCAAGATGCCGACGCTGGTCGTGCACGGCAACGCGGACACCTTGGTTCCGATCGAGGGATCTCGTGCGGCTGTAGCCGAGTTCACGGCACCTGTTGAGTTGGTCGAGATCGAGGGATCTCAACACGGCTTCGCGGTGCACGACGACCCCCAATACCTGAATCCCAGGAGCCAGAAGTATCAGGCCGAGGTGATCAGCCTCGTTGCCGAGTGGCTGACCACTGGAGTCGTCTCACGACAGTAGTGCGTCGTGCAGTTGACGCACCTGTGGTCGGTGGTTCCAAGGGTCGAGGGCACGGACGACATCGACGATGACGTTCATTGTCCGTTCCGAGCGGGTTTCGCGGGCGATGACCACTGATTCGACAGCGACCCGGGCGGCTTCGTCCGGTTCTCCGCTCAACGCGAAGGCTTTCGCCTGCCTGGCTCCGAACAATCCTGCGTCCCGACGTGACAACACGTCACCGGCCAACACCTTGCTGAACAGTTGTGTGGCTATCGACGGCTTGCCCGCCTCTGTATAGCAGCACGCCGAGCGAACCAACAACGTGGCCTCGTTGAAATAGCTGGTCAAACGCTCATCAGCGATATTTCGCGCACTGCTCAAGAGGTGCTGGGCTTCATCGAGCGTTTCAGCGACCACGCGGAGGGGTTCGCCGACCATAGCGAGGCCCAACGCTTCCTGTTGCACGACTTCAGCCTTCACGCGTGCGGGCAACTGCCATGGCCCGTCTTTGGCGGCTTGCGCCAGGGTCAACAGCGTGCCGGTATCGCGGCTGTCGTATGCCATCTGGGATTTTTTCAACAGGACGTAGCCCTGCATGGGCAGGTTGCCCGACGCTTGGGCCCATTCCATCGCACGGTCGTACAGCACGGTAGCTGCTACCGGATCGTGCAGATCCCGGTACAACCAGCCTGCGAATTCCGCCGCGTCCGCACCGACGGTTAGCAGTTCACGCTGAACGTCCGGGCGTACCTCCCGACAGTGCCGTCGGATCACCTCGAGAACGGAAAGGGTCAGCGGCAATGCATCCGCCGGTCCAAGCGATCCGTCATCGGTCTTGCATCGGGCCAGTTGCATGCGGAAGAAGTCCACGACTGACCCGTCGAAATAGCGACGAGCATCCTCCAGCGCCTCACCGACTCGCTGCAAATCCCCGGCAAGGCCTACTGGCAGCGAACCAGTGCCGTTCGACATCAACCAACGCGCCAACGCAATCGCGCTGTGACGGGCACCGTCGGTTGCCTCCGCAGACATCGCATCGCCGTCCGGCAGACGAAACCACAGCAGTTCGGCCGGGATTTTCAACGTCTGCGCCCAGCGGGTCAACTTCGATAGCTGTTCAGGCGCCGGACCTTTCTCAATCCGGCTCAGCTGCGCCTGAGTGAGGCCGAGCCAGCTCGCTACCTGCTCTTGGGGCAGCTGCCGACCGTGGAAGGGATGCGTTCGATACGCGTAGATGACGCGACCCATATGCCAGGTGGCGAGGGCATCGCGTATCTGGTCGGTCTGCCAGAACGTGGTGGGCACACCGGGTGGCTCGAGACGCGCGCTACGCGTAGTGACCTCACAGGGACCGCAGAGGGAATCAGTGTTGTAACCATTGAGTCTGGTTCCGCATCGGGCGCAGTAGCGCCGTGCCACTGGTACCCGACTCATGGGGGGCCGCTCCCGAGGTTCGACTTTGGGGTTGTCGCCTTGCTTGATCGCGTGAACCTACCAACCACTCGACAGCTTCGACTATACGTCCGATGCATACCCCGCATACCAGCTAGTCGTGGTCGTTTTCCCGTGCTGATCCGACGCTGGTTCGGTCACGAAAACGCCGCTAAGGAAAGGGGTAAGCCGTGGCATTGTCCCTAGTCGTTCCCATTTTCGGCCCGCCCGCCGCGGGCAAGACAACCCTCACGCTGCGCCTGGGATCAGCACCTGGGCGTCAGGTGTTCCGGTTGCGGGAGCACGTCTCCCCAGAGGTGCTGGAAGCGACCGCTGCGCGTCCGGATCGTCTCGGCTGGATCGATGAACGCGCCGTGGCAGCGGCGCTGCGGGCGTATCTCGACACCATCGACAAGGACCCGGACGTCCACACGGTGTTGTTCGACAACTTCCCCGGTTCGGCCGCGCAGGTCGATCAGCTCTTGGCGACGGTGTGGGCGTTGACGCCGTGTCATATCGAGGCCATCGAGGTGGTGACAGATCTCAAGACGCTGACTCAACGTGCCCGCAACCGGAGGGTGTGCCATCACTGCGAACGCGATCCGATCAACGATCCCCGCCTGCCGGCGATCGCCGCCGCGGATGACCCGTGGACGTGTGCTCGTTGTGGCGGACTGTTGCATCCGCGTCGTGGGGATTCACCGCGGTTGTTGCGCGCCAGGACGCAGCGGTATCACCAAACCGCCGCTGGGATCCGTGCCGCATTCCGCAGCGCCGACATCCCACTCACCCAACTCGACACTACCCACACCATCAACGGCGCAGCCGACCTGCTTGCGCCGCTGCTCATTTCCCGGAGTCCTGTGCGATGACCGCTGTTGATCTGCCCAACCCCACCCCACGCGCAAGCGGTGACGGTTACGGCCACGGCCGCATGCCTCGCAACGCGGGTGTGCCCGAACCCGACCGCATCGACCGTGTGAACTATGGCCGGTTCCGCAACGTCTACCTCTACATCACCGAAGCGTGCCAACTGCGCTGCGAGCACTGCTACATGGGCGAAAGACTGGAGCGAGCATTGAAGATGCCGCTATCGAAGATCGTCGACACCCTCACCACCTGGCGGCGCCTCGGCGGCAGCAAACTGACCATACTCGGCGGCGAACCCACCCTGCACCCGCACTACTGCGACGTCATCCGGCTCAGTAAGAAACTGGGGTACGAGCACGTCATTACCACCACCAACGCCCAGAAACCCGCCCTGCGCCGCTTCCGGCAACTGCAGCCCGACGACTTCGCCTACATCCAAGTCAGCCTCGACGGCGGCACTGCCGCCTCCCATGACGCCATCCGCGGCGAAGGGACCTTCGCTGCCGCGCTGGCGACAACCGCCGAGCTGGTCGAGCGCGGCTTCGACACCCGCATCATCTGCACTGTCAACAATGCCAACGAACCCGACGTGCTGCAGCTGCTGGACATCGCAGACTTCCTTGGTGTCAGCCTGGTCAAATTCCACGTCTTCTCGACCATCGGCACCGGCCACGGTAACTCTGACATGGCCATGACCCCGCCGGAATGGGTGGGTTTCTGCGACCGCCTCACCGACATCTCCACCCAGTTCAAGACACGTGTCTGGTATCAGCCGACCTACGCACGCCGCGACCAAATGGATCGCTACGCCGCAGAGGGTTACCAAGGTTGCATCGGCCGCACGCTCGACCGCATCTCAATCTTTCCCGACGGCCGCTGCTACATCTGCTCCTACCTGTTCGACACCGACCTGCACTTCGCCCAAATGGTCGATGGCCAAGTGCAACTCAACCACGGAGTCAACGAATTCGACCTGTTCACAAGTGCTCTGGCCGAAAGCTCCTGCGGCGGATGCAAAGCCACCGCCTGCCTCGGCGGCTGCCCCGCCGAAGAACTCGTTATGGGCCAAGCCTCCTGCACCGCCTACGACGACATCGTGCCCATGTGCCGACTGTGGAAATCCAGCGCCAAACCGGAGGAATAGTCATGCGTAGACCCACCGACGCGCTGGACCACGTGGTCGGCCAGCTGCGTGAGATCGACTGGGAAGACATCGACGAAGTCGAACAAACCTGCCGCGCAGCACTCGACACCCTGGCTACCGACCCGGTGGCCATCCGTCATCGGCTCACCGACCTACCTAACCGGACAGAGCTGATGGCCCTGTGCGAACACTACGACATTCTCGACAAAATCGTGCTCTTCGACGATCGCGAATCCGGGGTCCGTGTCCGGCTGCATGTCTTTCTGCCCGGTTACTTCGACCGCCCCCACAACCACCGCTGGTCCTACGCCAGCCGTATCCTGCGCGGCCACTACCGCCACTACCTGTTCGGCAACGCCGAACTCGACGAACACATCAACCCCAACACATTGCCCGTCCTGCACGCACGCGAAGAACCCGTCGGCACCAGCTACGCCCTCCACCACAGCATGGTCCACGCCGTAGTCGCCGAACCGTACACCGTCTCACTCGTCATCCGCGGCCCCGCCGTCAAAGACCGCTTCCTCGTCATGGACCGCAACACCAGCCACACATGGTGGCAAACCGGCGCGAACCGTGAAACCGCTGAGGAAGCCCAGCGGAAACGAATGAGTGCCCAGCGGCTCCAGGAACTGATCGGACAGCTGAACGGCTGGCAACTGTTCTGACAGCGCGAGGCCCGACACCCTGGACAACATTGGTCAGAATCGGCTGTGGGGTGTCATGAGCACCACGACACCCCACCTGCCGACACAAGCGACCGCGCTGCGCCCTATCCAGCGCCTCCGCTGTTTAACCGACCACGACACCGCCACGGTCGTCTGCTGGAGTCCGAAGGGCAGTGGCCGCTCATCCGGGTCACATTCGCAGCTGATGGGGCAAACAACTGAGCGGAGCGTTGCCGCCGGCTTCCAGAACAGCCACTGCGTCGGCACGCTCGGACCTACCAGCCGAAGGTCGAGAATGGATCCTGCTTGGCAATGTGCTGGATCGCGGTCCGGCAGTAGCTGATCATGCGGTCCGGAAGCGCATCCATAGCGAACCAGTCGAGTCCACTGCACTTTTCCGGCTCCAGGTTCGTCGGCTCTCCCCGCCACGAGCGCACGGTGAAGAAGAAAGCCATACGCCCGCCCGAGGACGAGTTGTGCATGACGTGACTGAACTGCACATCGGCAAGCTCAATTCGTACGCCGATCTCCTCCGCGGCTTCGCGCACCACCGCCTCGACCACCGACTCCCCGGCCTCGAGATGCCCGGACGGGAGATGCCACGCCCCGTCCTCGAATCCCGTGTTCTCGCGTCGACCGAACAACACCTCATCAGCGCGGCGAAGCAACAGATGAACATCGCCGGTGACCTTGTGCCGCTCCATCCTGGCAGTGTGACCGGAGTCTGCCGTCACGCTCATTACCGTATGCCCCTTTCCGTCAAACCATCGGTTGACCTGGTAGTTCATCGACATAGTCGGTGAAAGAAACCGAAGCCTAATGCGGCGACTGGTGATCCGGCATACGCCGAACGCATAGCGGCTCAGAAGGAATCGAAATACCTCCGCAGCACCGGACCCGCAACTGTTGCCTTGCACCCGGTACCCAGGTGACGTCCTCCTCTCGCGAAGGCGCACCGGTCCACCGCAGGGGTGCACCGGTGGCGAAAGCCCTCGGTGCCGGGTGCACCTTCTCATTGCGACCCGAACGGAGCACCGGCATGCACACCCTCGCCATGTACCAGCTGATCGCCATGTGCCAGGATCAGGCGCACCAGGCGCCCGTCGTTCCCTTCACCGTGTACCAAGCACACCAGGTCATGCAGATCCACCGGGCCTGCCGGGCCAAGCACTGCCGCAGAAAGGACGCGGCGCTACAAACTCTCATCGAAGCCGGCCGGGTCATCGCCTCAACCACCAAACCCCGGTGAGCGACGCATGGATCAGACCCGGGAATACCGGCACATCCACATCGAAACCGGCAGCCTCGACTTGCACTACCGCGCACCCGCCGAACAAGCGCAAGATATCGCAGACGCACTCGCGGCCAGCTACCCCGACTCGAAACTCAGCGTCACAATCGACGACGAGGTCAACGACTTGCTGCCGCTACTGCCGTGCACCCGATTGTGGGAATGAATCCCACAGTGCAGCTCCGAGCGACGCAGCCCACCTGGCTCTGCCACTGACACCGAGTTCATAGCTGGCTTAATGACACACTGAATCAGGCAACGTGACTACGGTGAAGCGGCGCGCTTGGGAACGCATCACCTGCTGGACCGGCAGCGCACGCCGCCAAAGCCCCGAAGACCACTTCCGCACACACAAACACGCCATCCACGACCGCCTACTCGCCATGAAAGTGCAGGTCAGATGAAAATCCTGGTCACCGGCAAACAAGAATTATAATACCGATCGGTCTGATCTATGGGGGACGGGCCCAACATCCTGGGGGGACGGCCCAGCACCTTGAGGTTGCCGGTGTGACCACGCTCGACGAAGTTCGGCGAGCGTGAGCAGCCCAGCCGGACACCCGCCTCAACAGCCCGAGCACGCGGCGAACACGCGCCTTCTGTAGAAATCTGTTGAAAGACAGCCGGTAGCGATGACGGCTAACCTGCACGGTTTAGGCCAGTCCGGTTTCTGATCTCGGAATGATGTCAGCCGTCATCTCGGATGTACGTCACTCCGAAGGCGCGAACCTGGCGGAACTCCTGACGGGTACTACCGAAGTCGAACCAGCCGCCTTCTTGCTTCTGGAAGATGTCCAGACCACGACCGAGGTTGATGCGCCATCCATTGTTGGTGCGGATCCAGCGGTCGTGACCCCCGGGGTCCTTGGCCACTTCTACCTTTATCCCCTGCTGGGCGGATCCCTGAACGATCTGGTGGAGCATCTGCAACTGCTTCTTCTGTTTGTCAGGATCATCTTCGAGGAGGGTGAACAGCTTGAACAACACCTCGTCAGCAGGGTCCTTCGCCGACGCGATCAACGCCAGCAACTCGACCAGGTTCCGGCCCTGGTGACTCATCCGGATATACGGGTCGTGCAACTCGATCTCCGTCGCACCACGCAGGTACGGCATGAGAAGGGTCTCGTAGGAGACTCCGCGCTGGTTCTCGACGAAGTCCCGCTGGCCTTGGTACAACTCCTCCTTGACCGTAGCCGAAGCAGCCGCGGTCGCCGGCGTAGCCGGATCCGCAGCTTCCTCATTGACGTCCCCTGTACTCGGTCGTCCACGGTGATAATGCCCCGGGTACTCGTCTTCCTCCAGCGTGGTGACGGCCGTCCATTCGCCGGCCAGCGGCTGGTAGCCGAAATTCACCGCGACCATGGTGTCGTCGATACGCAGGATCTGGTCTTTCACACGCTTACGCCCCTCGATCGCGAAGCGCAGGATCTCCTCGATCTCCTCAGCGGTGGCTTTCTCATGCGGGTAGAGCAGCTTCATGAGACCGGAGAAGGTCTTGTGGATGCCGTCGCGGTCGCGGCTCGAGATGTCTGAGCCAAGCGTG
Organism: Nocardia sp. NPDC051929; assembly: GCF_044548645.1. NCBI lineage: Bacteria > Bacillati > Actinomycetota > Actinomycetes > Mycobacteriales > Nocardiaceae > Nocardia > Nocardia sp. NPDC051929. The sequence continues at coordinate 23,550 of NZ_JBIUCG010000005.1, read as the reverse complement.
AAATGCGGCTGGTAGCGGTCGGAATAGTCGAGGTCCCGCATCGACTTGAGCACCTCGGCGATGTAGTCGACGACGAATCCATACCCGGTGGAGAACATGTCGCCGCGGATCGTGTCGAATTCCCAACCAGGGATGTAGCAGTGCAGCCGGTCGAGGTAGGCCGGGTCGTGGTAGCTCTCGGGGAGCTCGTCGAAAAGGTCGGAGTGCTTGAGCATGTACGGCACGGTGTGCGAGGTATTGCCCACGAACACCATCGATGCCTCTGCGCCGAGGGTCTCGACTCCACGGGAGAACGACTTATTCGCCATGTAGTTCTTCATGATGTCGACGAGCGCCCTGTCGGTGCGCTTCTTCTTGCCCGCGAACTCGTCGAAGGCAACTACGTCCCAGTAACCGACGAGCCCGAGGCGGCCGTTGGCGTTGTTGACGAACAGCTTGGGTACGGTGACCTCTCCGCCGGAGATCAGCATGCCGTGAGGCGAGAACTCCGAGTAGATGTGCGACTTGCCGGTTCCCTTCGGGCCGAGCTCGACAAGGTTGTAGTTGCGCTCAACGAACGGGATGAGGCGAATGAGCTGGAGTAGCTTGGCGCGACGGCCGAACTTCTCCGGGTCGAAGCCGATCGACTGGATCAGCAGATCCATCCACTCGTCCGTGGTAAACTTCGCCCGCGCATCCAGGTAATTCTGGTAGTCGAAGTTCGACATCTGGATCGGCTTCAAGCTGCCGAGAATCCATGGCACGGCACGGGGGTCGTCGCTGTGGAAGTATTCGATGTCGCACAGGCACCACACGCCACTGACGAGCAGCTTCTGATTCGCGTTGACGGTGCCCGGGTCTACGAGAACTCCGCTGATTCCGAGGTTGGCGAAGGATGCCTGGTAGACGTCATCTTTCTCGTTGAGGGTGACGCTCACCTTGTCGATGATCCGGAAGCGGCCCTTTTCACGAATGCGCGACTTGACCAGTTCGGACTCGTTGCGGTGCACGTAATGCTGGGCCAGGATTTCTCGTACCTTGTCGATGCCTGCCCGGATCGTGGCCTCATCGTCGGAGGCCGCGTACTGACCGAGCAGGTACTCCAACACGTAGGAGGGCACGATCGCGTTGCCCTTGACCGCCTTGACCAGGTCCTTGCGGACCACGGCGCCAGCGAAGTGCTCGTTGATCTTGCGATCCAGATCGCTGGGCTGCCCCGTTGCGTGCGGCGCCTCGGCTTCCAGAACGTCCTCGATGGGCGCGGCCTGGTTCAGGTCGATGTTTTCGCTCATCATCGCTCCCTTAGAAGTCGAAGTCCGTTGTGAAGGAACGTTTGATCGTGTACGGCACGCTCTTGTACTTCTTCCACTGGTCGGTGCCCTCAATCGGCTCCGACAGGCGGAATTCCACACCTTGGTTGTTCGCATCGTCCGCGTCCTTGCTCAGCAGGAGCCGAACGCTCTGGAAACGGTCGCGCCCCTGGTCGCTCGCCGAGTCGAACATCATCTCTTGTTCGTTCGAGATCAGCTGGTCCCCGAAGTACAGCCCGGCACGCAACCGTCGTGCGGTGCGGTGCGGTTCGACCTTCATCGACTGGTAGAGCTTGACAACAATCTGACCCGTAGTGATCTTGTCGGACTCGGGGTGGATGTCGACGTTGACTGGCTCGACTGTGTTGTTGCGTCTCTTGTTGATCGAGACGACCGGCACCACGATCTCCTGGAGCGATGCTCCCCCGTGCACGAACTGGAACCCGGCACCTGCCTTGACGATCCGGTGGATCGAATTCGGAATCTGCACCTCGAGATCGCCGGACAGCCCCAGCTGATCCGGTTGGAAGGTCCGGAATCCGGCATCCTCCTTCAGACCACGGCCCAGCACGTAACGGCGTTTCTCTGCAACGATCTCATCACCTTGCGGCTCGACGGTGAGGTTGAACTGCGGCGCCAGTTTGGAGCGCTGATAGAGGAAGCCGTGATCCGCGGTGACAAAGATGTTCGTGGCGTTCGCGTTGGCGAGCTTCTTCACGATATCGACCAGCTGATCGAGTGCTTCTGCCACTGCTGAAAAGGTGCGGTGTTCCGATTTCGCGCTGTCTCCGGTGGCGTCGATCGTGTCGTGATAGACGTAGAGTACCTGGTGGGATGAATACAGTTCTCGCCGCTCGGCCGGCTTCATCTCCACGAAGTCTTTCGCTTGGACAGCCACGCCCCCCACTGCGTTCAGAATCTTGTTGCGGTTCGCCGAACTATCGGATTTCAGCCCATCGACCAGAACCGGATCACCAGCCGGAGAATGCGCCAGGGTCTTGTGCGGTAGGAGCGCCGCCATGCCCAGCTGTGTGTAGCTCGGCAGCACACCCAGCAGTGCCTCGATCTTGGCTTCGAACTTGTTCTCACCACGGATCTTCGAGGTCAACTCGTCGGCGATCTCGTAACGCATCGCGTCGGAGATCACGACGACGGCCTTCTTGTGACCACCTTTGGTGAGTTGCGCGACGTACTGGTCGTAGAACGAGGATTGAGAGGTCACGGCGGGCGTACGCCACTGCTCGACCGCGTCGATCTGCTGCTGCCAGCTTATGCCGAGCGGGGCCAGGAAGTTCGTGACGTAGGCAGCCTCGACCCGGCCCGCCAACTCATCGAGCGGCTGCTTGAACTCGGCCGTCAGGTAGGCGTGGGTGAACTGGCGGTAGCGCTGATCGATGCGGAACAGCTCGTCACGGTACCGCGTGATCCCCTCGTCGAAGCTGGTGAAATCCAGTCGACCGGTGCGGATCGCGGGCAGAAGCTCGGCGGCGGCCGCCAATGCCTCGTAGAGGATGGCGTAGTCCTCGAACCAGAAGCTGTCGCGACGGCGGGTGCCGATGGCTTCGAGAACATCGCGCTGCGGCATCGTCTGGTTGACGAGCCCATCGACCAGACGGCGGATTGTCTCCCGCTCAGCGGCTTCGAAGATATCGGCGTCCCTGAGTGCGTCCCACGGGATTTCAGCGACTCCCTCCTGGTAGCCGAGGTCCTCCTCGGCCTTGCGGGCGAGTACCTTGATCGCGGTCGCGCTGCGTTTGGAGTCCCGGAAGCTACGGAAATCGATTGCGAGGTTGCGGGCACGCTTCGACGAGGTGACGTCGAAGCCATCGCGAGCCTGCCGGAACATCCACAGAATGAAGCCCGGCACTGTCGGTGACTCCGATCGGTACCCATAGATGTGCTTCGCGCCGGTCCAGTGGAAGTCGGCGAGCCCATACTGGGAGAGGGCGTCGAAACCGACCGAGCTGTCCTGTGCCTGTTGAACCAGCAGGGTACGTGTGAGCTCGGAGAAGCTGTGCTCCTTCTGCCCGATCGCGACAGCGCACATCTTCGCCCGCACCGTCACGAGATCATCGCTCGGAGCGAGCAACGCCTTCAGTTTGTCGACCAACGTGGCGTCAGCGAAGAACGAGGCATGCTCGGCGATGAGCGCGTCGGCACCAGGCTGGGTCAGCCCCAGGCCGGCCCGCATGAGCTCACCACGATCTGCCGTGAACACGGGTCCATAGGCCAACTCGAGATCGAGCAACCAGTTCCCTGCCCCTTCAGCGACGGGTCCAGAGCGGTAGAGCAGAAACCGAGTCGTCGTATCCTCGCGGAGCACACGATGCTTGACGGCGAACTCATTGCCCTCGATGCGCCGCACGGTGACGTCACTCGGCACGTGGCTATCGAGGTCAGCGGCGTAGCCGCCGTCGGGGTCGTGCCATACGACGATGCGTTGCCCGGCGAAGCGATCCGCGAGGTGGCTGGAGATCGTGGGCGTCTTGCTCATTCGTCGTCCTCGTCATCTCGGCGGGGGCCGAGTTCGCGACGCGCAACCACGTACTCCGCGCGCTGCTGCCGGAGTATCTCAGTACCGATCAGGTGGCCGATCTGCCAATTCAGCAGTGCCAACGCCACACTCGCCGGCGTGGCGACAGCCGACCGTGTTGTCTCGATCGGCGCCGACCACCGCTCGAACGGGTCCGCCGCGCTCAGTCCGCCGGGGGACTTCAACTCATCCATCCGACGCCTCCAGTCCCCTGATCGTCCTCAAAGCTGGGTAGAACTTCGGGTAGTTCACTTTCACACCATCGTCGAGGTCGATCTCTACTCTTTGGATGTCCAACGGGTAGAGGACGTCATGCTCGTAGTCGCGCAGCTCGGCGAGGATCGCTCGCAGGCGATCAGCTTCTTTCTGCGCGTTCGCCGATGCGCCACCGGCAGAGGCTTCCTCAGAGCGCTGGAGCGCGACCTCGAGCTTCGCTCGGTATTCACGGAGGTACTCGTTCAGGACCGTCGACACCGTCGAGGGGGTGTAGCGGTGCATGTAGATCAGCGCGTTGAACGATCCCTTGGGAGAGGAGAACATCCAATAGATCGGACGCTTCTTGTAGCGTTGCACGTGATCCTCGTAGAACCTCGACCTCGCGACGTTCTTACCGGATGGGTTCGACTTCGCGATGAAGTAGTCCCGAATCGTCTTGACGCCCAGGGATTCCTCCAGGAAACGCAGGTTCTCCTCGAAGTTCTCCGCACCGAAGGCCGTACGCAAGAACTTGCGGAAGCACTCCACGATGTCGTCCTCGAACCAACCATCGTCGACGAATGGGATGACGTTGTCGGCGTCCGGCGCGAAGGTCGGCGACGGCACCTTCGCGAGGTAGTCCTGAAGCGTCGCGCCCTGGTCAGCGAGGATAAGACCCGACTCGTCGAGGCTGTAGCGACCGAACATGCAACCAACGGCGTAGGAGATCAACTCTTCAACGAGATCAGCACGTTCCAAAGCCTCGTACTCGGCGCCGGACTTACCAGGGCCGTACCGGAATTCAACATTGCGAGTCAACGAAACGCGATGAAGCGGAACATCGACCGGCACCTCGTCTGATAATCCGTACGCTTCAGCGACAACGCGGTTGTTCTCCATCTCTCGCGCCTGTTGCTCGCGAGCAATCCGAGATTGGGCCAACGACCATGCCGCGTAGCGCTTAGCAAGACAACCGCCTACGAGAGTGGAATCCAACCACGAAGGGCGTTCGAAATCCCACGACGTTTCGAAATCATCCCAATCGCTCCGTGAGATATCAACCAGACTTCGAATCGAATCATTTGCGGCAAGCTTAATCGAATCAGAGTCCACGATTGGGACTGCCCCTATATTGATAGGCTGGAAATTGAGTGTAGGCGAAATTACCGCAAGAATGGCGTCCGCAGTTGTTGAATTTAAAATCAAGGCCGGAACAGATAAATCTCGGTCAGAAAACAGTGTGCAACCGCCGTTATCGAATGCGGCACCCTCAGGCGTGAACCGTATCGACAGCCCGCCGGATGTTACCGTTCCCCAGGTCCAACCAGGCCGTCCGAAGTAGCGGCTTCCACTGCGCGTTCGCATCTCGGCCCCACCATGCCGCCAGTCCACCAAGAACTCACGGTAGCCATACCACCTGCGAAACCCGCCACCCTTGTTGTAAGGGTTCCAAGTGCCATTCCGGAACTCGGTCAACGATGTCGCTCGTTGCGACACTTCCCACCAACAGCGCAGAAACCTGGCGTTGTCGCCGGTGTCCATTCCCTTCCGCGGTTCCGCGCTCAACCGCAATGGTTGTCCAGCCGTGAAGGCTGCCTGTATGACGTCGGAGAGCCAGTACGCGATCGGTGATCCAGGAATTCCGAGGAGCGCATCTTGAGCCACATGAAAACGCTGATACGAAGGACTCCTGAAGAGAGTTTCGATTTTCTCATTCGAGCGCACCTCAACGTGCTTATCGAAGAGCTTCCGGTAGACGCCACGCCTTCCTTGGGGTGGCCGCCGATTCTCAACCACGAATCCGACCGAGCCAAAATCGGATCCAAAGACTCCTCGCCCAAAATGCAACATCGTGTCAATGGAGGTATTTTGAAGGAGCCACCCACGGAGCTCTTCGAATGATGACAAGTACATCCACGAGGGCAGGTTGATCATGCCCCACCACCCGCCGTGTCTCGTCAGCACATTGGAGCGCTTCATGAACATGGTCATCAAGTCTGACTTTGCGTCCGGATACCGCTCTTTCGCAAAGGCCGTCAGCGACGGGTCCATGTTCTTGCCGCCCATGTAGGGCGGGTTTGCCACCGCAATCGCATACTCGCGACTGAGGATCGCGGCCTGCGCGACGACTTTGCGTGCCTCGTCCAGCGTCTCGAAAAGGAGCGTCCCTCTCTGCTCCTTCAAATCTTCAAGTACGCCAGCTGCTCGCTTGGCCTCTTCGGCGTCCGGTTGAATCAGTGCACCGAGCCGGTCGGCGTCGCGGAACTGATTCCAGAACGCCTCCTCCGCGCCCCGCTCGCCGTCCGCGGTCACCAGGAAGTCCAGTTCATCGGGTCCGAACGAGATCGGTTCGATGACGCAGATCTTGGGCTTCACCTGCGATCGGGTGAAGAAGCGCCGGTCCCGGTCGCGTGCCTTCATTGTGAGCGCAAAGGCTGCCAGTGATCCTGCGCGGAGGTCGATCTCGGTGCCGTGGAGGTTGTGGGCGAGGATCAGGCTCGGGATTTCCGAGGGGGCGTAACCTTCTTCTTCGTAGATTGCGTAGAGCAGGTCGAAGGCGTAGGTGAGCATATGGCCCGACCCGCAGGCCGGGTCGATCACCGTCAGCTCCTCAGGACCGTTGATCTCGAGGAAGTCGGGTATTTCGTCGACCGGGGCGATGTAGTAATCCATCCGGTCGACGAGGCGCGACGTCGGCCGGTTGAGCATCCACAGCCTGCCGAGCGAGTTCTCAACCAGGTAGCGAACAATCCAGCGTGGCGTGAAGAGCTGGGTTGCCGCCGGGATCTCGTCGGCGCCGGCCTTTTTGTTCTTCTTGAAACCGGCGAAGACCTCGTCTTTTCGCTCGGAGATGTAGAACTGGTAGAGCCATCCGATCACCTCGACGTCCTTGCAGACGTCCTCCGTGAGCACCTCGCGGGCACGCGACAGAATCCCACCGTCGGCGAGAAGCCCTGACGGGACGAGGAGTTCGGTGTAATCGCCTTCACGCTCGAACATGAAGGGCATGGCCTTATTCCAGTACCGGCAGTACTCGGTCAAGAGCAGCGCGTAGGCCTCCCCTTCGGCGTCCGTGCTGCGACGGGTTCCGTCGAGCAGCCCCAGGATCGCATCGGCCCCGCGGTCGCTGGTGACTACCTCGGCATCGAAGTATCCACGCTTAGCGTCGGCGAGAATCTCTGGCTGGCCGTGGTCGTGGCCGTGCGCCGTCGAGACGATCCCGGCGGTCGTATAGCCGCGGGCATCCATATAGCGTAGTGCGATGAGCCGGTTGAACCAGGTGTAGGCGACCTTGTCGATCACGTGCTTGCGACCGTGCTCGGCGATCTCCCTTTCGAGTCGCTTCACCGTCTGGCCACGCTCGCTCCGCGCAACCGAACCAGCGGCGAGCACCGCCGAAGCCTGAGCTTCGACCGCAGCGAGCAGTTCTCGGCGGGCCCGGGTGGCGAATCGCTCCAGGGGCTTGGTATCCATGTGTTTCTCTTCCGCCTCAGAGCGTGATGCGCTTGTTGTCGTTGATCGTGGCGAGCAGCGTCGCACGGAGCCTGTCGAGGTAGGCGTCGACGTCGTCCGCGGTTTCGAGGACCTGACCGTTGCCGGGCAGCGTCAGCTTCTTGATCGACACGGTCTGCTTGGTCGGCGCCGGTGCGGGTTTCGGGGTGGGGTCGGTACCGGGCTGGGGTTTCGGTTCGGAGCTCAGATCGGGCGCGGCCTTGGCGGCTTCCAGTTCGTCGATGATCTCCGGGTAGATCGTGTCGGCGAAGTGGGCTGCGAGGTTCCTGATGGCCGGGATCTGTGTCTCCTGCCGCACCCGGTCGAGCACGGCCTTCGTTTTGCTCGTCACCGAATGCTGGGCGGTATCGGTTGCGTCGGCGTATGCCCTGCTTTGCGGCACTTGAAGCCAGTAGTCGTTGATCTTGTCGGTGGCGGCGGTACGTTCCGCGTCGATCAAGCTGTGCAACTGCTGTTCCAGGTCCTCCACCGCGGCACCGAGCTGCCGGGTCTTGTTGCCACGGAAGATCTGTGGGTCTTCCAGGGCGGATTCGACGGCGTCGGTTGCGCCGGGGACCAGGTAGGCGATGTTGGACTGGTTGTTCTGCATGAAGGCCAGGGCTTTTTCGAATATGCCGCACTGGCTGCCGTTCAGGAAGGCCTTGATCGGGTCGATCACGTTGCCCTTCGCGTCGAGCAGGTCATCAGCGTCACTGAAGTCGGTAATGAACCAGTCCGCCTTGTGTTCACACAGCTCGGCGAGCATCTGGATCGGCTCGTCCAGCTGATCGATGAACGCGAACGGTGAAGCTGTACGCAGCGTCTTCAGTTCTGCGAGTTTGGCTTCCAGGCGTTCTTTGCCAGCCCGCGCTAGTTCCAACGGGTCTTTGGTGACCCCTCCGTCATCGGTGAATTCCACGACGAACTTGCGGAACGCATTCACGATCTTGGCATCGAACACCCGCTGCGGCGCGACGACCATGGCCGAGTAGCTTTGTGTGTTCCGCAGCGCACCGGTGATCTCGGTACGAGCCAGGACCTTCCCGTTCAGTTGGATCTCGATCTTCGACTGCCCGGCAAGGTATGCGACCACCGCGGCGACAGACCACTGATCCCAGCCGAACGGCTTCGCCGTGTATCGATCGATGAGCTGCCGCATGGTGACCTGCTCATGGCGCTTGCGGCGCAGCTCCAGGTGACCGAGCACGTCTCCGCCGGGAACCTCCAGGATGCTCGCCGTCTGCTGGAACAAGCCGTCACCTGCGGGGTTCACGAATTCACCCAGGCTCTGCTCGTTGAAGGACTTGCCAGCGAGCATCCCGAGGTTCTTGTACGTCGCGGCGATGACCCGCTGGAACCCCTCGTTGATCCGGGCCTGTGCGTCGGACGAGCTGACATCCAGGACGCCAGCGTTGTGGATCAGCGTCGAGTCGCCGACCGCGGTACGCAACCGTTCGACGATCTCCTTTTCCCGTTCCGCGTTCTGAGTTCCCTTCGCTTGCAGGATCGTCTGCTCGATCGCTGTGCGGCTCGACCCCTGGGCACGCTTGACGTACTTCTCCGTCTTCAGCAGCAGGCGCAGGTCGCCGAGGATACGGTTGGCCTCGGCCGGGAGAAAAACGCGCAGCTCGTCGAGCCCGGCGCTGTGGGCCTTGATCTGATCCAGGCTGAATTCGCTTTCAGGGCTGGTGAAGTGGAGCGACAGCTCGTACTGCTTGCCGTACGGGGTGCCGTCGAGCTTGTATCCGAAGGGGAAGTTCTGCCCGTTCTTGTAGGTGGTCTTGGTCAGCTTGACCACGGACTCGGCGAGCAGTTTGTTGAGCTTTCCGGAGACCTCGGGGTTGTCGATGTCGACATTCTTGATCTCCTGCTCGATCTTCTGCTCGTCATTGGTCAGATAGTCGTACAGGTCGCCGTTGCGCTGGATATAGGTCTGCGCCTCCAGTGCATTGAGGGCCGCGTTGACGTCCTTGCCCAGCTGGCTGAGATCCGTGCCGAAGTGGTCATAGACGAGCACGGTGAGGTTCCGGGCGGTGGCTTTGAAGGTGTCCACATACTTGACCAGGAACAGGGCCTTCAGCAGCCGGACGGCCAGTGGAGGAAGCGAGGGGCTGCGCTCGGCGTCGTTGATGGCCCGCTGGTTTGCGGACTTCAACGAGGCGCGGATGCCCTCGAACATCTGGTCGAAGGAAGCGAGCGTCCCCAAGGGTTTGTCGGCCAGTTCGGTGGCGACCTGCTGAACAACGCCGAGCATGGAGCGCTCACCGACGGAGCTGTTGCGGCCTTCGAAGATGTTGTGGTCGCTGATGCCTTCGATCGCGGACTGGAACAGCGGGAACTGGTAGCTCACGAATGGGTAAGTGCCCACGAAGTGGGACTCATCCCGGTAGTTCGGGTAGTGACGTCCCTCGACGAAATTGAAAAGCGTCTTGAAGTTCGCGTGCTCGGCGCTGTAGATCGCCGCGATCTCACCTGTGGCGGACGCGGTCTTGGCGAGTAGTCGCTTCCGGATGACTTCTTCGACATCCTGACTGGTGAGCTTGAGCCGGTTCTTGAAGCGGGCCTGGATCTTGGAAAAGTCGTTGGCCTGCTGCTTGGTGCGGTCTCCGCCGACCTTCTCCATGTCCTCCTGCGAGGTGACGAAGATCCACGCGCGCCCCTTGCACTTCGTCGCAAGCGACTCCGCGATGGTCTGGAGGTTCAGCATGAGCTGGGTATTGGTGCCGATGAACTGGCCGACCTCGTCGACGAAGAAGTTCAGTCGGTAGCCCTCGGGCTGCCGACCCAGCCAGGCGGCGACCTCGTCAGCGAAGTCCTCGATCGAGACCTTGTAGGTCTGGCTGTACTGGCGGATGATGCCGGGGCTCTCGGAGCCGTTGACCTCGGCGAATGCCTTGTCGATGTTCCCGGTTTCCAGTGCCGCCTGTTCGCGGCCCTGCGACCACGGAATCCCTGCGATGCGCTCGAAGGCGGCCTTGAACTCGGCGTACTGACCACGGGAGTCCAGGTCGCGTTCGAATCGGGCGATGTGCCCTTGATTGCCGTAGTAGCCGCGGGACTCGTCGAAGACCTTCACGAAAACCTTGAGCAACGCGTCGTTCTGGTCCTTCGAGATCAGCGTGGCCTTCTGGTCGATGTTGAACAGAAGACTCTTGGCCGCGATCCGGTCGGCCTTCGCGATCAGGGCAGGCAGGAAGGCGTCATCGGCCTTGGCCCGGAATTGTTCCGAGACCCGGGCCCGTGGATACTTGTGGCCGTCGATATCACCGAGCAGGTGGGCGAGCATCTTCAACAGGTGTGACTTACCGGAGCCGAAGAAGCCGGAGATCCACACTCCGTTGGCGTTCGTGTAGTTGGTGTAGGCCTCCAGCACATGCTCCACGCCCTTGGCGGCCTCGTTCGTGAGGACATACTCCTCCACCTCGGTGGCGAGCTGGGAGGTGTCATCGGCCTTGATAACACCCTCGATTGCTCGGTCGATCCGCTTGGCGAAGATCTCGTTGATCGTGCGCATGCTCATGCTTCTTGCTCCAGAATGTCCTTGGCCCGGTAATAGCTGTCGCTGGCACCGAGGTTCAGTGCGCGCAGCTGGTGACCGGCTGTCTGGGTGAACTCATAGGTGCCCGGGAACCAGACGAGCATCGGACGCCCGACCACGACGCTTTGCAGGTTCTCGAGCACCGTGTGGGTGCGAATAAAGGGAAATACCTCGCCGATGCCGGTGAGGAAGACCATGTCGCTGGGCTGCTCATCGAGCCGTGCCCGGATGGCGGGTGCGAGGTGGTCGTGCGGATCGAGCATGCCCTGCAACACCCCACGGAACTCCGACTTGTCCATCGTTGGCTCGAGGTCGAGGACGCGTTCCCAGACACCGCGGGCCTTCAACAGCTCCACGGCAAGGTCGTAGAGATTGATTTCCACAACACTGCGCCCCTCGTCGCTTTGCAGCTTCGTCTGCACACGGTCACGCATGTCGTCGACGCCGAGTGCCCATGACGGCGGGAAGTGGTAGATGAAGAACGGGACTTCCTTGGACAGGCCTTCCATCTTCAGGAACCGCTCACTGCGCAGCACGTCGTAGACGTGCTTCTCGTCGCTGACGAGGTCCCGTTGGGTGGTCCTCATAGCTGCACCTCGTGGTCGAACTCGCTGATCGGCGCCATGGTCGGGAAGAACCGGAGGTCACTAGGGGTCCGGCGGCCGAGTAGCTCGGCGACACGCGCGGAGAGCACCGCAGGGATGATGTCCTCACTCGTGGTGCGCAGTCCTGCCTCGTGGAGCATCCGGAACAGGGTCTGGCGGAGCTTCTGACTGGTCGAAGATTTCAGCTCGTCGAGTTCCGGGTGCCACAGGCTCTTGCCGGTCAGGAAACGGTCGAAGTCCTCGGTGCTCAAGGTGGGGGTCATCAGCAGGAAACGTTCGCGGAGAACTTCTTCGGCGAAGTCGCCGATGAAGTCGTAGCGACGGCAGGCCGCAACCCACATGAGATGACGCTGCTCGGTGGGGCTTGCATCGATGAGCAGCTCGAGCTCACTGTCGCTCAGCACGGACAGACGTTGAACGGTCTCGCGGGTGACACGAGTGCTCGATGAGGACGTGCGTGCTTGTAGCCGGTTACCCTCTACGATCCGGGTGCGAGTCTCGTCCCAGGAACGGCAACCCAGATATACCTCGGCGACCACCTCGCCCTCACGGACCAAGAGGCCGCCACTCGTGAACGATAATGCATAGCGTGCTCGTGGCTGGTCGGTCACGGCCACAGGGCGTCCTTCCTGTTTTCGGGCAGTAGGTCAGGCTATAGGACCGAGCTTGCATACGGGAATGCCTGGCGCACAAGAGAAGACGCGGAGAACGCGTTGTTCGCGAACATCGACGGATTGGATCGCCGAGCAGCCGGGAACCGACCCCGCCCGAATCGTCGTCGCCGGAGCCAGCGCGGGCGGCGACTCGCCGCGGCCCTGGCCCCGCGCGCCCGAGACCACGGGCCCGTCCGGCCAACGCTGCAACTGGATCGGCCGCAAACCCGGTGACGACAGCCCCGAGATCACCGAATACGGCGAGACGATGGCCGATTTCGTCATCGACCAGTTCGAAGTCGACCTCCGCATCTGGGCACACCAGCGTTACTCGGACCCACCTGCGTTGTCACGCAAGGAATCCAGGGATTCACCGCGGTGCGCGAATGGGCGAGGCAGTTCTACACCGCCTGGCGGGGCCACCGCGCCCGCACGACCCGGCAGCGGCGCGGTCGCACCCCGGCCGCGGGCGGTCACCGGCACTTACTGGCACACAACAGACGACATCACCCTCCCTCATGACAGAAAGGCGTCTCGCCGTGAGCTCTTCCGGCCAGGTCCGAGTCTTCCAGTCGCCACCGGCAACCTCGGCACCGAAATGATCAGCCGCATCCGCGAGCATCGCGATCTGGATCTGGTTGGGCTGCAATGCTGCTCGCCCGAGAAGATCGGGCGGGACGCGGGAGAGATCGTCGGTATCGAGCCGGTCGACTTCGATCACCAACCGACCGCCCGAAACCGCAGGTCGTCCCCATTCCCACGTTCACAACGCCCCGCCGAGGGCGCCGTGAACATGGAAATGACCGGCTCTCCGGACGCGATCATCGCGACCCTCACATTGAGTACATGCCCACGATCACCAGGTGTTTTCCAGTTGCCCATGTTTTGTGTGCCCCGCCGAGGGCTCCAACCTGCGACAGTCAGCTGGATGACATTGCTACGACAGATCCGTGCGATGCCGGACCCCGAACATGCCACAGCACGCGTGCTCGGCGTCGACGATTTCGCGCTACGCCGCGGACACCGCTACGGCACGATCCTCGTCGATATCGAAACCAGGCGGCCCATCGATGTGCTCGCCGACCGCACCAGCGACACGCTCAGCGCCTGGCTGCACGCCCATCCCGGTGTCGACATCATCTGCCGCGACCGCGCCGGTGCGCGATCAGCCTGCGGCTCGGTCTCGCCCGCGCCACCGTCCGGCGTCCGGCCCGCGCGTCCACCCCCGACGAGCTGATCCGGGACTCGGCCGGCAAACAACGACCGAGCGTGCTGGACGAGTTCAAACACCCTAGTCTGCTGCACCTTGGAACGAAGGGTGCACCAACACGCGCGAGCTGCTCACCGAGATCCGAGCACGAGGATATCGCGGCAGCCGAACGATCCTGTTCGACTTCCTGCAGCCACTGCGCACCGCCCAGCGCACACCCCGGCTCCCAGCCAAGCCCTTATCGGTCCGCCGCTTCGTTACCTGGCTGATGAGCCATCTCACCACACTCGATCCCCACGATCGGCAACGCCTCGACACCGTGCTCGACGCCAGTCCGGAACTCACCGCTCGCCGGGCAGGTACGTGCTTTCGCGGTGATGATGCGTGAGCGACGTGGCGGCGAATTGGACGCGTGGATGACCGCAGTCGAATCCGACGACCTACCAGCGCTGCGCTCCTTCGTTCGAGGCCTGCGGCGTGACTACGACGCCGTCCGCGCCGGTCTCACCCTGCCCTGGAGCAGCGGCGCCGTCGAAAATCCGAACGTAACTCGGTGGCGTCCACTACCACATACGGAGGACGGTCGAATCTCATGGCCTGCTCAATCCGTGCAGCAGTATGTTGCCCACGCCTGTCTTGAGCGGCTCATGAGCGCGTGGACGGTCCCCTGCGTCGTGAGGGCTTGATTGCGCCGGGAATGACGTCTTTGCCGAGATGCTCCTTGATGAGATACTTCAGTTGCGCGCCGTCGATCAGCTGGATGCGATTGTGTCGTCGCGCGAAATCGTCGCTGGCCTTGCCGAACCATGAGGTCGTCACCAACACCCCGCGACTGGCGTGCTTGTCCTCCATGACACCTGCCAATGCGCGCACCGCATCGATCTCGACCACCTTTTTGTAGCGCTTGGCTTGAATGACACACTCGCCGCCCATGACAGGGTCGGGGTTGATCGCGATGGCGTCGACACCATCGTCCTTGGACGGCTGGGTGACCCACGACTGCATACCTATTGCTTCGAACAGCTCTCGCACCAGCTGTTCGAAGTCCTTCCACGGCATCTCCACTAACACGGGTCGTGAATCGAGCTGGCTAGCCACATCAACCGAGTCGGTCCGCTTGTAGCGAGATAGGTCCGGGTCGAAAATCGGTCGAACCGGCTCGAGATCCCAAGGATGTGGGGAAACGATCGCGTTCAAGTGCTGCTGTAGGCACGCCACAGGATCCAACTCGGTCAGCACCAGATCCTCAAACTGCGCGCGAGTCGCGGACACGCTGATCAAGACGTGATCCTCCGGCCGCCCAGTGGCCTTGTTCCGCCCGGCGACCACGCCGTTGACCGCGACTTCCTCGACCAGAGAGCCCGGCCGCACAGCAAAAGCATCCCGCATCGTGAGCAACACGAGTCGGCCGAGCAGATCCGCATAACGTTGCTGCACTTCTTTGGGCGAACGAGCAGAACTCACAATCTCATCGCGCTCGCGGACGTAACGGTATTCTCGCTCTGGTGGGATGACCTCGATCCCTGGAAGCCTCCGGTCGATCAACAGCCGCCGAGGCTGTGACTGATACGCGACCTCGACATCGATCGGCAGGTCCACAGGCAGTCCCGCTGCCTTGAGGAACACTTCGAAGCACTCCTCGACCGCAGCCGGGTCCGCTGCTTCGAAGCGTTGCCGGAGGACTTCCAGCTGAGCGTTGCTCTGCTCGACTTCCTCGGCTCGAACCCGCTCGGCGGCCTCATGGCTTCTCACGACCGCATCCCACGCAGCCATCCGATGTTCTTCTCGGCTCATGTGCTGCGCCAGAGCCTCTTCGAAATCCGCCCGCTTCTGCTCGACCTGCCGCTGGTACCCACTACTCCGCACGCGCTGCCAGCCCGTCGGTGCCGGTGGTGCGAACTGCTCCCACACCGGCGCAGGACTGGCGGCCGCTAGCTCGGGCCCAGGGGTGAACGGCCGCGGTTGGAACTCGTTCCGTAGCAGGTCGGTTGGCCAGAGCACCTCTGTGGGAACGTAGCTGGCCAGAAGCGAGGCAAGCTCCTCGACTCGTTCACGAACCATACGAGTCCGGTGTGCAGCATAGGCACGCCGCTGCTCGACGTAGCGGACCTGCTGCTCCTTGGCGGCACGGGCCGATGCCAGCTCGGCGGCCTTGACGGCACGCTGCTGCTCCCGCGCCGCCTGCGCCTCAAGTCTCTGCTGCCGCTGAAGAATCCGCTGCTGCTCCCGCTCGCGCATCCGCAACTGATGCTGCAATTCCGCGAAGAATCCCCGACGCCGAGCCATCGCCAACCCCCGATCACGCCTACGACCACCTCTGTACCGATCTACCACAGAGCGCGGCCAGTGCGCGCGAAGTCAGTCGAGTTACAAGGTCAGGTGGACCGCTCCCAATGGCCCGTGGGTTTTGACGTGACCCCGTGAGGTCGGTCCACCTGATCTGGCCCCCGCTCAGGAGGCCGCGGTTACCAGAGTTGAGGCAGACTAACCCGCGGGGGGTTACGATGCCGAGATCCTTTCCGCCGTCGGTGCGCCGACAGTCGGTAAATGCTGATCCTCAGGCGCCGCTGATGCGCCCGAGGACGTCGGCTGCGAAGGCGCGGTTGTGATACGGCGCGTACGGTCCACGCCCCTTGGTTACAAGGAGCTCAGCGAGGCGTCGGGTCGCTGCGGCGAGGGGCAGGCCGAAGAACTGCTCGTCGGCGCCTTCGTCGGAGACGAACCAGTCGACGACGATCCCGTCGCCGCCCGCAGAGGCCAGTCCGGTGCGCTGAAAATGCAACAGTGGAAAAGTGTTCTCCAACTGATCCAGGGTGCGGAGGGTCTCTCCGGTGAGCGCGTACTCCGACATGTACATCGCGATGCGGTAGTCCACGATGCCGTTGCCCTCGAGGAACCGCTCGACATACAGCACTTCCATCGGCCCGACGTTCAGCGTGAACAGGCGCTGACGCGCGGCGGTCCTGTTCGTGGCGGGTAGCGCACTCAGCGTCCACCGGTCCACCTCCCCGCTGGCGGGGTCGTCGAACGCGTGGGTGAGGTAGTCGGCGATGAGGTCGACTGCGGGGTCGTAGAACGGGTCCTGCTGTAGCTCGGCGAAGTTCTCGTCGCTGGCGCAGCGGTGGAGTGTGTTCATGGGAGTCCTAGGGTCATTCGAAGTAATCCTCGTCGACCTCGACGACCGTGAAGGTCTGTCGCGTCTGGACGCCGACGCCGTAGCGGATCATCAGCTCGGCGAGGCGCCCGCCGTCGATGAGGATGACGCGGGTGCCGATGTTCTGCGCGTACTCGCGGGCACCCGACGTGAAGGCGCTCGTGGTAATGAAGACGCCACGGGCGGCTCCTACGCCGTGCAACGCGCCGACGAACGCCTGGATCTCCGGCCGACCGACGGTGTTGTCCGCGGCGTAGCGCTTGGCCTGCACGTAGATGCGTTCGAGGCCGAGCGGGTCCTGATCGATGACGCCGTCCACTCCCCCGTCACCGGACCCGCCGATCCGGGCGGCCCGGCCTTCGGTGCCGCCGTATCCCATGGCGACGAGAACGTCGAGTACCGAGTGTTCGAGGAACGCCGGATCCTGCGCGCGCAGCCGTGCCAGCAGGTCGGCGGCGACCTCGGAATGGAGGCGTTCGACACCACGCTCGATCTGCTCGAGTGGGTCGACTACTTCGTCGGCGACATGTGTGTCGGCTACGGCGTCGCCATTCGAGGAGCCTGTCCGCGCGGGTGTGTAGTCCTGATACTGGGGTAGCGCTTTCAGGATCTTCTCGGTGATCCCTGCGGGGTGAGCTTCGAGCAGAGCTCGGCCCGCATCGGTGATGACGAAGGTAGCGCGGGCCGGTTTGTCGATGAGCTTCGCGCGGTACAGCCCGCTGAGGGCCCACCCGATCCGGTTGTCAGCGCGCCCCTGCCCCGACGGCAGCACCTCGGCCCGCTGCTCGGCTGTCAGCCCGACATGGTCCTCTACCGCCGTGTGGAGGTCGCGCTTGCGCCAGATGTGGCCGTCGGCGAGGACTTCCAGTACCGGCGTGAGAAGGCCCGACCACACCGGCATCGCCGACACCGGCGCGGTCACAGCTCGCCTCGGAAGCGGGATTGGAGGGATGCGAAGAGAGGGTCGAGTTCAGCAAGGGCGGTGCGGTGGCACGCACCTATCGACATGACGCTTTCCGAGGTGAGCACGAACTGACCCTAGACTTGGGTTGGTGGCACTACAATTGGTGCCGACTTCACCTGCGCTGCACTGATCGTGTTCAGTCCCGACGTGGTCTTCGCCGAGCGAAGATGGGCCTACGCTCTCCAGCGGAATCCAGCTCGTAGGCGGCCAACTGCTGATGGATCACGTCATGGCACCGGACACGAATAAAACGGTTCTGATGCGTAGCCTCCGGAATTGATCCATCCCATACGGCTACTCTCCCGATCTCGTGGGCGATGCCGTGGCCTTCCCCAACGAGCAGGCTCCCTACTTCAAGCCGGGGGACTTCGCCGCGGTGCTTGGAACGCCGCGATAGACCGTATCTCGGCCGATAGCTATCCGTGAATTTCGGTTGTACATCCGTGCCAGCTCGCCTTGGCTGCACCGGCGCCAGCAGACCCCAACCAACACCGGACCCACAGCCTCTCGCAGCACCGCCATAGCGGTATGGCGCAATACGCGAGGTCGGTCGGTGAGATGGTACGCCGAGGGCGGACCGGCCGAGGCTACGTAGTCTCACGAACTGCGACCGTTCTCCTGCATATACGTGCAGAATAAGTGAGCATTGCGTGCCGTCCTGCTCGAAAGTTGTTGCCATGATGCGCAATTGGCGAACTTCCCCTGGAGCTTGGCTGTAGCCTTCTTGCGATGTGCCTGTCAGGGGTCGGCGGGCGGAAGGGTGGGAGAAGTGAATCGCGGCTGGCATTCGCAAGAGGTTCGTCGTCAACAGGTGTACGACGCGCTCAATGCGCTGCCAGGGCTTCCACCTGGTTACCGGAGCGTGTTCGCGGGCATGCTGATGGAGCGGGGGGCGTATCTGCTGGTGCGCGATCCCATCGTCGACGTTCCGACCGGCCGAGCGCACGCGCTGCTGGTCGGCCGCGGCGGGGTGTTCGCGCTGATATTCACCACCACCGCACCTACTAGCCAGACGATCGACGCTGTCCGTGCCCGCACGCAACGGCTCTTCGACAAGCTGACGGTCGGGTCGAATGTGTTCGTGGCGAGCACGGTTCGAGTGGCATTGGTCGTGCCGGTGGGCACCGATCTCGGCCATGTCGACAATCGAGTGGTCGTCGCCGACGAACGAACGCTGCGTCGCGCGTTCTTCGCCGGACGTGTACTCGAACAGCGTGACGCCGAACACGTCTCCAAAGCAGTCGCCGACAGATCCGAATATCGTCCCGTACACATCGCAGCGACCGGCACCGATGCCGAACCCGAAGCGGAGGGACTGTTCGAGGAAAACGATGCCATCGCCGATCAGCGCGAGCGTGCTCTATCGGAACCGCTACTGACCTGGCTGTCGTTCCTCGATCCCGATCAGCTGAGCCTCGTGCGGCGCAACTACAATGGCCCCGCACGCATCATCGGACCGGCTGGAACGGGAAAGACGGTGGTGGCGCTGCATCGACTGGCGCGCATCGCACGAGAGAGCACCGGCAAACTGCTGTTGACCAGCTTTGTGCGCTCGCTCCCTGCTTGCCACAGGACTCCCTTCACCCGGCTAGCTCCCGAAGTCGTCGATCGCGTTGAGTTCATCGGACTACACGCGTGGGCGAGCCAGTTTCTGCGGCTGCGGGGCAAGCCGGTGCGTATGGAACCTGTGCGGGCGCGCACAGCACTGTCACTGGCATGGGCGCATGTGGGCGGTGAAAACGGGCCACTCGCCGACATCGAGCCCAACCTCGAATACTGGGCAGACGAGATCGACCGCTTGATCAAAGGCCGTGGTATCACGGACTACAACGATTATGCAGCACTGGTCCGCACCGGGCGTGAGGGCTTGGCACTGCGTCGTGAAGATCAGCGCCCCTTGGTGTGGAAGCTCTTCGAGGAGTACGAGCGAATCCGCTGCGAACGTGAGGTCTTCGACGCCAACGACCTGATCGCCGCAGCGTTGGCGGAGCTCCGCCAACGACCGCTTGACCCACCGTATTCAATGGTGGTCGTCGATGAGGTGCAAGACGTAACGTTGATGGGCTTGCGACTGGTCGGGGAGATTGCCGCCAATACCCCCAATTCCCTGCTGTTCGTCGGCGACGGTCAACAGCAGGTATATCCCGGTGGCTGGCGGCTCTCGCACGCCGGGTTCGACGTTCGCAACCGCAGCGAACTCTTGTCCGTCAATTACCGCAATCGAGCAGCGATTCTCGCTTACGCCAAGGGAATCGACGCCCGCAACACGGTGGACGACCTTGATGGCGGTACCGGTGTGACGCTGCGCGACGCGCGCGGCGTCCTCGATGGCGGGCACGTCGATCAATGGGAAGGACCCGACAACCAGATCGATGCCGCGCTCACCACGGCGATCCGCGCACTCGGGGCACCCAACGGCCACGTCGCCGTGATCACCCGCACCAACACCGAGGCGAATCGTTTCCGGTGGGTGCTGAAAGCGGCGGGCATCCCGATCCAGCTGCTCGAAGACTACAACGGCAGCTATATTGACGCGGTCAAGGTCGGCACCGTCCAACGCGCCAAAGGACTGGAATTTCCAGCGGTCTTCCGCCCGGTGCTGCCAGGCGAACGCCCCCGCCGACGGACCGCGTCACAGCAGGACACCGACGAACTCGCCGCCCGCCGCCAACTGGTCGCCGTAACCCGCGCCCGAGACTACCTCTGGCTCGGAATAGTCGACGGGGCACTGCCCGTACTAACCGACAGCGGTGGACGGTGATGCAGGTCATCGGCGTGTACGGCGGGAGTCTGTATCCAGATGTCGTAGCAGCGCCGGATATCCCTGGCTCGCCGCTGCACCTGCACCCGCCGTATCACCCGGTTCGACACGAGTCGGCCCGAACACAGCCCTGCGTTGGACCTCGGCGCCATGGGCAGAAACTACAGAACCTGTCGATATACTCTCGACGCGTCCGCGGTAGCCGGAGGGGGAGATCATGACGACAGGTGACACACCGCTGCATGTGGTGCCAGAGGAAGTGAAGGCGGTCGGCAGGTTCGCCTATGACGTGGCCGAGCAGCTGAGGTCGGGCTCGGTGTCGTTGGACCGTGAAGTTCAAGCGCTGTTCGGTAGCTGGAAGGGCAGCGCCGCCGATGCGTACCGGGCCGGTTGGGACGACATGCAGGACGGCGCGCTGAAAGCGTGGGACGCACTCACCGACCTGGCAGCAAAGCTCGGTGTCACCTCCTCGGCGTTCCAGAACCGGGACGACGCGAACGCGTCGTCACTCAGCTCGCTGCAGTTGGACTGACGACATGTCCGCCCAGTTCGAGTTCGACCTCGATCACATCGACCAGGTGACCGCCCGCGCCCGCGGCTTCAAGGAGTTCTTCGCCGACCATCTCGATCAATTGGAAAGCCGCGTGCAGGAGCTGGTGAACGCCGGGCGATGGACGGGCGAAGCAGCAGCAGCTTACGCCGAGGAGCATCAGGACTGGATGGCCGCGGCGCGTGAGTTGCTCGACGGACTGGCGCAGATGGAGCAGGCGGCACAGGCAGCCCGCGATTCCTACGCGAACGCGCTGGATGTGAACCGGCGAATGACGGGGGGATGACATGGCCGTTGTCGCACCGCAGTCGTACTACACCGCTGCGGACGCTTGTTACAAGCTGTCAAAGGAGTTTCAGGCCGCCTATAACCCGTTGCAGACAGCTCTTCTGGAAACCGGCGGTATGGCCGGAAGCTACCAAGCTGTGAAGGCGTGGTCCGTCAGCTACGACGAACGCGCCGGCGCCTTCACCACCGCAGCGACCAACTTCGCCAGGGCCCTGCAGCATTTCGGCGATATCCTCATCGCGTCCGGCTACAACTGGGAATGCGCCAACTATGCGGCCAATCGTGATCCGAACAAAGGGGTCGGCCCATCGTGTCCGCGCACGATTCCGTCCGAACTGCCTTATGGCGCTGAGGTTGTCGTCGGTGTGGCGTCATCGAGAGACAACGGTAGTGGTCTCGAGTCCGAATTCCCCGAGTTGTACGAGAAGGTCATTGCCAAGCTTGGGGGCGGTGAGATCCCCGACGGCGACACCGAGAAGCTGGATCGTGCCGCCAAAGCGTGGAAAGCATTCGCTGACGACAACACGATCTTCGGAGCGGAAGCCCGGCTGCGCGCCGTTGCCGACGGGTTGGCCAAGTTCGACGCACCCGATATACAGAACCTGACCGACCACCTCAGGACACTGTCGAAGAACGCCGGCGAGATCAAGCTGGCGGCCGACGATCTCGCCGGTGCGACTGCCAGCCACCACGCAGCGCTTGTCGGCGTCCGTGCGGACATCAACACCCAGGTGGCGGCGACGCTAGTCGCCGCATCGGTCGTGATCGCTGTAACCGTGGTGTGGATTCGCAATCCCAGAGCCGCAACGGTGGAAGGCCCCGCCCTCGACAGCGCCGCGACGGCCATCGCACGTGTAATCGGAACGTTCTTCACGGCGTTGAGCGGAATCAAGTTCAGCGCGGCAGCACTGGCTACGACCGCGCTGGCCACCATCACTGGACTGACTATCCTGTCCATCGCCGGTGATGCGACGTTCAATTCCAACTACAAGCCGCCAGCCAATGCGTATGACCCTAATGGGCCGAAGGCCCCGGGCCGTCCGGGCGAGGCGGAAGGGTTCGTGCCACCTAAAGACGGTGACAAGTGGGTTCCCAACCCGAACGGTAAGGGGTCCGGCTGGCTCGACGCGGATGGGCGTGTGTGGGTGCCAACCGGTCAAGGCTCGACAGCGCACGGCGGCCCGCACTGGGACGTGCAAGAGAAGAAAGGTGGTTATACGAACGTGTACCCAGGCGGGAAGTCGCGATGAACAGCACCGGCACCGTGGTCATCGAGGCCACCGGCGTCACTTACTACTCGCCGCAAGACGAGGCGGCGTTCTTCGGGTGGCTCGACAAGATCTCCTGCATCGAGTCCTACCAAGGACGGGTGCGCACCTTGTACCTCACCGTAGATCTCGACGCGGTCGATGAAGACGGGTTGCGCGAGATCGTAGCGCTCTACCGCCGGTACAACATCGATCTGAAGGAATTACGGGTCCTCGACGCGGACCGGGTCGGCCCCTGGTTCAGTGACCCCGATCGCTGGTGGCACGCGGAAGTCTTCGAATAGCAGCCGATCCGGTTTCGGTTCCGACCACCTTCTTGCCGGGCGGTTGTCGGCGGCCCACCATTCCGACGGGAAAGACACCGCCGTCTGGCCCTCACGCCAGGGGCAGGATCTGTCGTTGATGAAGCACGTGTGCGTAGTGGTCCACTCCCCCTCCGGACACGTTTTGTCATGCATCCTCTGCAAATTTGCGGAGGATGCGTTCTTTTCAGGCCCTCTGAGATGGTCTGGACACCGCAGATCCGCAAATTTGCGTAGTTAGTCGGTCAAAAGCGGAGGCGCTGACACGGGTGGGCGGTTCGATCGGTCGGGAATGGGGTCCTGTAGGTGCTCAGAACGCCCTCTCAACCGGAAGCCTTCGTCGCTGGGTTCACGAATCAGCGGCAAAGTTTCTTCCATGCAGCTGTCCGCGAAGGGATCCGCGGCTAGCAAGGGGGCGGGCGGCTGCTGGGAGCTGGTGGATGGTTCAGCGATGAATCTCCCAGGCGTTCGGTTCGCTGAGCCGGAAGTCAGCGCCGCAGTCGATGATCACCGTGGATTCGGGCAACTCGGCGGCGATGGCCGCGGACTGGCCGCGCGGCAGGCTGAGGAAGACCACATCGTGGCCGGCCGGTCCGGCGGCCGTCGTGCGTGCGAGCACCCGGTCGGCCAACGGTGACTGCGCTCACCGAATCTGGCTCTGTCCCACTTTCGATGATGGGCGGGTGTCGATTGTGTTGGGGTGCTGGGTATTCCGGTAGAACTGCGGAATGTGGTTGCTGATGGTGCA